>WJIR01000094.1 GCA_014730175.1 Candidatus Zixiibacteriota bacterium
GCCGACATTGATTGCGGTAGAAGTATGTATGCTGCCACTGGTTGAATTATAAGCGTTGTTATAAAGGACAATCGCTCTCTGTCCGCCCTGGTGATTGGAATAGGCGAAGACGTTCTCGTCCACATAGCCGTTATCGGATACAAAATCAAAAAATGCGAAATTCTCAGCCCCGCTGAAAAGCCATCTGCGTTTCATCAACGGGAAGACATCGCTTTCGTGTCTGCGCACCATTTCCTCATCGGCATGTTCATCCCAGTATGCCCGGCGATATTCCATACCGTATTTTTCGGTGAAACCTTCCACCTGCCCATGTCCGAACATCGGCAAACCCGGCATAGTAGCCATCGTCACCGCTACTCCGAAATATTTATCTCCTTTGCCGAACTGAGCTACAGCCGTTTCCTCATCCGGATTGTTCATAAAATTAACGAAACGCTTAAGCACTTGCGGGCTGAACTCCAGAACATTCTTGACGGTGGTGCGATATTTAGCATTGTCCTCCATCTTGAGCATATTCATAAAGGCGCTATTGTAAACGCGATGCATACCGAGTGTTCTCACGAAATATCCTTCCATCAACCAGAACGCTTCGGCAAGAAGCAGCGTATCCGGCGCCTCGGCAGCGACCCTATCAACGACCTCCCGCCAGAATTCTTTTGGGAATAGCTTATCGAACTCCTGCTTGCTCAAACCATGCTCCGCTCTCGATGGTATCGCACCGCCATCTCCTAATTTGGGGAACCACAAACGTTGATAATGCTTCTTTGCTAAAGTCATAGCAGCATCGAAACGTATAATCGGGAACTTGCGCGCAACATGGATTATAGTCTGTATCACCGCTTCGCGGACTTCGGGAATGAGGAAATTGAGCTGGGCGGTATCATTCCAGGGCATACTGGTTCCATCGTTCCCGTGATAGATAAATCTGGTATCACCGGTTTCCTTATCTATCCGTTTGAACACCACCGCAGCGTCACGTCTATCCCAATAACCATCCTCGATCTGGATACAAATGCGGGGATCCCAGGAAAGATCTTCACCGGTATATTGATAGCATGGATAGGGCGGATAGCTCAATTGGATAAACCAGTCAGGATGCTCTATCACCCATTTGGAGTAGATGCCGGTATGATTAGGCACCATGTCGCTGGCAAGACGAATCCCCCGTCTCCAGGCGCGCCCCTTCAGGTTCTGATAGGAGGACTCCCCGCCCAAGTCCTGCGCAATAGTGTAATCATAAAGAGAATAAGCCGATGCCACCGCTTCGGGATTCCCCATCATCTGCTTTATCTTCTGAGACGCCGGTGACCGCTCCCACAAACCTATCAACCACAATCCGGTAAATCCCCAGTTGGCTAGTCTATCAAGCTCCTCGTCGGGTATATCGTTGAGGTGCTTTATATCCCGTTTATATTTCCTGGAAAGCTGATCCAACCAAACATACACTGATTTGGCGAGCAAAATTACATTGGACATCCAATCAGCATCGCGGCTGAACCTCTCCGGTTCGGGATAACCGAATTCTTCACCATAGGCATACCTGCCGAATTCAAGAGCCTTTATCTCACCCGGTCCTAAACCACGCATCCTCTTTTCTTCCTGAAGTATGTCCGTAACAAGCAAAAGCTCTTCCAAAAGATCGGAGGGTAAAAACTTAGCCCAATGCTGTTTGATATAATCAAGCTGGCCCTCCAGTGAATTCGGATCGGCTTTCATCGGTGCGCGAAGACAAGCCAGCAATGGTTCGCCGGTTAGCTCGAATACCGGTTTGGTGTTCAGAAATTCTTCAAGGCTGCGCACAAGAGGAACATAAGGGGCCTGATGCCTCAATTCCTCATCATCAAACAGTTCCCTGAATCTTCTGAACGCCGGGTTCTCTATGGAGAGATAAAGAAGAACCATTTCTTCGGCAATTGTTTCTAAATGATTCTCCACCTCCTGGCGATACGCGAGAAAATCGCTTGTGGATTCCTGCCCGACAGCAACCTTTTGAGGGGGAAATAGCTTTACAAAAGATGGAGGAGGTTGGGAAATCAGGTTTTCTCCCCTGTTTGCCGCAACCCATTCCATCGCCTCGCCGATTACTCCCGATATCTGCTCTTGAGCGTATTTCTTGAAAATGTATCGCAGGATAGTAACGATTATGCCTGCTGAAACCAACTGCCCCGCTTGAACCGGTTCCAACACCCGAGAGCTTCTGAAACGCTTCTCATTCATTCTGTCTGCCAGGCTGCGAAACCTCAATATACTGAAACCGACTTCAGCCGCTCCGGTTGAATCGATTACATTTTCGATTTTAAACTGATCCCAGGATTCCCTCGAAAGATGGAATCCGAACGGATAATGTCTCCGCAGGTCATTCTCCAACTGCGGTCGTTTCATAAAATCCTCCGCTGGATTGATATTCCAATCTAAAAACTGTATTATGTATAATAGGGAAATAAACCGGATAGTTCAAAGGAAAAAGCAGAATAACTGATACATGCCGAGAGTATTCCGGATGAACTCGTCCTATCTTGCCCATCGGAATCAGGTCTTTTGCAGAACCGACACCATCCTCCAGGCTTTAAGATCGTTATCAAATGGGATATCCTTATCCATTGCGCCATACATGGCGACAATCCGGAAACATCCCGATGCATCCACGAGCGCTTTGAATTCGTTTGCAGTGAATTTCCTTTCTTTAGAGATATTTATGATCTCGCCTTCGTTTGCTCCATCCCTATATTTAATCCTGACCGTAACATCCGTAACCTGTGTAATCGGATCGAAATTATCAGTTAAATCCCCCCACCTTGTAATTACTTTAATGTCGCCGCGTTCCATCTTCCAATCCGACAGCGTCGATTCCTTTACGCCGAAAACGTCTCGGGGATGAGACATCTCAAGCACATATATACCGCCCGGATTGAGAACATCCGAAACGGATATAAGGTGGCGGTAAACGGATTCGTTGTCCAATAAATAACCGGCAGAATCCATCAGTAGCGCGGCGAGGTCATATTTTCCCGGCAATTGGAAATCAATCATATCAGCGTTGACATACTCGATAGAAGCCCGGTTGATCTTCGCTCTTTCCAAACCGTAACTGACCATCTCAGGTGAAATATCCATTGCCGTCGCCTGCAATCCTCCTTTGGCGAATTCTATGGTATGGTAGGCAGGTCCCGCCGCCAGTTCCAGGAAACTCGCCGGTTTCCGGCCGGTAATATCGGAAAATATATCACTCAGAAAATCGCATTCCCGTGGTACATCCCGGAAATCAAAGGCAATGTCATAATATTTTGATTTCGCATAGATTTTCGCATGATTCTCTGTCATAAAAAAACTCCGGAATCCTAAAGAATAACCGTTATCGGTTGAATCGTAAACTTAATATATCAAAAATACAGTCAGAAAGCCATGATTTTACTGTCTCTTCAAGGATTACTTGACTTTTTTAATTATATATTGTATTGTGTTGCTACAAACTCACCGATAGTGTGCTTGTTCTTCGACAAACGATGTGCTGAAATTGATTTATCTATAGTTTATGTGTATCGAAAGGAGTTGTTATGTGGAGAGTGATTCTTATGTTATTTCTGGGGCTGTTACTGTTGATATCATCTGCGGATGCCGAGCCGGGCGATTTACTCTGGATTGAGAATTTCGGCGGATACAATAGCGATAATGCGCTATCCGTTCAGCGTACCGAGGATGGCGGTTATATATTGGGAGGCTATACACTGTCCTTCGGCTATGGACTTTATGATGCATACATGGTGAAAACCGATAACCTCGGGAATATGGAATGGTCTCAGACTTATGGAGGCTACAATTCGGATTATGGCTATTACGCCGAGCAGACAGACGATGGCGGATATATAGTTGTCGGTTCCACTAAAAGCTTCGGAGTTGGCGACTATGATGTTTACCTTGTAAAGACGGATTCCAACGGAGAGATTCTCTGGACAGCAACTTTCGGCGGCGAAGAAGAAGACAACGGATATTCCGTTAAGCAAACCTCCGATGGTGGCTATATTATCTGCGGAGGAACCGAATCGTTCGGAAATGGTAGTATTGACTGGTATATAATTAAAACCGATTCCGAGGGTAATGAACAATGGAATGTGGTCCACGGCGAAACCGATGAAGATGAGGCATATTGCGTCCAGCAATGCGATGATGGCAGTTACGTAGTTGCCGGACGCGCCAGGAATTTCGGACCGGGGGCTTGCGATTTCCACATGCTGCGGATCGACGCCGATGGTAATATCGCTATGGATTTCAATCATGGCGGTACCGGCAGCGACCGCGCTTATCATGTCGAGCAGACTTTGGACGGTGGATTCATATTATCGGGACGCACCAAAAGCTGGGGAGCCGGTCAATCCGATTTTTACATTGTAAAAACCGACTATGAGGGCGTTATAGAATGGACACAAGTCTATGGCGGAAACTCGGAAGATTATGCCAGATGTATCCGGGAGACCGATGACAACGGTTACATCATAGCGGGATATACAAATTCGTTCGGCGCCGGTTCCTATGATTTCTGGGTAATGAAGACGGATGCTAACGGCGATACTACCTGGGCGAGTACTTATGGTCTGGATGGTTCCGATTTCGCTCGCTATATCGAGCAGACGCCTGACGGCGCGTACATTATCGGCGGCTACACAGATTCTTATGGGCAGGGCGCCGCTGATTTCGCTCTGGTTAGAATAGCGGGAGAGGCGGACAGTTACTGTCTTGATATAGATATGGTTCCCGACACACTGCCAATTATCGTACCGCCCGGGGGATACTTCGGAGTCACAGGTTCGTTAACCAATAACACCGCCGATGCTATTGTCGGAGATGCCTGGATATACGTGATATCCGATGAGAATTACTATCATATAAAGACTTTCTCCGGAGTAAATCCGATCTATCCCGGAGATTCGATATATGAATACCTGGAGCAGTCAATACCTGAATCGGCTCCGCCGGGAATATATACATACATGGCTTTCAGCGGTGATTATCCGGATGCCTGTGATTCTGTCTGGCTTGAATTCGAGGTGATCGGCGCGGGAACGGGTAATGGGAACACCAACTGGAGCCTGGAGAGTGAATGCTGGAACAGCGAAAAGAGCGGAACGCCTTTGGCCTATACTACAATATCCAATTATCCGAATCCTTTCAATGGTATCACAACCATAATATATTCCATCCCGAAACAGTCGGATGCAGAGATAATGATATACAACATTCAGGGACAATTGGTTGAACACCTGATGAACGAAAATCAACCCGCCGGCAGACATTATATCACCTGGAATGCATCGCAGGTTCCCAGCGGCGTTTACCTCTACAGGTTAGAAGCAAACGGTGAGGTTATCACTGGCAGGATGACGCTGTTGAAGTAGAGTTGGGATCAAGGTGCAGGCGTCAGGTACGGCGACCAGTACTGCCCAAAATATTGAAAATGAACCTGGATTGAACAGATGTAGGTCGGGTTCCGAACGAACATAGTGAGTGAGAAACCCGACGATTCATTAATCTTATAGTCCTACAGGTGTCGGGTTTCTCCGCTTCGCTCCAGCCTGCCCCGATTTATCGGGGGAACCCGAC
>WJIR01000095.1 GCA_014730175.1 Candidatus Zixiibacteriota bacterium
ACTCTGGTATCCATAACAGCGGTGGGAGCTTTTGATGCAGTAGGATCGATTCTGGTTGTGGCTCTCATGATCGCTCCTCCGGCAACCGCTTATCTTCTTACCGATAAACTTAGTTCGATGTTGATTATCAGCGCTGCTATCGGCGTAGCGAACGCCATAGTCGGTTACTGGGTGGCTCATTTGTTGGATGCATCAATCGCCGGCTCGATGGCGACAATAGCCGGCTTGATATTTACCTCGGCTTTCCTATTCGCACCCGATAGGGGGATGGTGGCTATAGCCCGCAGAAGGATACGCCAAAAATGGGAATTTGCCCAGAGCATGCTGCTTATTCACCTTTTCAATCACGAGGGATTGCCCGAGGCGAAAACCGAATGTAGAAAAGACCATCTTCAAGAGCATTTGCGTTGGGAACAGGATTTTGCAGACCAGGTAGTTAAACGGGCCGAAAAAAGGGGGATGCTTAACTGCGTGGATGGTTTCATGGAACTCACCGAAGTTGGCCGCAGCACAGCCAAACAGGCGATAGTGAAGTAATACTTTTGAGCTAACGCAATCCTGAACGGAAGAAGACAAATCGCGCAGCCTTTTAAGGATCATTTCCCTCAATTTCCATATTACACTAATCTCCATTATTTTGCCCCCAAAATAAAAAAGCTGAGCAGTAGTGGGGACTACCCAGCTTATTTATTTAAAGCCTGTTAATAAGCCCAAAATGAAGCAAGTGGTTTTGTAGGACTATTAAAAGGTCTTTTATGGTATTCAGTTTTTTAGTGTTCTAATTCTGTTTAGAACAAAGCATAAATAAATGGCGCCAGTACCGAAGACTGTGCGAAAACCATTATCGAGCCAAGCAGGAATAACATGGTGATTATCGGTGAAAGCCATCATTTCTTCCTGGCTTTCAGGAATCCTAAAAGCGATTTTGTTGCAGCTATTGCTGTCATTATTCCTCCCTAAGCGGCAAAATACTACTACTACCAATTTCGGAACTCAATCATCTTTCTTGACGACCGAATCCATCTTTGCCGGTTTAAAGAATAAACCGAAAAAGACTCGAAAATTTCTAAAAATATGGTTTTGAACAAATGGGTAATATTGCTACTACCTAACTACCGCCGTTAATATATAAACGGCGAGGATCAAAGTCAAGTAAAAAATCGAGGAAAATTAAATAAAATTTACGGAAAGAAAAGGATATGGATTCATCCCGCCCAATTTGTTCCGCCACTTAAAAATAGATTGCTCCCTTCGGTATAAATAAAAAAACCCGCCAGGGTAGCGGGTTTTGGGTTTAACTCCAATTGACAGTTTTACATACCGAGGTTGTATTTTATTCCGGCCATTAGCCAGATTTGATTAAAGTCCTCGACCAATGTATATCTGAACTCCGCGAATCCGTCAATCATAGGACTCAACTCCATCTCAGTACCACCGAGTATATGGAATCCGAATTTCGAGTCGGTCTCATCATCTTCCACTGTCTGACCCGTGAATGGATCAACATATTCAAATGACGCTTTAAGCATATGTAATCCCAGCCCGCCGCCAATGAACGGGGCGAGTTTAGACTCGGGCATGGGGAATGAGTACTTACCGGATGTTACAATCGCGATGTCCCGAAAATCAAGATCTCCTACGCTGGTAGACCAGTAGGTGACTTCAGCTTCCCATCCGAACTGGGGCATGAAAGTGCCCAGATCGGCAATAGCGCCGAAGCCAAAAGTACCATCGATATCTTCCGGGTCCACATATCCCACCTTACCGCCAATCGCCTGCAGGCCAATCATCGACTGGCTGAATGCCGGGATGCCGACAAACAACACGAACAATGCCAGGGTTACTACCACCAATTTTACTTTCATTTAATTCCTCCTGATTAAGTAATCTGTGTTTCCTCAAATCAATTATAATTGAGGGTTCTTTTTAAGTTCAGCTTGTTATAGCATCTTAGTATCTATATCGTCAAGAGATTTTTTCTTTCTCTGTCCTGATGTTTTGAATAGCGCTCAGTCTATTATCGGAACAGTTGGGGATTTTCAACAGGTTAATTGAAAAAGGTATATAACTCTTGCCAGCGGTTAAACAAACTTGTAGTTTAATAATGGTAACGCAGGAGACGGTAATTGGGAAAATCATTCGTACATTTACATGTCCATAGTCAATACAGCCTTCTGGATGGCGCCTGCCGTATCGATAAAATGACTGCGGCAGCGGCTGATATGGGTATGCCGGCATTAGCTATTACCGATCACGGTAACATGTTCGGTGTCATCGACTTTTACCGTTCCGCCCAAAAGGCCGGAATCAAACCGATTATCGGAATGGAGGCTTATGTTACTCCTGGCAGTCGTCTGGACAAAGAGGGACGCGCTAATCATATCGTGTTGCTGGCAAAGGATTTCGAGGGCTATCAGAATCTTATCAAACTAACCACCGAAGCATACCTGAACGGCTTCTATTATAATCCGCGTATCGACCATGAATTTTTCGCCAAACATTGCGATGGATTGATAGTTTTATCCGCTTGTTTGAAAGGCGAGCTGGCTACTCAGGTCAAGGAAGGCAGGCAGGAGCGAGCAATTAAGACTGCCGAGTTTTACCGAGATTGCGTGGGGGCGGATAATTTCTTTATCGAGATTCAGAATCATGGGATAGATGAAGAACTGAAGGTCTTGCCTGAATTGGTTGCATTGGCTAAAGATGTGGGGGTGAACCTGGTGGCGACCAATGACTGTCACTATATGGCGAAAGAGGATAGCGAAGCGCATGACGCCCTGCTCTGCATTCAGACCAGACGCTTAATCAGCGACGAAGACAGGATGAAATACAACACCGACCAGCTTTACTTTAAGTCTGCCGAAGAGATGCGTGAGCTTTTTAAGAATTATCCGGAGGCTGTAGAAAATACACTAAAAATTGCGGAAAGATGCGAACTGGAAATTGAATTAGATAAATTTCACTTCCCATCATTCCCGGTGCCCGAAGGGTTTTCTTCGCTTGAAGAAACACTTGTTAACTATGCTCGTGAGGGACTGAAAGAACATTATGGGGAGCCAGCCCAGGAAGCGATTGATCGACTGGAGTACGAACTTGAAGTGATAAATCGAATGGGTTTCGCCGGATATCTTCTGATTGTAAAGGATTTTATAGATTATGCGCGGGAACATGGAGTCCGGGTGGGTCCCGGCAGAGGATCAGCCGCCGGTTCTCTGGTCTGTTACTGTATCGGGATCACTTCTATCGATCCGCTTGAATATAACCTTCTGTTTGAGCGATTTCTCAATCCCGACCGTATTTCCATGCCGGATATCGATGTCGATTTCGCAGATACCGGCAGGGAAAAGGTGTTGGAGTACGTTACAAACAGGTATGGAAAGGATAACGTTACTCAGGTTATCACTTTTGGGTCCATGGCGGCACGCGCTGTTATCAGGGATGTCGCTCGTGTCATGTCCCTTTCGTATTCCGAAGCAGACCGATTGGCTAAACTGGTTCCCGCGGAATTGGGTATCACTATCGAAAAGGCTCTGGAGATGGAGCCGGAGCTGAAGGAAGCGTATGACGAGAATCCTCAGATAAGAAAGCTGCTCGATTATTCCAAGACGCTGGAGGGATTGCTTCGCCACTCCTCAAAACATGCCGCCGCTGTGGTTATAGCGCCTTCCCAATTGGAAAATTTCGTACCGCTTTTCAGGTCATCGCAGGGTGATGTGACCACGCAATACGATATGCACGGAATCGAAGCGATCGGGCTTTTGAAGATGGATTTCCTCGGTCTGAGAACGTTGTCAATCATTGATACCGCCCTCGAACTCATCAAGAAAAACCATAATCTTGATATCGATATAGACAATATCCCGCTCGATGATCCCAATGTTTACAAGCTGTTCGAAGAGGGCAGGACTGCCGGTATATTCCAGTTTGAGTCATCCGGCATGACAGAGTTCTTGAAAAAGCTGAAACCATCCAGTATCGAAGATTTGACAGCAATGAATGCGCTATATCGACCCGGTCCGCTGGATGCCAACATGATACCCAAATATATAGATCGCAAATATGGTAGAAAAAAGGTCAAATACGATCATCCGCTGCTGGAAAAAGTCCTGAACAGCACCTACGGGGTGATTGTTTACCAGGAACAGGTTATGCGAATAGCAGCGGAGCTGGCGGGATACTCGTTAGCCGAAGCCGATATACTCCGCAAAGCAATCGGTAAAAAAATTGTCGATGTTCTGGCAGAACAAAAGAAAATTTTCGTTAGCGGCGCTATCCAAAAGGATGTTAAGAAAAAAACCGCGGAGAGAATTTTTTCCCAGATAGAAACTTTTGGAAGGTATGGATTCAATAAGCCGCATTCGGTCTGCTACGCTTACATCGCCTATCAAACAGCTTTCCTGAAAGCGTACTATCCAACCGAATTTATGGCGGCGGCATTAACGGCGGAAATGAACAATACCTCCAGGGTAACTTTCCTGATGGATGAGTGTAAGCGAATGGGAATTGAGGTCTTGCCGCCCGACGTGAATGAGTCCGATGTCGGTTTCACGCCATTGGAGGATAAAATCCGTTTCGGTCTAACCGCTGTAAAAAATGTGGGGCATGGCGCCGCTTTGGCGATTGTTGAAACCAGGAACAACAGCGGCGGCTTCAAGTCCCTGACTGATTTCAGTTCCAGGGTGGTCAACAGCGCATCCAATCGACGTGTAATAGAGAGTCTGGTTATGGCGGGAGCTTTCGATACGGTTCCGGGACATCGCCGTCAGAAACTGATGGCGCTGGATTCGGCGATTCTAAGAGGGCAAAAGCAGCAGGAAGACCGCCGGCGCGGGCAATTCGGTTTATTCGGCGAATCAACACAAGATCACTCGAACGGCGCTTTAATCGAAGATGAACTCCCCGATGTCTCCCCGCTGCCCAGCCGCGAGATCGCCGGTATGGAGAAGCAGTATCTGGGAGTATGGGTGACCAAAAATCCCCTGGAGGAGTACACCGAGGAGCTGGAGCAATTGACGACTCATAATATTGCCGAAGCTATCGAGGAGAAAGATAATGAACCGGTTGCCGTGGCAGGACTTATTACCGGCATAAAATATAATTCCGACAAAAAAGGTCAAAGGATCGCTTTTATTAACATACAGGATTTCCATGGATCAATTGAGGTCTTAGTATTCGCTAACTGCTATCAGGATTACGGCACAAATATAAAACCTGATGCTCCCGTAATGATTACCGGAAGAGCCAGTACAAAAGAGGGAGAGAATGCTAAGGTGGTAGCTGATAAAGTGTTGCCTTTGCGGGAAGCGGCTGGGGAACTTGGAAGTGAAATCGGTATTCGCATTAGCGCTTCCGAAGACGATATGCGTTTATTATCCGAACTGTCGGGATTCGTAAAGCAATATCCCGGCAAATGTCCGGTGCGAATCTATTTATCTACGGCGCAAGGGGATGCTGAGATTCTTCTCGAAAATCGTCGTGTATCGGGTAATCGAAGCTGGATGCGGCAGGCGCGGGAATTTTTGGGCAAAGAGAACGTTTTTTACTCCAAATAATGTAATTCTAATCTTTAAAGGGAGCAAAACCGAATCCGATTTGTTTAAATATTATTCGGAGTATGAACTTCTTCAATTGATTAAAACGTATAACCGATAATAATCACAAGGCAGTTTTCTTAATATGGAATATCATTTCCACGAAATCAGATGAAATCGCCATATATACATACAATCATCTCAGTTATCGTCCTTTGCTCTGTGATCGGATACCCGACTTTGGATTCCGCTGGTCAGGATAGTGCATTCTGGTTACCCTCATCCTTGATTCGATCCGGGGATTACGACTCCGCCCGAACCGTTATAAGCAATCTCGGCTTCAGCTTTGAAGGGGATTCTTTAAGCTTGGATATTCCCACTTATGGCGAATTGCACCTTTCCCTGCCGGATATTCTCGAGGTTCAGAGAGCTTACATCGCATTTCAGGACTCCAATTCAGTTGATTCCGTCGAATTCATAAAAAATACCGATCATGCTCCCCCGCTTCTACAGTCTTTAGGCGACTACATCAATATGCAGCTATACTTCCGCTCCGAAAACTGGGACAGCGCTCTGCGGCTTGCCGAGGGATTGTTTCAGCACAGCTACAACGAATGGCTCTATCCTGAGATGCTAAAGATAAAGGGACTCGCGGAAAATGCAGGGGGGAATTATAATCAGGCTGCCGATTATTTCCGGATGGCGGCTGAGTGCGAATTATACAATCCCACCGCTGCAGAATTATTTCAAGAAGCAGCCGAGATGTATCAAAAGGCTGAGAGATATGAAGATAGTTATGAATGCTATTACTCCATGGTGAAAAAAGCGGACAGAAAACTTTTGAAGGATACGCTCTATACGGAATTGCCAACCGACGACATACATTTCGTCAGAAAAGCCGGTTTCATAATGCATCAGCGAAGGTTATATCGCACAACGATAAAATTCTTGCGGGATATATCCTACGACGATTCACTCACCTATCTCGAGGGTTTATGCCGTCAGCGGATCGGTCATTACAGGAACGCTCGTAGGCTGTTCCTGTCAATTGAGGAAGGTTCACCTTTTGCCGATGAATTATACCCACGCGCCAGATTCCATGCAGCAGTTTCCGCGTATCTAAGTAGGAATCCAAAGACCGCCCTTACCGAATTAAGTCTCTTTCTTGATAGGTGGAACGAGCATCCTCTGTATCTTGAAGCTTTAGGATTCCGCGAGCTGATTGAAATCAATGATGGTGAAAAAGTGCAGGAGGTGATCGAATATATCTATGATGTTCCTATCCCCGATCGCCATTTCGATCTGCGTCAGACCCTTGCATTATCATCAGCATGGAAAGCGTTTGAGGAACGGAATTACGAAGAGGCTTTTGATCTGTTTTTTGCTTTTCAGGAATCTACCGACCCGGACTACTATTGGAACGACAGCTACTACTGGGCATGGCGCGCCGCTGAAGAAATTGGAGAGGAGGGTATGATCTCCTACACTCTGTCCATGATGAATGAATCCGATGATGACTTGTATTATCCTTTCCTTGCACATAACAGTTCTTTCAACACCCTCCGTTATGATAGCCTGGCGGTCAATAATACAATTATCTCCTTCGCCGAGAAATGGTTTCGGCTAAAAAGGAGTGTACTCTCTAATGATACAGACCTGGCGCCCAACCTTCTTATAGGTTTGGTCGCGCTTTCTTATCGCCTCGGATTCGATACGATGGCGAAATCGCTATTTAATGAACTCCTTCATACCAATGAGATGAACCTGCGCGAGGTTGTTTTACTGCTCGATTATTTATTCAAATTTAGTCACTATGATGATTTCTATAAGCTGGTGCATAAGAAAAAAACTTATCTGGAGGAAGCCGGAAACATAGATTTTCTGACATACGCACCTCTTTATTATCGCGAGGTTTTAAACAGCTCCACTATGTCAGGGCTCGATCCGTTCCTGGTTTGGGCGCTTATAAAAAATGAGAGTCTATTTGATTCGGAAGCGGAATCATACGCCGGCGCATTGGGATTGATGCAATTAATGCCGCGTACGGCGCGGTATACCGCCGGAAGGATGGATATCGCATTGGATGATGTATCCGAATTGGTTAATCCCTCCACAAACATCCAGATAGGAACCACGTATTTAGCTGGATTGATCGATAGATACGATAACAACCTGATACGGGCATTAGCCGCTTACAACGCCGGTCCCACCAACTTGAGACGATGGTTGAGAAAAGCGGAAGATCGTGATGATCCCTACTTTGCTGACCGTTACGCAGTAAGCCAGACCCGCTATTATGTAAAAGCTGTTCTCAACGATTACCTCCGTTACCGCCGGCTTTGGGCGGTGAATAATTAGCGCCGGGCAGGTCATAGGTCTATCCCCTGACACTGATTCCACGGGTAGGTCGGGTTCCAAAATTCGGCTACAGCCGAATAAAGAAACCCGACACGATTCAAAGTGCGGTCAAATCGCCTGACCTGACCGCTTTCAGCTAAAATCTGTAGTCGAAAGCTTGTCCTTCGGAGATCATCGTATCTGGGTAACCGAAGGCTTGTCCTTCGGTGATTATTATTATCAAATGCCGACGGGTGCCCCCACCCGACAGCAAAGTGAATTTCATGTGCGGCAGCCCGACACCACCATAGACTCCCTCATCCCCTGACCCCTTCTCCCATTCAATGGGTGAGGGTGAGGCTGTTGATAAAAACGAAAAGCTTGGAAGAATTCTTGAGACCCCGCGTTTTAACGCGGGGAGAGTCACTATTTATAATAACGACGGGTTTTAACCCGTCCTGCATTTGTCATCACTCTGCCCCTCTCCCATTCAATGGGAGAGGGTGTCCCGCGAACCGCGGGACGGGTGAGGGTGTCATTTCTTACTCCCCTCTCCCCCTTTAGCGGAAGAGGGTGGATTCGCCGCAGAGGAAGACAGGGCCTGTTATGATATTCCAACATACTTAGTTCCGCCAAAGGCTAAGCATATCACCGACCTAAACAAAATCCTTCCAATGTCTATCGACTAACGACAAATTGCTATTTTAAAAGTGTCATCCGTCCGGTTATAGCTTCATCTCCAGCGGTAAGCTTATATAGATAAACTCCGCTTGAATGCCCCGATGCATCCCAACTTAAAGAGTGTTTCCCTGCCTTCCTGAAACCATCGTTTAAGGTTGCCACCTTTTGACCCAGTAGATTGTACACCTCCAGAGTTATATCACTGTCATTAGGCAGATTCAGGGTGATCTGGGTTGCGGAATTAAACGGATTCGGGTGAATATCAAGCAATCCGCTTGACGAATTCGTCTCCACGCTTCTTCCAAAAGGTTCCGGGGGCGCCTCAACGATCAAGCTGCTGGGAGCATAGTCATGGGCATAATAACCAACTTGATTGTCTTCGGTAATAATATTAGGATCGTACCAGCTTTTTCCATGATTTAAGCTTAACAAATTCATTATTTCATAAGCTTGTGCTTGCTCCAAAAAGCAATTTGCGGAAATAAGCACGCTGGGGCCCTGCATCGATATATTACACCGCTGAGCTCCCGGGCGACTGATAGGCAGGTAAGCCTTCTCCTTCCAGAAAACTTTAGGTCTCCTTTTGAAAATGGACAAATTGCCCATTGGATATTTGCTGCCGCATTGTGTAAGATGGCATGCAGACACCATTAAATATGCTTCGCTGGTCACGGTATTAATCGCAATATCGCCGAAGAGCACCGGTCGATCCGTAATGCGATCGCTTACAGCGCTCCAGGTTAAACCACCATCATGCGAAGCGGTAATCTCCAGATACCAGCTCTTAAATCCTGTACATTTTACCTTGTATCGTTCCCAGCAAACAGCAACAGTATCGCTCAATACAGCAATACGCG
The DNA here is from genome assembly GCA_014730175.1 of Candidatus Zixiibacteriota bacterium. Classification (GTDB taxonomy): domain Bacteria; phylum Zixibacteria; class MSB-5A5; order UM-FILTER-46-8; family UM-FILTER-46-8; genus WJIR01. Next base: position 9,407 of record WJIR01000095.1, read on the forward strand.
GCGTTTTTATCAGCTCCTCGTCACCTGCTTGATAAAGTATTTCATTTGACCAGACTTCGTTTTCCATCACGGCATAAACAACCTCCCTGTCGTTTTGACACCATACAGCGTGAACACGTCCATCATCAGAGGTAGCGAAATCAGGATAACTGCAGTAAGTGTCGGGGTCGGATATCAAGTCACCTCCCCCCGCCAGAGGAGTCCATCTATCCATCTCCGGATTCTCCAACCATTCATAATGAATCATCGATGACCGGGCGTGAGGCGCTTTTAGATTCAGCAGATGAGCGATGGTGTGGGCGAAATCGGTTTGATAGGTTTGTTCGTCTATTACCAATCCATCACGGAAATCAGGACCCCATAAAAATCCCAGTATCTTGCGGCAACCGTCGCAATCGCACCCATGGGATTTCAATCCGCTATTCACCCCATCCGTATGTCTGCCATGATCGCTGATTATCAGCACATTGGTTTTATCTCGATACTTGGGACTGTTTGGGATATAGTCTTTTAGTATAACCCAGGTTAAAGAATCAACGATACGTATTTTGTCGAGATAATTCGCTATTCCGGAATCGGGATTGTCCGGGGTGATTTTGTGCCCGTAATGATCTATCTGATGGAAATCAACATAGAATAAACTTGGTTGGTATTCCTCGAGCACCGGCTTGATCGCATCTTCCCAAACCTCGTAATCTTCCACACGGTGCCTGATGTCTCTGGCTGCATGAATAGAAGATGAGGGATCGGTATCGGGATAGTCGGGATGGCGGCTGTATCCCCAGGCGTAATCGTTACTGGAATTACCGAAAATCCATGCCATAACGCTATCGGCTGCAGAAGTTCCCCTTTCCTTAACCATGCTCTCCATTAGAGAAGGCAGGTAATGGATGGAAAATGTTTCCTGATCGTACAATATCGAATTTGGGTAATATTGCGGATTACCGGTATGAATATTGGCGTGTCCCGGACTTGTAATCGTAGTCCAGGCATTATACAGATGATTGAAAAATATCCCTTCCTGAGAAAGAGAATCCAGCAGATAGGTTGGAATGCCATCGTCAATTGCATCATAACGCATTCCATCCCAATTAATAATAAAAAAATTCTCCCCTTGATAAGCCTGAGCGGAAGAGAGGCTCAGGATCACGCACAACAGGCTAAAAAACATCAATTTCTTCATAATAAATCCTCCAAGAACCTGAACGACAATCTTCCCACATAAGTCTTATTACATCGCCTCTTAACTCGGCAGACAGGTGTCGAGCGATAGCTTGTTCTTTACCAACAGTTGGACCTATTTCCCAGGTATCGCCAATATCGGTGCTTTTCATCACCATATTGTAAGCGGAATCGCCTACAACCTGTTTGTGCACCAGCATTGCGCAGTAGATTAGAGAGCTGTCGCCCATTAAAATAGGTTCGCTGTATCCCATTCTCTGATCGTACGCATCGATCTCGGGGCTGATACGAAAACTATCAACCTCTCCTTGATAAAACCTCTTACAGTAGATATGCCAGATCCTGTCATCGTTTGATTGATAAGCTGTCAAATATGTTTTGTCTGCCGTTTTGCCGGCGGAAAGTTCTGCATTTACCGGATTTATCAGGACTGTTACCGGTGATAGCAGAAACAACAGTATAACACTAAACATCGCTTTTTTCATGATTCATATTCCCGCTAACGTTTACGTTTTTAGAATTACAGTGTTGACCAGTGGTCTTTTGCGACCAATGTATCAGGGAGTGGAAGGAAATATCTCTTCTTTTGGATTATTTTCTCCACTCCGCTATACGGTTTTGCTCCACCCTTTTGGGATTTTGTTTTCAGGGCAATTAAGATGTTGCCAGATTGTGTAAGTGATAGAAGTTAAATGAGATTTACCCGCTAATTTCTCTCCTGCTGCTACGGTTAAAAATGATGGTCAAATCCAGTAGGGATTCGGTGGTTTTATTCCTGCAGGTCAGACCTTTGCGACCTCGACCTGAAATACTACGAGGTTTCCTCCTCGTTTTATCTCTCCTTCTATTAAAATTGTGAATTTGGGGTGAGTTGACATATTATAGGATCATGCTTTCTGTATGCTAATGAGATGCGGACAGATTTCGTAACATATACCGGCTGCCGGTTTAGTGTTTGCAATGCTTTTCGCAGCATCCTTTATGAAATTAATGCTCTGAATTCCAAGTATTGCCAGGATGGATAAGCATATATTCTTAATGAAATACAGAGACATAAACATTTCCTCGAATAGAGCATTAATTCGGAAGGGTATAGCAATACCTTCCTTCATCGCATGTAAGTGCAACGATTATACATTTTGGAAGGTACATAGTCAAGCCAAAAATTCAAAAATGCCTGATAAATTTCAAAAAATCCGTGTTGTGGATCTGGTTGATTGCAAACCAATAAAATTCACAAAAAGCCACCAAACCGTAGCCTAAGGCTTGTCCGCCTCAGGAGGGTTTACGCGCCTCTGGCGTGATTGCGTTACCGATGATGAAGCCAAGAACAGTCCGGTTTAAATGAAAACAAGGCATACGAGGACGTATGCCTTGCGCGAAGAATTACTCAGGGAAAACTGATGTTATTATAGCCAGGGTAGATATGTCTCAATCTCGTAGTTTGTTACCTGAGTCCTGTATTGATCCCATTCCACCCATTTGTTGGCTATGAGCGTGTTGAATATGTGATCGCCAAGGCAATCACGCATCAGTTCGCTGTTTTGGAACTCCTTAATCGCTTTGTCCAAACTGCGAGGCAATGTCCTAATACCTCTCTCCAATCTCGTTTGCTGGGACATCTCAAAGATGTTATCCTCGACAGGCGGCGGCAGTTCCAGATTCTCATCGACACCCGCCAAACCGGCAGAGATCATTGCGGCAAAGGCAAGATAAGGGTTGCAGGAGGGGTCGGGACAGCGCAATTCAATACGGGTGGCTTTCTCCTTGCCAACCCGATACATGGGAACTCTGACCAAGGATGAGCGATTCCTTCTGCCCCAGCTTATATAAACCGGAGCTTCGAAACCGTCGATTAATCTCTTGTAGGAATTCACCCACTGGTTGGTAACCAGCAAAAACTCCGGAACGTATTTCAGAATACCCGCGATATAGCTTTTAGCAATATCGGAGAGATGATGGTTTTCTTTTCCCGAGAAGAATACGTTACTGTTGCCCTTGAATAATGATTGATGCACATGCATACCGCTGCCATTCTGTCCGAAAATCGGCTTAGGCATAAAAGTGGCGTATATGCCGGCTTTCTGAGCGAGTTCTTTCACAACAAGACGGTATATCATGGCATAGTCCGCCATATTCAAAGCCGGCTGATATTTAAGGTCGATTTCCTGCTGGCTTTGAGCTACTTCATGGTGTGAGCATTCCACGGGAATCCCTAAAGCTTCCAGAGCGTTAGCCGTCTTTTTGCGAAGCTGAGTAGCTTTATCGACAGTTGCGTAATCGAAGTATCCGCCCTGGTCGATTATTTGGGGTGATTTACTGTTCTCGAAATAGAAATATTCCAGTTCGGGACCGACGTTACAAATCAGTCCTTTCTCTGCCAACTTATCCGAAAGCCTTCTAAGTACAAAACGAGGATCGCCCTCATAGGGCCTGCCATCGGGAGTTTGGATATCGCAGAAAAAGAGAGCAACTTTCTCTCCCCCCACAGCCCAGGGGAAAATCCTGAATGTTGTTAAATCGGGAATCGCCATCAGATCGGATTCTTCGATCCTTACGAATCCTTCTATTGAACTACCATCAAATCCCTGCCCTTCTTCCAGCACCTGAGCGATTTCGCTCTTGGTGATAGTCATCCCCTTAAGACGACCAAGAATATCGGTGAACCATAAACGGATATACTTTACACTATTCTCATCTATTAAACGAAGGACTTCCTTGACAGAAACCTGCTTATTAACAGCCAGTTCCTGATTAATATCGCCGGTGTGGTTGGCAATCGTTGGCGTTGTATTCTCAGTCATCTGTATTCCTCCTTAAAGTCGGGTTTAAACGTCGTAATAAAGCTGAAATTCCATGGGATGCGGGCGATTACGAACGTTATAATATTCGCTGTATAGTTTATATTCAATCCATTTCTCAATTAAATCGGATGTAAAAACATCCCCCTTTAGTAAGAAATCATAATCCTCCTTGAGGCATTCCAGGGCTTCTCTGAGCGAGAAGGGCAAATACTGCAATTGTGCTTTCTTTTCTTCGCTCCAGGCAAAAATATTCTCATCAAAAGGACCGAAACCCTCCGCCATTGGATCTATTTCGTTTATGATGCCATCCAATCCCGCCATAAGCTGCGCCGCCATGGCTAAATGCATATTGCAGGAAGCATCAGCGGGGCGGAATTCCATCCGCTTTGTATCAGGAGTATCGGCATCTTTGGGAATCCTGATAGCCGCGGATCGATTTGCCAGCGAGAAAAACAAGTTTACAGGCGCCTCAAAACCGGGTATCAAACGCTTGAACGAATTGGTGGACGGATTGGTGAATGCCAACAACGCCCGCCCATGCTTGAGCAGACCGCCGATATAATTCAACGCCAATTTGGAAAGATCGGCATAATTACCCTCTTCCCAGAATAACGGCTGATCATCCTTAAAAAGCATCTGATGAAAATGCATACCGGAACCTGCTTCATCGTATAGCGGTTTTGGCATAAATGTTACGGTCTTTCCATTCTTCTTGGCTGCCATCTTAATTACATACTTAATCCAGATAGCGTTGTCCGCCATCGTTTCAAGATCCCCCAGCAGTACTTCGATCTCAGACTGCCCCGGCCCGCCCGCCTCGTGATGATGGTAACGGACTTTGATGCCGGACGCTCCCAACATGTTAACCATTTCTGTGCGAAGGTTAAAATGCTCATCTAACGGCGGGGCGGCGTGATATCCGCCTCCGTGCGGTATCTTATGTCCAAGATTAACCGGTTCAGCCTTGAGAGTGTTCCATGCCGCTTCGTCGCTGTCGATTATATATCCCGAGGAATTAATTGTATTTTGATAAACCAGGGAGTTGAAAATGTAGAATTCGAATTCAGGTCCCCATAAACTGGTATCCGCAATCCCTGTGGAGCGCATATACTCCACCGACTTACGAGCGATAAAACGGGGATCGCGGGAAAACTGTTCCCCGCTTCCCGATTCCACGATCTGGCAGAAAAAAGACAGTACGTTTTCGTCCCAAAAGGGATCTATCTGTGCGGTTTTGATATCCGGTATCAGCGCCATATCCCCGGCTTCCACCGTTTTAAATCCCGGTACTGAGGAACCATCGAATGGAATTCCGCGCTCGAAGAGCTGTTCCTTTATTCCCGTGGCTGGGACTGTTACATGGTGCAGCCTGCCGAAGAGATCGGGGAATTTCAGATCGATTGTGGTAATATCCTTTTTTTTAACATATTTAATCGCATCTTCCTGATTTTCAAAATCCAGCGGTTCTATTTTTAGGCTCATAGGTAATCCTCAAATATTATTGATAATTCCAAACGAAGTTACACCTAAGCTATAAAAGAGTCAATTAAAATCGAGTATCGGACTATCTGGTAATTCCAACTAATGACGGTAACTTAATCATATTCCGAGTTGATTCGCTCCTGAGGATTGGATTACATAGAGCTTGAGAATCATATATTTTAGATAGGCGTGATAAAAAGCGCAATTAAATCGCTGATTTTTCAAAATAATCCTTTACAATTCCGGGGGAGTGTATCTTTACAAATATAACTAAACATAAGGCTGGAATCGATTTTGAAATCTAATCCGCTGAAAAATTTATCAAATCTCAAACGGTGTCAAAAAGAAAGGAGGGAAACGAACGGGAGATAATAGGTTATCACAGGCCTAACCCTTGGGTTTCGACAACTTACACTACCGGTAGCCCGGACATTCCTGTCCGGCGTGTGCTTCGTTGAGCGCCGTAGGTCGGGTTCCGGAATTCGGCGACAGCCGAATGGAGAAACCCGACATTATACTACGTAGCCGAAGGCTTGCCCTTCGGGGATTATCATTATCAAGTGCTGTCCCCCGATTTCATCGGGGACACCCGACAGAAAATGGTCGAAGCAATTGGAGTATCGACCAATTTCAAAGACGGATGCGGGGAAGTGGATGTTGGGTAAGTAACCAAAATTAAAGGGAGGGAGATAAAATGTGTTATCTTTCGAAATTTGAATTTAACGCTTTGAAAATTTTATATAAGCGTTATATTATGAAAAAGAGCAATTGGAATTCAATTCCATTAATTGTAATCTTCTTATTTGTATCGTATTCATTGTCAGTGTTCTCAGCAGATCAGAAAATAGGTACTTGTTATACTTGGGATTGGCGAACAGATTATGTGGTTGATGACTCTTATGTGGATACAGTGGGGATTACATCGTTCAGGTTTGGCGGCAAGTGGGGGTGGATGGATGATTTTGTGGACTCGTATGGTTATGACTCGCTCGCCGATTATATCGCCAGTAAAATGCCATCCTATAACACAGTTACTAATATATTTATGATTAAGTTCTGGCACCACGAATATATGGATAGAACGGGAAACTGGGATTCGCTCGATGTGTTTCCGGTGGATCCCGCTTACGAAAGGGATTTTAAGAGTTTCTGCTACAATCTGGCTGACGTTTTGGATGATGAAGGAATAGAGCATTTTGTTCTGCACAATGAACCGGATTTAGGTTGGACTCAAGCCAATAAGGGTAAGAATTGGATGAGTACTCCGGAGAAATTCGCGGAGCAATGCTATATGTGCGCTAATGAAATTAGAAGCGCGAATCCTAACGCTTATATTATCTTTGGTTCTTTTGCCGGTACTGATACGTCGTATTTTGTGAGGACATCAGTTGATAGCATGATTAATTCGGGAACCGTTCCGCTGAAAATTGATTGTGTTGATTTTCATTGTTATGGGGAAAGCATGCCCGAGTCCACGGCTTCTGAAATAGGCCATAAATTGTGGGTATTTTGCGACAGCTTACGGGGTTTGGATTGGAGTATGTTAGAAACCCGGGGACCCCGTTATTACTTTCCCGTGGATTCAGCTGTCAGGGGTGGTAATGCCTCAGTTTCAATCCGAGACTCTCTGATTTCCGGTATGGAGAATGATGACTGGCAGCAATCCTTCGTGCGGGATTCTTTATATGAATGGACCAGATATATCGATCCGGATTTTGTGATGATCAACTCAAATTGGGGAGATCTTGAGGATGAGAAGGTGGAGGAATTCAGCAACAGATTTGTAACCTGGCTTGACGACGGCGCCTCATTCATTCATTGGTTTGCAGCTTATAGGCATCACATAGTTCCGTTACCGCTATGGCCTGGTCCTGATGAAGCAGACGAAGAAGGCCCCAGCGATTCTACGGATTATTCTGCAATAGTGGATCAAATCGTTAAGCATGCGGAAATACTACCGTTAAATATTTTAGGTTTAGGTGATACTTCAACCGGATTGAGCGATACGATAAAAGGATTAGCTGAAGAATTGGGCAGGGAATATATCGGAGAATATAGAGGTTACCAATCTCCTGAAAAGTCGCTTGTTTTATATCCTAATTACCCAAATGCTTTCAATTCCAATACTCAAATCGAATTCTATATTCGCGAAAAGGGACACATAATAGTTGACATCTATAATCTTATGGGGCAAAGAGTAGAGAGACTGGTCGACAAGACCATGGATGTTGGCAATCACTCCATAATATGGAATGCATCAACGGTTCCCGCGGGAGTATATTTTTGTCGTTTAAGAAATCATAACGAATCGGTGATCAGGAAAATGTGTTTATTGAAATAATTATAATTTTCAAAGGGTAGCTTCATCCCGCTACCCTTTGTTGATAT
>WJIR01000096.1 GCA_014730175.1 Candidatus Zixiibacteriota bacterium
AATAAAACGGGTCAGGCAAACCTGACCCGTACGAAATCGAAAAATTGACTCTACTTCATCAAGGTTATTCTTTGCGTCTTAACTTCTTCGGGGGTACTCAGACGATAGAAGTAAACACCTGATGGTTGGTCTGACGCATCCCAATTGATGTTGTAAGTTCCGGCGTTATAGTTTCCTTCTGCCAGCGTAACAACTTTGCGTCCCAGGATATTATAGATATCCAGCTTCACATCCGATTGCTGCGAGAGTTCGAAAGTGATATTGGTTTTTGCATTGAAAGGATTTGGCGATGCAAAGAGATGAATCGTCGAAGTGTTCTCGCCGTCACCCATTCCACTCCAATGGTCTAAACCGTGATACCTGCCTTCGGGATCTACCAGGTAAAACTCCCACATTCCGGGGAAGAATACAGTTTTGCAGTCAGGAAAATGGTTGTTGGCTTCGCTGTTTGTGATATAAACACGGGATTCGCCATAACCCATAGTATCTTCTTCCACATAAGCGATGAGTCTGTACTGGTAAAATCCCATGTAGGAGCAGTCGGCGACAGGATGCTCCACGTGTCCGCAGAGGCTCCATCCTGCAGGTATACCGCTCATGTAAGGACCGACATAGGGTCCCAGCGTAGCGCCGGTGACTTCACTGTAAACTTCAGTGCGAAAAGTGAACTGAAGATAATCATCGGTGGTGTTGTTTATGCGAATATCAGCTATGTATTGCTCTACACCACGGACCAAAATGCTATCTTCACGTTCGATAATCACTTCCAATGGATAATCATTATCTGGCCGCGGCGGAGGGACATTCACGTTAGCCATTGCTACCTGCGGAACTACGATTGAGATAGCGAGAACTGTTAAAATCACTCCAATTAATTGTGATTTCAGTTTGTCCATTTGTTTCCTCCTTTTTGTGATTGATTTACTTGATTCTTTTCTTAAATTCTATGGTCAAAAATGACAACTATTGTCATTATGCTTCAAAAAAAGAATCCCTTTTCGTAAATTCCCTTTAAGGAAGAACAAAAATCTACTTACAAAACATCTGTCCGGTAAGCACAAATTTCCGAATATCCAAAGAACGGATGAATTCGGGAATAAATATGTTTATGTTCTTGTGGGGTATGTATCCTACCTAATACAACTACCTTATACTACCACAATCGCAATATACTATATGAAGTTTCTAAAATCAACTAAAAAATCAAAATTTCGTAATTATTTTTATATCGAGGTTTATTTAATCTTATTGGTTTCTATCTGTTTTAAGCTGCAGAATTAAAAATGATATTTGCTATACACTGATTTGTAATTATATTTACGCAGCGCAAATTGTTTTCATCTGTTAATCATTAAAACTAAAAACGCTGGATCAGGATCAGTCGGAAAGCACAGATAGAATGCGGTATTCGATAGTTCTTTGTTGTATCTGAAGGATCGGATGGAACCTTGTTTCGCTCCAGGTATGGAACTTCGGAATTTAAACCTAAATAAAGGAGGGTAATCATGCCTTATGACGGAAAGCGTGACCACAAAATTACCGCTGCGGAAGCCGCTGAATTGAAACAGAGATATGCCAATTCGATCGGAGGTCAAGCGCAATTGGAAGGGAGAAGGGGGGGATATTTTGAACGACGCATTTTCGATGAGATCCTCGAACAGGAAGATTGTGTCGGCGTAAGGATTTATTACGGGCTACAGGCTAACGGTGTACCGGAACTCGTTATAGTCGGTGTGGATAGTGGTGGACGTGATATGGACGGCGGCGGACAGATTCTGGGGAATCGGTCCTGGCCTTGTCCTCCGATCTGCCCGTAATTTCGGGGAACGTAATTCCGCCGGGATGGATATTACTATTTGAATCAATTTTGGGTCCGTCGGTCAGCGCTCATGCGCTGATGGCGTGATTGCGTCAGCCCGAAGGGCTTATCGACTAAACGGATGACGATTAAACCGGTTTAAAGCCATCAAATCCGGATATTATTGTCCCGGTTGCTTAACTCAGGCTTCTGAATATTCGTTATAGGAGATTGCCGATATCGCAAAGACCGGCAATCTCCGCCTTATTCTTTATCGGAGCAAAGTCATTCGTTTGGTGGTAACCTCGTATTCCGTGCTTATTTTATAGAAGTAAACTCCGCTGGCAAGGTTTTCGGCATCAAATGTAACTTTATGGGTACCGGAATTCAATGACCCATCAATCAACTCCACAATTTTTTGTCCAGCTATATTGTAAATGCTGAGATTCACTCGGGAATCACCCATTAAATCGAATGATATTGTAGTTTTCTCATTGAAAGGATTGGGGTGATTTGAAAGACTGTGAACCTCCGGCTGTAGCTGTACGATATATCCATGTTCCCAGTTATAATTGTTCCATTCCCAGCTTTGTCGATCCTGGTCTCGATCTTCCGAGTATGTTACCGCTACCTCGAATGAGTACGAATCCCAAATATCCCACAGATCGACTTCATCCGAGTAGTTACCGCAATAGGCGACATAGTCATATACTCCAACGTGCGTCTGCTCGCTGGCGGGCACCAATTGGTGAACCAGGCGCACTAAAAGTATGGAGCGTCTGGGAATATACTGATTTTCGAGCTGCTTGAATGGTCCGAACATTTCGTTGTCGCTCCGGCGAATTGCCATGGTCCACACATCGACCGAATCAAGGGGGTCG
>WJIR01000097.1 GCA_014730175.1 Candidatus Zixiibacteriota bacterium
CTATGGCGCTGGTGACACTCCTTTATCGGTCTTTTCGGAGGATTTGGACGGCGACGGGGACTACGACCTGGCAGTGGCTAATTATCACTCCGACAACGTCTCCATCCTGCTGAATAACTCCAGATGAACCTTAAACCCCGATTCATAAAAAAACCAGGAAGTCGGATTTGACCTCCTGGTTTGTTTATATTGGTAAATGAGGATGCTACTAATCGCTCTGGAGGCGCTGATGCATTCTGCAGCCGCGGTCTTTCATACAACCGCGATGATGTTTACCGCAGGCTTTCTTCTCCATCCGCATCTCCCGGAGTTCGTCCCGCTGGTCCTCGGTTAAGACGTTCATGGTTTTGATCTTAGCCGATACCTGGAGTTTTTTCATTTCGGTCTTGATGTCGGAAATGCGGTCGATCAGCTTATTGACCTGGTTTTCGGATGGTACGCCATCATACCAGAGTTCCTTCATCTCGATTTTGGCTTTTTCCAGATCGGCTTTGTAGTCAACCAGTTTCTTGTGGGTGGCTATCCTGATATTGTGGATATCATCCTTCTGCTGATCGCTCAGTTCCAGTTCATCGGCAAACATGCAAATTCCGGGACCGAATCCATCGCCATGTCCGCTGCCATGCCCGAATCCGGGACCGTCGCAGCAGCCATGTCCGCCCCTATTGTGCATCATTCCGGGACCGTCGCAGTCGGCATTCATCATCCGACCCTGCTGAGCATATCCCAGGTTTGCGAAAGCGAAAGTTAGTATCACCAACGCGGTTATTGTAAGTGTGAGTTTTTTCAACATGATGTCCTCCTTCCAAAAGGTCTTTTATGTTAATGTCGTTGTTTAAATGGACGTCCTCTATGTTCTCTTTCACGTGCTTTCTGTATCATTTCATGTATTTCGTTGCGAAAACGATGTTCAAAAATAGTGAATTTAGCGATTTGACGCGTGGTTAACACATCCGTTAATTTATCCTGAAACTTCTCCCTGTGTTTAACCAGATCCTGCTCGACCCTATCGACCTGCTCCAACATCTCCTTGAGATTCTCTTCCGGGTAATCATCGAGTTCCACCGCCTGATTGATTTTCTTGAATAAATCCCTTCGTTTGTCATTCAAATCCTTATGAGCTTCGGTGTAATCATTGTACAGCGGGAAAAACTCCTGGGATTGTTCACTGCTCAAATCAAGATAGTCGGTGAGTTTCCAAATCTTAAAATTCTCGATTCGTTCTTCGATTCTACCCCTTCGTCCTTCCATCTCAGACGGAGGGGGATCCATAATATCCATCTGCGCCGAAAGGAGATTGGGAAATCCTGTAATCAGAACGATTATTGCTATGTAAATTGCACCACGCATATATAAACTCTCCTACGAAATATTTTTCATCTTCTCAGTTATTTCCGTGTTGATATATTCTAATTCATCATCATCCAGATCGCTAAGTATATTTTGATAATCGTAATTCTCCAGGTAATAATCTTCCAATTCGGTCAAGGATTCGTTGTCGATTTCCGAGTAAAGCTCTCCCACCAGGTCGTCGGTAACATATTCCATCTCAACAAGCTGCGAAACGGTAAGATCGTCATAAATATATGTATAGCCGTTATTGATAGGGATTGTATCCGTGAAATTGACGGTTCCCATTACAAGTATCAAAATCGCCGCCGCCGTTGCGGTTAATATGGAGAAGAAATATTTGGGATCAAACCGGACAGTTTTCTCCTCGTTGTTAATTCGCTGATTGACATCGACCACCAGGCTATCCAACCGAGTATCTTCATATTCGCGAGCCTTATCTTTCTCCATAATACCGAAAAGGGCTTTGAGTTCATCAAACTCCCTGCGGCAGTCACCGCAGGTTTCGATATGCTTGCTAACTTCGGGATAAGAGCTTATATCGGCTCCGTTTTCCGCGATCTCAAGTAATTTTTCTTTGTAATCTTCGCATTTCATAATTATGCTCCGTCTACGATTCCACTTTTTGATTGAAATCCAAGAACATCTTTTAAAGCGGTTTTCAGCTTCTTAACCGCCTGAAAGTAATTGGCTTTGATAGCGCCTTCGCTCCGATTCAGTATTTTAGCGATCTCGGCATGAGTCATTTCGTCATAATAGCGCATGATAAATACGGCGCGCTGCTGAGGAGGCAGTTGCTCTATCGCTTCGTCCAGCATTTCGAATAGCTGACTTTCCTTCAATTGTGATTCCGGTGTCAAACTTGATACCGGCGGTGTAGTTAAATCCGCAACTGACGCCATTGTTTTAAATTTATCCCGGCTGGTGAAATTAAGGCAATTATTAACGGTTATTCGATAAAGCCATGTATATAAATTGGAATCGCCCTTGAAGTTTTTCAAGCCTTTATATGCTCTAATAAAAACCTCCTGGGTGATATCATAAGCGTCATCTTTATTCCTGACCATCCTCATCGCAGTTTTAAAAACCTTATCTTTATACTTGTTCACGATTAAATTGAAGGCATTTTTGTCACCTTGAATTACTCGTCGAATTAACTCTTTGTCCTGATCTGCCTTCATTTTGGTTTCTGGTTTTGTCTATAAGACACAGTTTTAGTTGTTAAGGTTTAATCGTAACCAAGATAATAATATAACATTTAAAAGGAGGAAAGTTTTTCTAAATCCGCCAACAGTAATAAACCGGAGGCTTACAAGTGTCCGACCTCCCGACAAAAACATGCTTATCTCTCCGCCTGCGGCTACGAGCTAAGCATGCCACGCTTGTGGAAACATTAAACACACCCCAATTTCATCCCGCATTTGGCGAGATGAAGCCAGCCCTCTGAAGAGGGTAATTTATGTCGGCAGCAAGCTGCCGACCTACCCAGATTGATTCGGATTACAGGGATTCCGGCTAAATAGTTTAATCGCGCATGCTTTTGACTAATACTTTTTCGTATTTTTTGAAATTATCCAATACTATTCCGGTACCCCTGACCACGCATGTTAGCGGGTCTTCGGCAATAAATACCGAGAGATTAGTCTCCTGGGTCAAGCGGCGATCCAAACCATGGAGTAATGCGCCTCCACCGGTCATAATAATTCCCCTATCCAGAATATCAGCAGCCAATTCCGGAGGAGTATGCTCAAGCGCCTCCCTGACAGCTTCAACAATGGCGTCGATCGGTTCGGTTAATGATTCCCGTATCTGCACGGAGGATATAGAGAGGGTTTTAGGAACACCGGCAACTAAATCCCGCCCCTTTATCTCGAGATTTTCTTCTTCTTCGAGGGGAAAGGCTGAACCGATTTTCATCTTAATCTGCTCGGCAGTTCTTTCACCTATTAAGAGATTGAAATTCTTCTTCAAATAATTGACAATTGCATCATCCATTTCGTCGCCGGCAATCCTTATCGAAGTATTGTTTACGATACCGTGAAGGGCGATAACTGCGATCTCGGAGGTGCCGCCTCCGACATCGATTACCATACATCCGGA
>WJIR01000098.1 GCA_014730175.1 Candidatus Zixiibacteriota bacterium
AACCGATATAGGTCGGATTCCGAAATCCGGCGACAGCCGAATGAAGAAACCCAACATCCATCGTAGCCGAAGGCTTGCCCTTCGGGGTTCATCACGGGGTGCTGTCGGGTCGCCGTACCCGACAGCAAAGGCGTCAGGTGCGGCGACCTGACGCCACGATAAACCCCCTCATCCCCTGACCCCTTCTCCTCCCGATGTGATCGGGAAATGGGAGAAGGGGAACTATGTGGATATTTTCCAATTATAAAAATCATTTTATTCCTACCTTTTCCCCTCTCCCGTTCAACGGGAGAGGGTGGATTCGCCCCGACTTATCGGGGCGAAGACGGGTGAGGGAGTAAGAACGGTAGGTCGGTTTCCGGAATTCGGCGACAGCCGAATGGAGAAACCCGACACCATACTACGAACCCGAAGGCACAGAGATAAGCATGTTTGTATCGACTCAAAACACAACCATCCCTCAAATAGCTTGACTTTGCAGATGGAATTTTATATCGAGTTTTGATGATTTAAGAATGAGCGGTTTTAATGAAAGATATCATTTTAAATAAAATTCTACCTTTGGTTCAGAAGCCGGGGCGTTATGTTGGTGGCGAGCTGGGAGCTATACGAAAAGAACATACGGGACGCATCAAATTCTGTTTGTGCTTCCCGGATTTATACGAAATCGGTATGTCCAACCTGGGGATGCAGATTATCTACCATCGTTTAAACCGGCATGAAGATGTCTTGTGCGAACGCGCCTTTTCCGCTGATATCGATTTTGAACAGAAGCTCAATGAGTTTAATTTACCCCTGTATAGTATCGAGTCTTTCACTCCGATATCCGATTTTGATTTCGTCGGATTTTCGGTGGAGTATGAATTAGCATACAGCGGTATTCTGGATATGTTAAAACTGGGGCAAATTCCGCTTTTATCATCGGAGCGCGCCGATGAACATCCGATAATAATCGCCGGAGGTCCGGCAATCCTCAATCCCGAACCGCTGGCTGATTTTGTGGATCTGTTCTGCCTGGGCGATGGCGAAAACTTAGTTGATGATATAATCGAAACTGCTCGCCGAGAAGAATATAAGTCAGCTTCACGAAGGGAGAAACTAAAACTGCTCTCGGCATTACCCGGAGTATATATTCCGTCCTTCTATCTATTAGATGCCCGAGACGGCGTATTATTACCGGAAGAACCGGATTTACCGGTAAGAGCTAAAATCCGCTCCGCCTTACCATTGAAGAATGCGTATTATCCGGAACTACCCATAGTCCCCAATATAAGCACGGTGCATGATCGACTAACCGTGGAGATCATGCGGGGCTGTCCGCGGGGATGCCGTTTCTGTCAGGCGGGTTATCAATATCGCCCTCGACGCGAGCGGGAAGCTGATGATATAATCAAACAGGTTAAAAACAGTTTGAGCAAGACCGGTTATGATGAGGTTTCGCTACAATCACTATCGACAACCGACTATTCCCAGCTTGTGACTTTGCTAACGCGGCTGAACAATACTTTAAAGCAGGAGAAAATCTCAATCTCAATCCCTTCCTTCCGCCCCGGAACCATGACTATCGAGATGCTGGATTCGCTGGAAACCGGTAGGAAAACAGGACTGACTTTCGCGCCCGAAGCCGGTACACAAAGGTTGAGGGATGTGATAAATAAAGATATTACCGAAGATGAGATTATCGAAACCTCGACGCTGGCATTCAGGAGAGGATGGCAGCATATTAAATTGTACTTTATGATAGGACTGCCGACAGAAACCGATGATGATATCCAGGGAATAGCGGATTTGATCCGAAGAATCGAATCGATTTCACGCGGCTTTAAGGGAAAACGCACCATAGGAGTTACGATTTCGCCCTTTGTACCCAAACCCTTAACTCCTTTCCAGTGGGAGAGGCAGATTTCACTGGAAGAGATACTAAAAAGGTACAGATTTTTGCAGAAAGCTTTACGCTCCAAATTAATCGATCTAAGGTTTCACGATGCCGAAAACAGCATCATCGAAGGAGTCTTATGCCGCGCCGATAGAAGCGCCGGAGAAATCCTTCTTGGGGTTCACAACAGCGGATTACGATTACAGACTTGGTCCGAGCATTTCGACTATGATAAATGGGTTGAGATTTTCAAGTCCTGCCGATTTGACTATCAAAACGTGTTGGATGGATTTACTGAGGGGGATCCTTTGCCCTGGCAGCATATTGACAAGGGGATACCTCATAGATTTTTCAGAATGGAATGTGAAAAAGCTTATATGGAGAAACCCTTAAAGAAAAGGACTGATAGAAAACGACAGACACCGGAGACGAAGAACCAAGGCTTGACCAACGATGGGTTGACTTACGGAAGGTCCAAAAGAACGGTTAAGAGAACCAATTCGGTGCAGCTTCCCTCCGCCACCGTCAGATTGCGCTGGTCAAAAGGGGAAAACCTGAGATTCGTATCCCATCGGGATTTGATTAATTTGTTCCATCGCGCCATACGACGCTCAAAAATTCCGGTGGAATATTCACAGGGCTTCCACCCGCATCAGAAGCTATCCTTCGGACCGCCGCTTCCGGTAGGATACACATCGGAGGACGAATACCTGGATATAAGATTGACCGATCCTTTTAATGAGCGTATTGTTAGCATGCTTGCTGATACGCTTCCCCCCGGGATTTCAATCGAGGGCGCTATTTCTAAGTTCGGTTTCATGGAATCGATCTCGAAAATCATCAACCTCCAGGAATACCTGATTACCGCACCGGATAATACTGGAATTAAGCAAATCACCGAACTTCCTTCATCGATAGTAATAGAAAGAGAAAAGGATGGCGATAAAAAGGAGATTGATATCCGTCCGGGATTGTATGATATAGAAATTATCTCCGATACTCAGGTTAAACTCCTGCATCGTGTAAACCATGAAGGTGTGGGGAGATGTGATGAATACATGGAGGTCCTAACAGGATTCGACCGTAAGAATGTTTTAACCTGGAGCTATCATCGCCTTAGGCAATACAGTTTGAAAGAAGACAGGATGCTGCCTGTATTCGAGGTTTCCATCTAATCAATATGAAACAATCAAGAAAAAAAGATAAAGTAAGGGAGGCATCGGTTAAATGCTATCTCTCAGTGGAATCCGAGAATTTATTCATCCAGGATGCTCTATCCCGGATTAATAAATCATATCATCTTAAGGAGTATGATAAAAGGAGATTGAAAGAACTGGTTACAGGCGCAGTGAAGATGAAAGGCGCTCTGAATTTCATCCTCGAGCATTTCAGCAAACATAAACTGAGCCGATGGACGAAGGCTTGTTTGATTCTGGGATTGTATCAGCTTGTTTATAATGAAAGAATCCCTGATTATGCGGCAGTCAACGAATTCGTTCAATTAGCTGCAAGATACGATAACCCGGGGGCGGCATCTCTGGTCAATGCTGTTTTGAGGAGATATTTACGTGAATCCGATTCCATAGAATATCCCGATGTAAACCGGGATCCTTCGGGTCATATTCAGTATTGTTACTCTCTCCCTCAGTGGATTGCTGATTACTGGATAGAAGCATTCGGAATTGAAGATGCGATAAAACTGGCCGAATGGGCGAATTCACACCAATATCCATCCCTCCGATTCAACTCACTTGAGAAGAGAAGTCCGGATGATAATAAGCTAACTAATCAGGGATTCTTGAGAAATCCCCATTTCCCCGATTATTACCAGTACAAAGGCGGTGGCGATCCCAGGGATACCGATATATTTCTAAATTATCCGGTTTATTTTCAGGACCCATCGGCAGGCTTCGCCGCCAAATTGGCAGGATTAGAACCCGAAATAATTGTATTCGATATCGGGGCAGCTCCGGGAGGTAAGACTATCAACTGCTATGAACAGATGGAAGGCAAGGGGACACTTTTCGCAATCGAGATAAATCATGGGAAACTCAAAGGATTGAAAAAAAACCTTTACAGAATGGGTATAAATACCGTAAATATAATCGGCGTAGATGTTAAGAGATTTTATCCGAAAAAGTTAGCCGATATTGCGCTTGTGGACGTCCCCTGTTCCGGTATGGGGACTCTGGCGAGAAATGCCGATATGCGCTGGCGGCTCAATCCGGAGGATATTTGTAAGCTTCAAAGCAGGCAAGAAGAAATACTGGAATCCGCCTCGGCTTTAGTCAATGAAGGCGGAAAATTGATTTATAGCGCATGTACATTTACCAAAGAGGAAACTCAGAATGTCATCAACCGATTCCTGCATAATCATCAGGAATTCAAACGAATCAAATTGCACAATGGTAAGTATAATCTCAAGCCGGAATCTTTTACGCCCAATGGTGACTTGATGATTTTACCCTATCATTACGATACCGATGGAGCTTATGTTTCCCTGTTACAAAGGAGATAATAGTGTCGTTCAAGGATAAATTTACTTCGGAATCTGTTCAGCGAGGGATAATCGTTGCCTCCTTTTGCCTGATCCTCCTTTTCCTGCTCAGTTTTGTGGTTGATGAAGTAATCATGCCCTCTTTTGTGGGATTAGGAGACGAAAAGGTGGTCCCGGATGTTTCAGATATAAACATCGAAGTCGCCAAGCAAACGTTGGAGGAGCAGGGATTCGGCTGGAGAATATCGTCCGAAGAATTTTCTCCGACCCACCCTCCATTGACGGTAATAAAACAGCAACCTTTAGCAGGTTTGGTAGTAAAAAGTGGAAGAATTGTGGAGCTGGTTATCAGCAAAGGAAGCGAATTCAGTGTTGTTGAGGATTTACGTGGTTTTACGCTCAGGCAGGCTAAGCTTAGGTTAATGGAAGATGGTTTTGAGGTCGGTTTGATTACTTATGATTTCGATGAATCTTTACCTCCCGAAGTGGTTATCCGCACATATCCGGCGGCTATGGCAGAAGTAGAACGAGGTACACCGGTGGATCTGGTTGTAAATATCCGCAAAGGTACCGAACTGGTATTGGTTCCCGATTTCATAGGTTTGGATTTCGGCTCGGTCAAAGAGGAACTTTCGGAACACGGCTTGGTTCTTGGGGATGTTGATTATGTCGAAGATGAAACCGTCCTTCCGGAAACCATACTATCTCAATCATTAGTGCCCGGAATGGAGGTATTGCAGGATACCGAGATCAGTTTCACAGTAAGCAGGATTCCCGAGGAAATGTAGTTTCGGGATCGGAGAGATTGATTAACCCGGATAATTTTCGGAGTCCGTAGCCGAAGGCTCATCCTTCGGGTAAGGCATGTTTCACGAGCCGTAGGTCGGGTTCCGGAATTCGGCGACAGACGAATGAAGAAACCCGACACCCATACTACGTAGCCGAAGGCTCGTCCTTCGGAGAGGCTGCAATAAAAAGGAAAAGCATGGATGAATTTTCGAGACCCCACGTTTCAACGTGGGGAGGATCACTATTATTAATAACGACGGGTTTTAACCCGTCCTGCATTGGGACTCAATATGTTTAATGCATTTCTTTTGAATACAATATCAGTTTCAACTCTTTACTTCGATGTAACACCGGGGAAATCGGCATGGCAGCTTATTCAGGAATCGGGATTATTCGCCAAATTCATTCTATTTATCCTGATTATGTTTTCGGTGGTTTCATGGGCGATAATGTTGTGGAAATGGCGTCAATTCTCGGCTATTGAATCCGCCAATAAACGGTTTATCAACAACTTTCGTTCCGCCCGCAGCATAAAGAACGCCTATAGCAACCTCTCGAAATTTACTAAGTCGCCATTTAGCAGTATGTTGAGGGACTCCTACGCTCAGTGGGATTATTGTCGAGCCCTGCAGAGTGACAATTCGGTGAATCCTTCATATTCACTGAATGATGAGCATTTCAAAATAATCAATGATGCTGCTGAAAGGGCGGGTGAAGAGGAATTATCCGGACTGAGTAATTATATCACATTCCTGGCAACAACGGCTAACTCAAGTCCATTCTTAGGATTATTGGGAACGGTTTGGGGCATAATGGGTTCGTTTTCGGCAATCGGCGTGCGTGGTTCTGCGTCGCTGGCAGTTGTTGCTCCGGGGATTGCCGAAGCGTTGATTGCTACCGTGGCAGGTTTAGCAGCGGCGATACCCGCGGTAATTGGGTACAATCATTTCAGCAATCGCTTGAGGAATTTCGGCGTGGATGTTGACAATTTTAAACTGGAATTAATCAGCGCCTTTCGCAAAGAGAATCTCGAAGCCCGGGGAGAACAATAATGGCGCGTCGTCAATTGCATGCCTTATCCGATATTAATATCGCCAATCTGGTGGATGTTATCCTGGTTCTGCTTATAATTTTCATGATTACCGCACCGATGCTCCAGAGCGGCGTTGATGTAAAACTCCCGAGAGCCGAACTCACCCCCAGCAGGGAAAGGGAAGGAATCGTTGTTACTGTCGACAGTCGGGGTGATATATATATCGATAAATATGAAGTTGAATTGAAAGATCTGGCATCACGTTTAAAAGCGGTAACCCGTCACAAAAGCGCCCAGGTAGTCTATCTTAAGGGGGATGAAGATGTGCCATACGGAAATATTATCCAGGTGGTTGCGGAAGTAAAAAAGGCAGGGCTGACCGATGTGGGTCTGGTTATTGAACCGATACCTGAATCAATTAGATGAGAAAATACCTGTTAACATCCATTATATTGCATGCGATTCTTATCGGCGGTTTGATGTTTTCATCGCAAGCCAGCAGCAGGGATAATCTTTATCCGGAAGTGTACCGAGTGAATCTGGTTGGAGCTAAAGCTACGCCTCCCCCATCAAAACCCAAAACGGCTGCCCCGCAGGTGATAGAAAAGGCTCCCAAACAGGTTGTCAAGCGCGAGCCTGAGCCGGAAGGGCTCACCATGCAGGAAAAGACCGACCAGCGTCAGCCGAAACCTCAGCCTGAAGAATCTAACGTCCGACAGAATACACAACCGCAGGAAGAAAACAGCGACTATCCGGAATTCCTGGATGATATCGATTTCGGATCAGAATTCGGAGGTATTCAGATTGACGGAGCTAATTTCCAATCTTCGTACTATATTAATTTGATTTTCTCCAAGATACGGAGCCGCTGGAGGAATCCTGTACGCAGCGAGGGAATTCTGGAAACGACGGTATATTTTAATGTTGATAGAAGCGGTAGAATATCCAATGCGGATATAGAATCCCCATCGGGCGTAGGGAGTTTTGATCAATCGGCGCTGCGAGCTATATTAGCATCGGATCCCCTACCTCCCCTTCCCCAGGAATTCAGCGGGGATAACATCGGAATTCACCTAAAATTCGAATACACACCTTAAGGTCAAGCATGAATATCAGTCAACCTAAGACATTTTTCCCTCTTGTGATTCCGCTATTATTGCTGGCGCTGTTTACTGTTGAAGATTCCCCCGCGCAGTCGGACTTTTATGGCGTAATCCGGGATTCAGGCGGGGCAGTTCCCCAGCTTAATATCGCCGTAGCCAAATTCGATATTACCGGGGATTTCTATAGCGGTGATGAACCGGAAAAAGCGGCAGAGCTAAAAGAGAAGATCGAAAAGGGTCTGGCGTTTTCTCTGTATTTTAATGTGGTTACCGCGGATTCTTCATTAATGGCGCTAATCGGGGAGCGGGAAATGAATTATGAAGATTGGATTTATCTGGGCGCCGAGCATCTGGTCGGCGGATCGTTTTATTCCGATGGTATCCTCTTTCACTACAATCTGGAGATTACCGACATCCTGCGGGGAAAAACGATATACACCACTGAATTTAAGGCTCCAATCGACTCGGTTAACCAACTATCCTACAAAGCCGTCGACAGGATCATAAATATTCTCACCGGTGAAAAGGGGATATCCTTCAGCCGGATAGTTTTTTCGGTCGCCTCCGGCAATATAAAGGAACTCGCTATCTGCAATTGGGATGGTTCTGATCTGATTTACCTGACCGATAACAAGTCCCTTAATCTGTTCCCCACTGCCGATCGCACCGGCGAGGAGGTCTATTTCACTTCCTATTTTCGAGGTAATCCTGACCTTTATAAATTGAATTTAATCTCCACTGAATTAGCGCCGATCTCTGCGCGCAAAGGAATAGATTCCTCTCCGGCTATAAGCCCCAACGGTGAGTATATCGCTTTGATCCTGACTGTGGATGACAATGCCGAGCTTTATCTGCTGACTAATCGAGGACGTATTGTCAGGCGGCTTACACGCACCTGGGGAATCGAAAGTTCCCCTTCCTTTTCACCCAATGGTCGCGAAATTGTATTTTCGTCGGACAAAAGCGGTTCGGTGCATTTGTATGTAACCGATATTGAGGGACTCAATCAGCGCAGGTTGACATTTCACGGGAATTATAACGATACTCCCTCCTGGTCACCTAAAGGAGACCTGATAACCTATGCATCCCGGGAATCCGGCAGGTTTCAGATTTATACAATGTCCATTACCGGAGAGAATGTAAGACGGCTAACATCGGTCGGTAATAATCAGGATCCCTGTTTCTCTCCCGACGGGCTTCATATCTGTTTTGTATCTGATCGCAATGGTAACAAAGAAGTTTACACCATGAATTTCGACGGCAGCAACCAAAAACGAGTGACTTCCGTAGAAAATGCATACAATCCGTACTGGACGCCCGGAATAGCCGAAGAACGATAAAATGACTTGCAAACTACTTCAGCAAATAATATTTTGTTGAATAATTGACAGAAAGCACTTTAGAGTATTTTGGAGGATTTGATGAGAGCATTCAAATTAACAATAATCTTTGTGATAATCGGCGTACTTAGTTTCGGAGCTATTTGCGGAGGAAAGAAAGAACCGACTTTAACACCGCCGAAACCGGTGGAAGAACCCGAGGAGGAAGTTGAAATTGAAACTCCGCCGGCTGAAGAGATTGCTAAGTTTGAGGTTGAAGAAGAACCTGAACCGCTGGAATTCCCGAATATACATTTCGATTTCAACAAGTATAACCTGAAGCCCGAAGCCCGAGCCGTACTGAGGGAAATGGCGGATAGTCTTCGGTCACGTCCTGATACCATGCTGCGCATCGAGGGACATTGCGATGAGCGAGGAACAGAGCAATACAACCTCGCTCTCGGTGAAAAACGCGCCCTGGAAGCCAAGAAATTCCTGGTGAGCGCAGGAATCGACAGCGATCGTATCGATATTATCAGCTACGGCGAGGAACGACCCATAGATCCCGGGCATAATGAGGAAGCGTGGGCAAAAAACCGCCGGGACGAATTTATCTTTATTGAATAAATCTTTAAAGATGATTTGCGGAAAGTTGAAAAATAGACTCATTTTCAGTCTGATGACAATAGCAGCGGTAATCGTTCCGCTGCTATTGATGGGCGGGTGCGCCACCCGCGGCGATGTTAATGAAATAATTACCGATCTGGATGAGTTGCGCAATGATTATGATCAGATCGCCGAAAGCAGCGTTACCCAGGACTCCTTGTCCCGGGAGCAGTTGAAAGTACTGCGCGACATATTCACCGATGTGAATTATACTCTGGATCAACTGCTGGAACGGATGAGTATCATTGAAGGAAAACTTGATGATCTCACCATGAGCGCTTCACCCCGCACTTATCAAGGGAATATTGTTCAGATGCCGGCTGAGCAGGATTCAGTTGCAGATACCACTATGACGCAGGTGGAGATATCAGCAAAACAGCTCTATGACACCGCGTATATGGACTTTATCAAGGGGGACTATAAGCTGGCTTTATCCGGATTCAGAGAATTCCGAACCGCCAACCAGAAGCACCCCCTGGCTGATAACGCACTGTTTTTAATGGGCGAATGTCATTTTAATTTGCAGAACTACAATAACGCCACCACATCCTATACTTACCTTCTGGAACATTACCCCCGTTCGGAAAAGGTACCGGATGCACTACTTCGTATGGTGGAGATATCTATGAAAAGAAAAGACCGCGCCACCGCCAACCGCTATTTCGATAAGTTGGAAGAGAGTTTCCCCAACTCCCCTCAAACCGAACGCGCCGCAGAGCTTCTTGGAAGACGTTCCTCCCGAATGTAAACAACGGAGCTTTTATAAGTTCCTTATTGCCATTAACCGGATAGCATAAGCGCCACCCCGGATTTATCAATGGAGGATCACGCTTTGTTGTGACAAAAGGACGCGACAAGCGCACGCCACCGAGCGGGTGGGTCGGCAGTTTACTGCCGATTTTTATTCCCCTCTTCAGAGGGATGGATTCATCCCGCGAAACGAGGGATGAAGACGGGGTGTGTTTCTGTTCCCACAAAGTTGGCATGCTTAGCTCGTAGCCGCAGGCGAAGAGATAAGCATGTTTTGTATCCATTAGCATGCTTATCCCCGCTCTTAGCGGGGCTAAACATACCACCCTCACCGAAAGACAAGCCTTCGGCTACCGATCGTGACTTTTATGAATTATACCGCCTAATAGCTCTACTTCAGCAGATTCATTTTCCTGCAGGTTACGTCACCGTCGGCTTCCAGTCTGTAGAAATAAACTCCGCTGGAGAACTCCTCGGCGTTCCATCTAACAGTGTACACTCCCGGCTTGTGAATGTCATCAACCAGAGTTTCCACCAACTGTCCCGCCAAATTATATACGCTAAGATTAACTCCAGATTTAGTGTCCACTCCATAGGTTATGTTGGTGGAGGCGTTAAATGGATTGGGGAAATTCTGCTCCA
>WJIR01000099.1 GCA_014730175.1 Candidatus Zixiibacteriota bacterium
GATAATACCGGTTCCGGATATATTCCGATGAATATCGTACCTGCAAGCGCTATCGCTATAGCTATCGCTAAAGTTGGATTTAAGCTAATCTTGGATTGGTCTTCTCCGGTTTTAAAATACATCTGATAGGCGATTGTCATGTAATACCAAAGGGATATAACCGAAGTCAATACACCCAGAACAACTATCCAGTAATATCCCTTCTCAATAGCAGCGGCGAATAAGTAAAACTTACCGATAAAACCAGCTGTAGCAGGTATCCCCACCAGCGAAAGCAGGAACACGACCATGCTGATAGCCATGTATGGTGAACGCCGGGACAGTCCAGCATAAGCGACAATCTCATCGGAACCGCTTCGGTTATAAAAAGCGATCACCACCAGGAATGCGCCGATATTAGCGAACATGTATGCAACCAAATAAAAGATTATGGAAGTAGTCGCCAACTCGGATACAGCGATGAAGCCGACCAATATATACCCGACCTGAGCGATAGAGGAATACGCCAACAACCTCTTGATATTGTGTTGCCTGACAGCAACCACATTACCGAGAACCATCGCCATCGCCGCCAGAGCCATTATCAGCGGTATCCACTGGTCCGCGTTGTAAATGAGCGATTCAAAGAATATCCTCATCAGCGCTGCCAGACCGGCAGCCTTGGAAGCGACAGACAGATAAGCGGTTACCGGAGTAGGCGCGCCTTCATATACATCGGGACACCACATGTGGAAAGGAACCGCTGCCAATTTAAAAGACAATCCCGCAATAATGAAAACAAGTGACAGGATAAACAACGGGCTTATGGTGAACATTCCGGCGAGTCTCATGCCGATAACATCCAATGCCACACTGCCGGTGATGCCGTATAACAGGGAGATGCCGTAGAGCATTATGCCGGATGATGCGGCGCCGAGTATCAGGTATTTCAAGCCGGCTTCGGTAGACTTGATATCTTTTTTCATGTATGCCGCCAGCACGAACAGCGTGATGGTTGAAAGCTCCAGAGAAACATACAAGGTTAGCAGGTCGCCAGCGGCAGCCAGGAACATCATACCGACGGTCGCCAGCAGAATCAATCCATAGAATTCCCCATGATGCCGCAGTTTCAATTTCGCATAATCAATCGCTGAAGCGATAGTAAGTATGGCGGTTCCTATAAATATTACGTTGAAACTCAATCCGAAACTATCGGCCCGGAATGCGCCGAAGAATGTCGTCCCCTGTTTAGAGCTTATCGAGATTAGCGCAGTTATTATCAGTCCGATTATACTCAGATAACCGATATGAGATTTGTCTTCACCCTCGGAGAAGAAATCGACTATAAAGATGCCGATTGTCCAGATTAACAGGAAAAGCTGTGGTAGTAATAATGTCAGGTCAATTTGGATCTGCATCTTTTCATCATCCCGTAATCATCTTAACAATGTTATCGATTGAAACCGAGATCATACTCACCAGGGGCTTCGGCCAGACACCCAGCAATATGGTGAGTACCGCCAACGGGATAACCGTGAACAGCTCCCGTCCATTTATCTCAGTCAAACCTTCCCATCGGGTATTAAGCGGTCCGAGGAACACATTTTGAACCATTCTGAGAATGTATCCGGCGGTCAAGACCACGCCGAGGATCGACACGATAACAATCCATTGATACACATAACCGGAGTTAAACGCGCCTATAAAAGTCATAAACTCCGCCACGAAACCTGAGAGACCGGGTAGTCCCAGCGAACCCATCCCGAACAGCACGAATATACCGGTAAACAACGGCACCTTGGCGCCGATACCTCCAAATGCCGCAATCTCCCTGGTGTGCGCTCTGTCATACAGTACGCCGACCAAAAGGAACAATGCGCCTGTCAGAACGCCGTGGCTGAACATC
Source organism: Candidatus Zixiibacteriota bacterium (assembly GCA_014730175.1). Classification (GTDB taxonomy): domain Bacteria; phylum Zixibacteria; class MSB-5A5; order UM-FILTER-46-8; family UM-FILTER-46-8; genus WJIR01. Next base: position 1,886 of record WJIR01000099.1, read on the forward strand.
TGATACATACATCCTGCCCATCCGGCTGTTGTCAACGCCGCCAAACCGAGCATGCAATACCCCATGTGCGAAACCGATGAGTATGCCACCAGCTTCTTCAAATCTTTCTGTGCCATCGATACGAATGCACCATAGATAATGGCTATCATACCGATTAAAGCAACCGGTATAGAGTAATAAACCGCAGCCTCCGGGAACATGGGATATGAGATCCTCATCAAACCATAAGTACCCATCTTCAGCAACACGCCGGCAAGGATTACCGATACCGCCGTCGGAGCTTCCACGTGCGCGTCCGGTAACCATGTATGGAAAGGCCAGGCAGGTACCTTAATCGCGAATCCCACGTAAAATGCTGCAAACACAATCAATTGGAAAGTGTATCCGTAGGTGCTGTTTCGTCTTATTAACTCCATCATATTCAATGTATGCGGCTCTGCGTAGAAGTAAAGGGCGATTATACCGACTAACATCAGCACCGAGCCAAACAATGTGTATAAAAAGAACTTGATTGCGGCATATTCTTTCCTCGGTCCTCCCCAGACACCTATGAGGAAATACATAGGCACCAGCATTATCTCCCAGAAGATGTAGAATAGAAAAAAGTCCAGTGCACAGAAAACACCTATCATACCTACTTCCAGTAAAAGGAAGAAGGCGAAATACTCTTTCACACGGTTGGTAATTCCGAATGATGCGACTATCGATATGAATGACAGTAATCCGGTAAGGAATAACATCGGAACCGAAATACCGTCGACCCCGAGGAAGTAATTAATCCCCAACGACGGTATCCAGCTGACATTTTCCACGAACTGCATATCCGGGATTGAGCTATCGTATTGAATCGCCAGAATGCAGGAAAGAACGAATACGACTAACGAGAAAAACGATGATGTGTATCGGATGGCGTTATGCGCTTCTTTGCGCATAGTCATAACCACCACCATACCCACCAACGGTATGAAAATCATATATGTTAATATCGGGAAATCCATCTAAGTAATTCTCCTCTATATACAGTATCTTTTTTCTACATCATTCTAAAGAGAATCAACAGAACCACGCCCAGGAAAATCACGAAAGCATAATTCTGCACCGCGCCGCTCTGAATCCTTCTCAATCCGCCCGCGAACCATCGCGTAATATATCCCGCCCCATTAACGGCTCCGTCAACGACATATACATCGAATGTCATCCATATACGGGAATTGAACAGCCCGAATTTTCCGCAGAAATTAACGAATCCATCGATAACCACCTGGTCGAACCTGAAGAGAACTTCCATGAACCAGTATGTAAACCGTATCACCGTACCCATGTACAGCTCATCGAAATACCACTTGTTGAAAAGGAACGTATAAACAGGTTTAAATCGTTCAGCCATCTTCACAGGATCAATAGCCCGTTTGTAATACATCAGATAGGCAAGGTATATACCGGCAAGTGCTACAATCGTCCCTATAATCATAAGTGCGAAATTAGGCTCGGGATGATGCGGATGATGGAAATAAACAAACGAGGCATACCCGTGATGCAGCCACGGTATTCCCACCCAGCCCGCGCAAACAGCCAGTATCGCCAGAAATATCAGAGGATATGTCATCGTGTTGGGAGATTCATGCGCATGTTCATAAGCATGTTCGTCTCGCGGTTTGCCGGTAAATGTCAGGAAACAAAGTCTGAACATATAAAAAGCGGTCATACCGGCAACCAAAACCGCCAGTACTAACAGGAACCAATGCCCCTCGTGAAGGATAGTAGCGAATATCTCATCCTTTGACCAGAATCCGGATAGCGGGAAGATGCCTGCGATAGAGAGTGATGCAATAAAGAATGTTTTGGATGTAATCGGCATCTTCTTACTCAGACCGCCCATGAACTGAATATCATTAGTATGCACCGCATGTATGACCGATCCCGCACCCAGGAATAACAGCGCCTTGAAGAAGGCGTGGGTCATGAGATGGAAAGTACCTGCGGTATACCCGCCGCATCCCAACGCCAGTATCATGTATCCGAGCTGGCTTACTGTCGAATATGCCAGCACCCGTTTTATATCGTTCTGCACCAGTCCGATCGACGCCGCAAGTAAAGCGGTTATCCCTCCAATATACGCGATAGTAATTGCCGCGGAATGACTGACGACGATTATCGACATAATCCTCGCCGTCAGGTAAACGCCTGCCGCAACCATGGTCGCCGCATGTATCAAAGCCGAAACCGGCGTGGGGCCTTCCATCGCATCCGGTAGCCACACATGCAGAGGGAATTGCGCGGATTTACCGATCGCTCCGCAGAACATCAGTATTCCCGCCGCAGTTATGAATATCACCGGAATCTGGTTATTTTCGATTAAATGATAAACTTCGGAATAATTGAATGTGCCGGCTGCTGCTGATAATATCAGAAGCCCCGCAAGGAAACCCAGATCGCCAATTTTGGTGGTGACAAAAGCCTTCTTACCGGCATCGGCGGCAACCTTCTTCTCAAACCAGAATCCGATCAGCAGGTATGACGTAAGCCCCACCAGTTCCCAGAAAATGAATGTTCCGAAGAACGTCCCGGAAATTACCAGCCCCAGCATTGAGAACGAAAACAAAGACAAAAACGAGAAAAACCTGGGATAACGCGGATCTCCATGCATATACCCTACGGAATATATATGAACACAGGATGAAACAATAGTCACCACCAACAGCATTACCGCTGCTAACGGGTCTATATACAGCGATAGCGGCAGCTCGAATCCCGGCATGGATATCCATTCGTACTCGAAGATATGAGGACCATGATTTGCCAGGACTTCGAAAAAGACGATAACGGAAAGAACGAATGATGCGAGTATCGCTGTGATAGATACAGTGTGCGCCACCTTGTTATTCTTGCTGAAGAAGAAGACAATCAGTAAATACGAAAGAAGCGGCAGAAAAGCTATTATATATGAGTATTCTATCATCAGTCCGTTCTTACCATTTCATGAAATTGATGTTATCCACGTTCACTATATCAAAATTGCGATACATAAGCACAACGATAGCCAGGCCTACGGCGGCTTCGGCCGCCGCAACCGTTATCACGAAAACCGCGAATATCTGCCCCGTTAAAGCCTCCGGCGTGATAAATTTGGAAAAAGCTATGAAATTTATGTTGGCGGAGTTAAACATTAATTCGATAGACATTAAAACACCGATAGCATTCCGGCGGGTTAAAAGCCCGAAAATCCCGATACAGAATAGAATGGCTGAGAGTATCAGATAATGATCCAGAGTCGCCATCGGCTATTCCCTCCTCGCAATTACTATAGCTCCGATCAGAGCAACCAGAAGCACCACAGATACTATCTCAAACGGCAGCACATAGGTGGTCATGAATGCTTTTCCTATGGTGCCGACCGTCGGCATCGGTTCAAGATTGTCGGCTATCTCAAACCCGGTGCGTGTTATCGAAACAATCAAAAGGATTAGCAACGAAAGAATTATCAGCGCGGCCGGCAACGGCTGGTCATTGAGCTGCTGGATTTTCCTTCCGGTTAACTGTTGAGTAAGCATAACCGCAAAAATCATCAGTATCGTGACCGCCCCTACATATATCAAAACCTGCACCGCTGCCAGGAAATCGGCATGCAGAGTTACATACAAACCTGCCACCCCAAAAAAGCACAGGATCAGCATCAGCGCTGAATGAAAAATATTCCGCAACGTAACTACGAATAATGCTGAAACTATAATTATTGCGGCAAGTATGTAAAAAATCGGTAACTCCATAGCCTACTCTTTTTTGCTCTCGGACTCCTCAGAACTATCAGGTTCATTCTTATCATCACCTGTTTTATCTTCAGTTTTTGATTCTTCTTTTTGTTCCGAATCCGCCGGCTTTTCGTCTTCCGCTGCAGCATCGGCTTTTGCGGACGGTTTGGTCGCCGACTTTTCTTGAGACTTCTCTTCCTCTCCGGCTTTATCCTCTTTCTTCTTCTGAGCTGCCTTTTTCACCGCCTTCTTTGCAACTTTCTTTTTCTTCTCGTATTTCACATCCCGCCCGATCTCCTGAAGGAAGTCCATATCATATTGAAGCCTGTCCTTGTCGTAGACGGAGAACTCGTATTTGCCGGTCAGTTTGATGGCTGAGAAGTTACATGCCTGCTCACACAGACCGCAATAACAACAAACGGTGGTGTCTATATCAAAACTGGTCGGTTCGAACTTCTTGGTTTCAGGATTTTTCTCGCGCTCGATCTTGATGGCGGCGACCGGACAGGCACGGGCGCAAAGCATACAGGCAGTGCAGTTTAGTTTACCGGTTTCTTTGTCGGAAAGCAGAACGATTACGCCGCGACTGCGCTCCGGCATCTCCCAGCGCTCTTTAGGATACTGAACGGTAATCGCCTTCTTGAAAAGGTGCTTGACCGTCACTCCCAAACCGAGAAGCAAGTTATATATTCCATCAATTGTCTGCTTAACTAAATTCATTCAATTACATGCCCTTAGAAAATGTAAATCCCGATTCCGGTCAAAATAATATTCAGGAACGCTAACGGAAGCAGGAACTTCCAGGCGAATCCCATCAATTGGTCAACCCTGATACGCGGATAAGTCCATCTGAACCACATCAGAACAAAGACCGACGTGAATGCCTTCGCTAAGAACCATATCCAGGACGGGATGAAATCCAGGAACGGGAACGGCGCCATCCATCCGCCGAAAAACAGAGTCACCGCCAGCGCCGAGATAGTGAACATATTTATAAATTCCGCCAGGAAGAACATTGCGAATTTCATCCCGGAATATTCCACGTTAAATCCTGCTACCAACTCCTGTTCCGCTTCGGGGATATCAAAAGGCGTCCTGTTCGCTTCGGCGGTAGCTGCAATAAAGTAAACAATAAATCCTATCGGCTGGCGGAATACGAACCAGTTCCAGAATGGGCCGCTCTGGGATTCCACTATGGTTATCATGGATAGGCTCTCCGCAATCATAATCGTTCCGATAAGCGACATCGAAAGCGGAACCTCATAACTTACAATCTGCGCCGCGCTTCTCATACCGCCTAAAAGCGCCCATTTATTATTGGAACCCCATCCAGCCATCAGCAGCGAAACTACGGTAAATGTTGTTATTGCTATTACATACAGAATGCCGATGTTCAAATCTTGCACAATCAGGCCTTCTCCGAACGGTATCACCAAATAAGCCATCAATGCGGCGGCGAAACATACTACCGGCGCCCAGAAATATACCGCGCGGTCGGCATCGCTCGGCACCAGATCCTCTTTCTGAATAAGCTTCACGGCATCGGCGACGGTTTGAAGCGCGCCATGCCATCCGGTGCGCATCGGTCCCAATCTCTGCTGCATGTGCGCTGATACCTTTCTTTCCATCCAGATAAAGAATAGAACAAACAGAGATAACACGCCGAGAACCACTCCGGCAGTACCGAAGCCTTTCACGATAGTTACAACTACCGGCGGAAGAAAACTTGCCAGCCATTCGCTGATTGCATCGAATATCGGATCAAGTTCCAACATCAGCGGTCTACCTCCGGAAGTACGATATCAAGTGAACCGAAAATCGCCACCAGGTCAGCAATCAAGTGATTGGTCGCAATCGCCGGCAATAACTGTAGATTACAGAAAGAGCCGGTTCTGATTTTTACTCTGTACGGTTTATTGGTGCCATCGGAAATTATATGATAAGCCATTTCGCCGCGGGGAGCTTCTATCCGGCAGAATACCTCGCCTTCTTTGGGTTTCCAGGTCATCGGAACTTTCTTGGCGATATCGCCTTCAGGAAGTCCATCGATCGCCTGTTCCACTATTTTCGCCGACTCCCTCATCTCGTCCAAACGAATTTTATATCTGTCCCAGACATCCCCGTTATACCTGACAGGTATATTAAAATCGAATTTATCATAAACGGCGTAAGGTTCGGCTTTGCGAATATCCCACCTGACGCCCGAGGCTCTGATTGACGGGCCGGATGCGGAGTATTCTATAGCTTTCTCCGAAGACAGTACGCCGATCCCCTTTGTTCTGTAGAGCAAAATCGGGTTATTGGTCAACAGGTCCTCATACTCGTCAACCTTACCCGGTAAAATCTTCAAGAATTGCTTTGCCTTTGGCACGAATTCCTTAGGGATATCCCAGTTAACCCCGCCTATTTTCATATAATTATATGTAAGCCGCTGGCCGCAGGTCATCTCGAACATATCCATGATTTCTTCCCGTTCGCGGAATGCGTACAGAAACGGCGTTACCGCACCCAGGTCGATGGTGAATGTAGCCAACCAGAGAAGGTGTGATGCGATGCGGTTGAGTTCAGCCATTATCACCCGAAGATACTGCGCGCGTTCCGGAACCTCAACTTCTGCCATCCTCTCAACCGCCTCCACATAAGCATGATTGCTGTTCATGGAGGCGCAGTAATCGATACGGTCGGTAAACGGCACTATCTGGGCATAGGTCCGGTTTTCCGCGATTTTCTCTATGGAGCGATGAAGGTAACCTACATGGGGTTGTATCTCCTTAACAAGTTCCCCGTCCATCTTCAGCACTAACTTGCACACGCCGTGGGTCGATGGGTGCTGGGGACCCATGTTCACCATAAATTCTTCGGTTCTCAATCCCTTAGTTTCCATCATCATTACATTTCCGGTTTGACTATGAAATCGGTACCTGTCCAACCTCGCCGCAGCGGGAAACCTTCGTCCCAATCATCATCGAGCATAAGATGACGCGGATCCGGATGCCCTTTGAACTTCACGCCAAAAAGCTCGATAATCTCCCTCTCGAACCAATCCGCCGACAACCATACCGTTGTCACCGTATCAATTTCCGGTTCCTCGTCCCCTTGAGCCGGAACCAGAGTCTTAACCGTAACGCGGTGTTTATGTTTGTGCGAGAATATAGTCAGAACCAACTGAAAACCACCCAGTTTCTCGCGATAATCGACCGCCCCGTAATTGGATATGGAATGCAGATTGGTTTTTACGTCTTTCTTTAACGAGCTGCAGACCTCAACCCAATGTTCCGGCTTTACCTCAATAGTCGGAACATCAGTGATTAACTCACTATTAATTATGATATCTTTGTGGAGTTCGTTTATGTGATTAAGCAGGCTTTCGCTATCCAAACTATCTACTCGCTGATTCCTTGATGTTACTCAGTCGATGCCGACCATTCACCTAACTTCTGCTTCTTGATCTTCTCCTGTAATTTCAAAGACGCTTCCAGAACCGACTCCGGCCTGGGGGGACACCCCGGTATATAAACATCTACCGGAATAATCTTATCCACGCCCTTGAGTACGCTGTAGCAATCGTAATAAAAGGGTCCGCCGTTGTTTGCGCATCCTCCCATGGCGATTACATATTTCGGTTCCGACATCTGATCATAGAGAATCTTAACCCTTTTCGCCATCTTATGGGTCAACGTTCCGGCAACGATCATCAAGTCCGCCTGCCTCGGCGAGGCGCGGAACATCATACCGAAACGGTCGAAATCGTAACGCGATGCGCCGGTTGCCATTAAACCTTCGATTGCACAACAGGCCAGGCCAAAAAGCATATACCACAACGATGAAGCGCGTGACCAATTGAAAAACTTCTCCGCCGTTGTCGTTAAAATCCCGCCGCCGGGAACTTTTTCCATATATACGGGAAGCTTGGAAATTACACCCATTGTAACGCTCCCTTCCTCCAGGCATAAGCAAGCCCGAATATCAATATAGCTAAAAATACAAGCATTTCGATCAAAGCAAACAGCCCCAGAGAGTTATAAACAACCGCCCAGGGGAACAGAAAAACCACTTCAACATCGAAGATCACAAATATGAGAGCAAATATATAGTATTTAACATTAAACTGAAACTGCGCGGATGAAAATGGAAATTCACCGCACTCATAAGTCTTTAATTTATTGGGATTTGGACGTTGGGGACGAATCAGACTGGCGAAGAACAGCACCAATACAACGAATGCCACCCCGAATAGTGTCCAGATTCCCGCGTATGCATAGTTGCCGATACTTTCCATTTGTTAGTCCTTGTATTTGGTGAATTTTTTCACCAGCTTCAATTTTGCCTAAAATAAAATTTATACCCACCATGTCAAGTCATTTTTAAAAAAAATTGTGATGAATTTCACAAGATACTTAACTAATATTGTATAATGGACTTCTGAGTTTGTTTCATTAATTAGAGCAACCAATCAATTACCGCCCTCGGAAACGGATCCAA
>WJIR01000100.1 GCA_014730175.1 Candidatus Zixiibacteriota bacterium
AGCTGGGATGCCGGGGAAGCGCCTTCGGGTATATACTTCTACAGGCTGTCAGCGGGCGACCGGGATATAACGCGTAAGATGACCTTGCTGAAGTAATTTGCAATGATAGGAGGTTAGTCACCGGCGGATTGCTCCGCCGGTGAGCCGTGGGTCGGATTCCGGAATTGGGCGACAGCTGAATGGAGGAATCCGACAAGCATTGCCTTATGCGGCGTCAAACGTGGACGTCAAAAGCGGGTAAGTCTTCATTTACAAAAGTAAAAAGGGGCAGGTGTGAAACCTGCCCCTATAGAGTATTAGATATTTCAATCCTGTCTAATGCAATTCCCATTCGATGAAGCCTTCGGGAACATCAGTCATGGCATTGACGATTAATTCCACCAAGCCGCCATACAGTATCTGGGCTCTTTCCCAGGCGTCGTAGTATGTCAGCAGGTCTCTTATCTGTCCTTTGCAGTTCGAGCAAGGAGCGCAAACGTATTTATTTACCTTGTTTTCGTATTCCTCGCGGGTGAACGCGCGCAATATTTGGTCGAATTTCTTCCGGCCGGAGATCAGGTTTCGCCAGTTCGGGAAGTTATTGGACTGCATGATTGCGAATCCGCTTCCACCACCGCAACAATAGTTACTTACGCCGTGCGGAGTCATCTCCCGGAACTGCGGACATATCTTTTTAATCACGCGCCTTTGCGGTTGAATAATTCCCATGGAACGGGTTACGTTGCAGGGATCATGCAGAGTAACCGGGAACTGGTTTCGTTCGGGATCGAGCTTGATCATATCGTTCATAACTATCTGCTCCAGGGTTACCAGACTCGATTCGCGGGGGATATTAGCTTCATCCACCCATACCCTGTCGCCGATCGCCATCGCCGCTTTATGAGCATGGCCGCATTCCGCCATGACGACCTTTTTCACCCCCAGCTTCTTGGCGATCTCGGCATGCCTAAGCGTAACGCGCGCCAACTGGACATCCTCATAGAATAGCCCGTAGTTAACCGAATCATAACCAACCAAATCACTGGAAAGTGTCCAGCTCAAACCGGCAGCTTCAAAAATTATAGCGAACGCTTCGGCATTCTCAGGCCAGGAAAGAAACTCGCCGGCGTTATGCACCAAGAGGATATCCGCGCCCGATTTATCGAACGGCATCTTAATATTGAGTCCAGTTCGGTCGGTGATATCCTCTTCCATGAACTCGAAAATATCCATAAGTGCGGTCGGCGATATACCGGTGGATGAACCGACTTTAAGCTGCTTGACGGTGCCGTCTTCATGAAGTTCGCTGGCGACGATACCGAGTTCCTGGCTAAAGACTTTGCGGATTTCTCGCGCTAATAATCCGTTATCAACACCCATCGGGCAGGTCTGTGCGCACCTTCTGCAGAGGGTGCAGCGGTATGACATCTGCGCCAAACGTGCTATTGTTTCCCAGTTAAGATCGATATCGGAACCGGTGAATTTCGAGGTGAGTTTACCACCCGGCTTTAGATACTTGTTGATAATCCGGCGAAGCGTATCGGAGCGAAATAGCGGCTTGTATATCTCAGCGTGCCCACTCATCTCGTACATCGGACAGGCTTCGGCGCAGGTGTTGCATTTTACGCAATTCTCCAACGAAAGCATCAGCGGTTTCAGGAACATCCAGTTGTCCTCAACTGAAAGGAGCTTACGCAATCCTTCCAGAAATTTTGCAACCAATTTTTCCTTCTCTTCTTCGGTCTCAGGAATCGGTACCGGAACGTTCAGGACACCGTCGAGAGAAGTGTCTTTGGTAGCCTTTTTCGCTTCGCTGACCTCCGGAAAAGGAGGGTCTTCCCAGTCATCGTAAGGATACGGGAACTTCGGCAGTTCCCTGGGTTCTATCACATGAAGCTGGTCTTTGTTATTGCTTAAATCTTTTATCTTAGTCTGTTTCTGAGTCATCTTTCATCTCCTTAACCACTTCTGACCACGGTTGTCCTTTCTGTATATGAGGAGCGCTCCAGCTAACCCTGTTACCCAACATCTTCATAATATGTTTCTCTAACTTGCTCCCCTTGAAATTTGGTTCATCATTCCAACGAACCGAATGATAGAGGAAATACTTGGCAACGAAGTGAGACATTCGTGTTAGCGGTATATACATTATTAAGAGCGACATTATTAAAAGTTCCAGAGAAAATATAGTTCCCGGGGAGCTGAAGGATGTAAACATAATCAGCGATTGCACATAACCCCGCATCGCAACGAATCCCGAATCGAGCGTGAGATGCGATATCAAGGCTACCGCTATCACAACATCGAAAAAGACAAGGTTGAAATAATCCGACGGCGAATTATATGGTCGCTGTTTGGGATCGGTTAGTCGCCAGGTCAGCAAGCCGAAAGCGCCAAGACCAGCCAGTATGAATCCCGCATAACCGCAAATAATTGTCAGATAATGGATTAATGCTCCGATGAACGAAGCGCCCGAGGATATCTCCACACCGGCTGCCTGCAAAATAGCGCCTAAAAGCAGCAAGAGTAGCCATCCTATTGTCAGGTACAATCCAAAATGAAACGGGAATGATGAAGTCCACACTCGCCGATTGTGATGAAACACACCTTTCAGAAGCACAATCTCCTGAAACATCTCCTTGATTTCTCTGAATATATCGGAATGACGTTCTTTGGTCCACCAATCGAGTTCCTCCAGGTAAGAACCGCCATAATCCGCGCGTCCCCTTTCGTGAGGAACCGGATAAAGCTCCCAGCGGAAATGCACCGGAGCCTTTATATAGCGCAATGCTTTAGCCGCCATAGCCACGATGGCGACAATCACTGAAATGTAAGATATTATTTGAATGACACCCATAAACTGATCCTTATATTTTAACTACTTAATTGTTTTCGTTGGACAACCAGGTGTGCCGCTATCTAAAGTTTCGGACATCACTAAGTCCGGATCGATCAGCGGCATGTCCGAATATTTTTCTTTTATCTTAGAAACCGTATCTTTGTCTATCAAGTCCGCAATTGTATATTCTTCCAGAGTCTGCGATATTTTACCGCTGAGAATTGTCCAGATTATTCGCGCTTCACAAAAGCTGGAATTAAGACAGACATCAGGATGACTGACGCAATCGGTAAGAGTAGCAGGTCCGATAACGGAGTTGACCACATCACCTACCGTTATATTCTCGGGCGAACGGGAAAGGTGATAACCGCCTTTTTTCCCCGAAACGCCTATCAGCAATCCGCTGTTTTTCAACGGGATAGCAAGTTGCGCCAGGTAGTTTTCGGATAAGCCCGTTATTTGAGCGATTTTTCCCAAATGGACAAGATCGGTCTTTTTGAGCTCGCGTGCCAGCTCAATGACCATCCTCAGTCCATATCTCGCTCTGGTTGAAATTTTCATTTTTTAGGCTTCATCCAATCCACAATGGTAGCCGAAGGCATGTCCTTCGGTATCTAACGAACAGAGTATTCTTCAGTAAAGATTGTCGCATTTCTGCGTTGCACTCAGCCCAACTTTGGAGTCCGACCTGCATTGCTTATCAAATTTTAATCCGCCTGCAGGAATAAACCAAAGGCTTACAAGTGTCGGCGGTATCGTCACAAAGAGGGACAAACTTATCCCTTAATGTTCTCTTACCATTCCAAAAATCGGCCAGAATATTACTAACCTTATCAATTTACTATAAGTATAGTAAAATGATAATATTAAGAATGTCAAGTGAAAAATGTCACAAACGCCGGAAATCTCATAATTCATTACTGCAATGCGGGTTACACTAATTGTGTAACATATATATTTCTTGCATTATTAGTCATATATCATTATAATATAAATGAGTATAAAAGTTTTTAACTTTCTTCTGTTAACCCTTTGGGGGTCATGATGACAAATATTAAAGGCACAACAACGTATCTATTAATAGGAGTGGTTTTCATTGGACTGAGCGCTAAAGCTATGGCTCAAGCTGATACTCTTTGGTCAAAGACTTACGATGTTGGTTACGCATATGATGTGCATGTAACGAGGGACGCCGGATTCATAATAGCATGTGATCGTTGTATCATAAAAACCGATAGTCTGGGGAATGCTCTTTGGGTTTCTACATTCGGGGGAGAGCCTTTTCATAGGTATTATTCTATTTTTGAACTCGATGATGGCTA
>WJIR01000101.1 GCA_014730175.1 Candidatus Zixiibacteriota bacterium
CAACGTGACTCTGGAGATATTCAACCTTCAGGGACAGAAGATGGGGACACTTGTCAACAGCCTGAGGCCTGCAGGAGAACATCGGGTTCACTGGGATGCTTCATCATATTCCAGCGGAATCTATTTCTACAGGCTTATCGCTAACGGGAAGGTCTTCACCAAGAAAATGAACCTCCTGAAATAAGCCGATTATAAGCGCGGGGACATCGTCCCCGCGCTTACTATTCTTCGCTTACTTTCGAAACTACATTCCGCCAAAATCACATTAACAGGTTTTATTACGGGAACTAAAAGCTATCTGATTCGGTTGATTTATTTTCAAATCAGGCGATATTCCTCACTCGGCTGTGCTGAGAGTTTAACAATGCTAATGGTCAACTATATCAATGAGGAAAGGATTAGTGATGAAGAATATTAAGATAGTAATTCTACTTGTAATGTTTTATACGGCAATAACAGCATCGGCTTCGGGGTATGTAGAATGGATTCGGCCCTTTAGTGGGCCAGGCAACCAGGATGTTTCTAATGCCATCGCGGTGGATGGAGAGCTAAACTCGGTTGTAACCGGTAAATACTATTCCGGTGCAAATGATAATTACGATATTCTGACCGTCAAATACGACCAGTACGGTGAAGCGCTCTGGTCTGCGCAATTCGATGGACCCGCTGAGGACTACGATGTTGCCTGGGATATTGGTATCGGTAATTCCGGTGATATCTTCGTAGCGGGCGCTTCGGATAGTATTGGCGGAGAAGGCGATATAATACTGATTAAATACAGTTCAAATGGGACCCGACAATGGGTAAGAAGATTTACCCATGATGTCTATCTCGGTCATGATTATGCAAAATCCCTTGATATCGATGAAAGCGGCAATGTGTATGTTACCGGCAGAGTTCGCGATCCGAATGCCGGTTTCGATGGCATCCTGCTGAAGTATAGTACAGACGGTGAACTGCTTTGGTCGAGGCAGAGCGATAGCGGTGGAAGCGGCGATCTGGGCGTGGATGTGGCGGTTGGTTCCGACGGCGATATCCGTTGGCTTTATCAATACGGCGCAGACTTTGTGGTTTCGTGCTATTCTCCCGAAGGCGATTCTCTGTGGGCGAGGCTTTTTAACATCGATACAAACGATTCGCCGGTTGCGCTTGATGTTGATGCTTCCGATAATACATATTTTATATCGACTGCTTTAGGGAACTTCTTCGACTGGGTGACCGGAAAAGTCTCTCCTGAAGGTGATAGCTTATGGGTTGAGATTTATGACGGACCGGGTTATAGCTACGACGTACCTGATGATATAAGCGTTTCTCCATCGGGCAATATTTATGTCACCGGTATTACGCAAAACCCAAACGACAACTGGGACATCGGCACGGCTAAATATGATACTGACGGCAACCTTCAGTGGTTTAAAACTTACGACGGACTTCTAAATGAAGATGATAGGGGCGTGGATGTAGAATATCATACCGCCGGCGGCTGTGTGGTTACCGGATACGGGGAAAATAGACCGTTCAGGGGAAGCGATATCATAACGATCAAGTATGGTGATGCTGGGGTCGAGGAATGGTTGGAGGTATGGGATGATCCTTACAGTTTAAATAATGAACCGACCGACATGGCGATCGATGCTCAAGGCGAGATTCTTATCACCGGCAAAGATCCTTACGACTACGTAACAATAAAATACCGCAGCAATTATTATGTCGATGTCGAGGTGATAATGACTCCCGAAACTCAACCGATTGAAATGCCCTCGGAGAAGGATTCATTTTATTTCGAGGGTGGATTGCGGAATAATTCGCCATCCTCTCAAACTGTGGATTTAAGGGTGATGTTGATGCTGCCTGATTCATCTACTTACGGACCGTTGTTGTCGTACGACAACATCTCGGTCAATCCTGAACAGTTTATCCGCATGTCCACGATATATCAAACGGTACCTGCATTCGCTCCGGCTGGCGAATATAATTACGTTGCCTACATCAACGACAATAATGACGATCTCTTGGATTCAACATATTTTTTCTTTACCAAATCAGGATCGGGCAATAGGAGCGATTCGTTTGAATGGTTCTCAACCGGTTGGTTAGAGAACGGTTTAGTAACAGATACCTATGATAAAATCGTGACGGATGAATACGTTTCCGGTAATTATCCGAATCCTTTTAATCCGGTAACAACCATAAGCTATAATATTCTCGATCCCGGAAAGGTTACATTGGAAGTGTATAACCTGCTCGGAGAGAAAGTAGATGTATTAATTGATGGACACCAGGAAGCTGGATTAGGATCAGTGGAATGGAATGCTGGCAATTTCGCTTCCGGAGTTTATTTCTATAGGTTGGAAACGAAATCCGGAATCTATACCAAAAGGATGACCTTATTGAAGTGATTCCGCTAAAAATAGATAAAAATAAATCGGGCAGGCGAAATGCCTGTCCGTTTTTCATTTGTACAAATCACACCATCTATTTCAGTAATGTCATTTGTTTGGTAAAGCTATTCTCCTGAGTGGTTACTTTATAGAAGTACACACCGGAAGCCATATCCGCAGCGTCCCATTGCACGCTATGCTCGCCTGCTTCCATCTCCCTGTTTATTAATGAAGTCACTTTTCTTCCCAGAATGTCATAGACATCGATTCTTACATGACCAGTTTCCGGTAGTTGAAATGTTATCGACACCGATGCATTGAATGGATTAGGATAAGCCCGGGTGATAAGTTCGACGGGTAATTCCGGGCTCGGAATAAATCCGCCATCTAAGGACCATTCCGTAAAACCTCCGGAGATAGCATCACCCTCCACGGTAAATTCGAACCATGATGAGTCGCATTTCAATTCAGGGCGGTCTCCGCAATAAGCGATATATTCATAGGTGCCCTCGGGAGCCATGTTAGGAACTCGTTGACTTCCGATCGATGACATATAGTAGCCCGGTTCGAGCGGTAAATTGCTGAACTGGAATTGTGGGTGGAAATTGTTATTATATATAACCCCTACCCAGACATCAACGACTATCGGTTCATCGGTGGGATTGCCAATCTCTCCCATGAACCTGAATCTGCCGCCCGGCTCGACAATCACCGGATCGTCTTCGGGGATCATATTCACGTCACAGCAAGGTATTATCTCCTCCAAAGAATACCCATACCAGTTACCGTTCGGGTAATGATCGCTGGAGAATAGCATACCGTTGCAGTAAGATAAATCCCAACCCGAAGTTGAAGCTTCAATGTAAAATGTTTCTACATATTCGCCGTCGAATTGGTAAGCATGCACCGCACCGCCGGTTTGGTCCTGTACGAATATATAGTCTTCGTTCACCGCAATTGAATTATAAAAGCCCAGCGGGGGATTCAGTTGAATGGTGTCGACTGTAACCGCTGTTTGAAGATCGATCTTATAAACTATCCCCTCGCGATGTTCATAGAAATACCCATCCAGGAATCCTGTGCAGGAGTTGCTATTGTGAAAGAATCCGGTATCCCAGATTAGGTTACAATGCCCACCTACAGGATTAAGAGTGTAAAGCTCGGTACCCCACGGCTTCATATATAACAGGCTATCCTCAGGATTGAAAACTATCGACCGCACCCTGTCGGTACATTGGATTTCACTGCTATGTGTTGTATCACCGTTAAGATCATAAACCTCCAGCCAGCCATCATATCCAATAGCGCAGTAGTTTGATCCATTGCTGGTTATCGATTGCGTTGAAGTATTGAAAACATAGTAAGGAAATGAGATTTCCAAAGTCGGCACAATCGACGTTATGATGGGAACTTCCGGTTTATAGGAATTATCTTCCTGTCCCGCGAAACCGCTTACGGCAAACACCAGTACGCCAAATGACAGAAACAAACCCAAAATAATCGCTATTTTACTCATTACAGGTTCCTTCTCTTTATCTTATTTTCTAATTCAAATATGGATAAAACTGTTGAGATCAAATTCCCAATCATCTATTTGTGGAGCTTATCTGTTATTAACACTTATACTCTGCGTTGTGCTCTACGTATCGATAAATTCCATTATTTAAGCGATATTGATTGCTAAAGAAGATTTTAACAAGACATTCATCCCTGAGTTTGATATCAAGCCCTGTTAGAATAATAAACAGATATATCGAAACTGTCAAGGAATTTCGCCATTTTTACCGTAATTTATCCTATGAATATATGATAATGATTATGAAATTTTATTTAATCAGGCTGATCCTTTGGGTAAAGATGGACTTACCCGCTGTGAACCGGAGAAAATAGATGCCAGTGGAGTTATTGTCGGCATTCCAGGTTATATGATGGATACCTTCTTGATACAATCCTTCGGCAATTGTGGTAATCTGCTGCCCCAGAAGGTTAAAAATGGTGAGATGGATATTCTCGGTTTTTTGCAGGCTGAATGAAATGGATAGGGAGCTGTTAAATGGATTCGGATGACACTGCAGAGTGTTTCCAACGTCTTCAGTCGGGTTACCCCAGATGAATGAATCACCGCTTATCGACCAGTTTTGCTTCCCACTCGAAGTGCGAGTACCGATTATCGTAAAATTGAATGATGATGAATCGCAGATAATATCCGGCTTATCTCCGCAATAGGCAACGTAGTTATATGTACCCGGAGTCGCCCAGGGTGGAATTTGTTGAACGGTATGTGATGAATTGTACTCTCCGGCGTCCAGAGAGACACCTTCGTAGGAAAACTGCTCCAACATAGTATCTTCAAAAACAACTCCTCCCCAAACATCAGTTAATACCGGATCGGCGGACTGATTGCCGACCGAGCCGGTAAATCCGAAGCTGCCACCGGGAGTCACCTGAATGGAATCATCGTCCGGTATAAGATCTACATCGCAGCAGGGAGTCTCCTCTGCAATCACTTCCAATACATACTCCCCACAATCGTTATTTCCATCAACAACAATGTAGTAAGAGCCGACATCGAAAAACGAGGACACAAATGAATTCAGGGTATCCGAACATTGAAATGAGTTATCGTTTTCGGCAAATTCCAGGCCGGATCCAGGGCAACATTCATCCTGATAAATCGCTAATTTGGTATCATAGGAGGAATTGCACAGGGAAATGTTGTAATTGCCGGCGTGCCCTACATACATCTCATAGATAACGTCATGGATATCGTTGCCAACAATGTCGCAGTCGTCGGTAAAAAGGCAGGTGTTTCCGCTGTCCGAATAAGGATAATAAGAAATGGGTATAACATTATTACAGTCGTTCCCTACCCCCGGCGGGAAATTGTTGGATAAAACCGCCCAAACCAGTCCGAATTGATCTTCGCCCGTAAAAACGCGAATATTCGTCTGAGGGAAAATATACGAAAGCGAATATTCCTTCAAGTCTCCACAGTAGCCCAAACTACCGTTAAATATATCGCCGGGACCGTCGAGATCGAAGCTGTTGATTTTTACCTGTTCTACCGGTCCGTTAACATTATCCGATGCATCGGTATAGAGAGACAATTGCCCGTCTGTCGGAGAGTCCACCGAGAAGACGGTGGTTGTGTTAGAATTCTTTATAATTTCGGCGCCATCATTCACAATTATCTCCATTGGCGGCGAAGTTAGCTGTTCGTATACTACAACCAAAGACACCGCAAATGTATACAAATCATCCTGAAGATGCGCCCAAGGGTAAGCTCCATTGCCCGATACGAAACCGGTGACATCGAATCTGTACATCAAAAACATACCGGAAAAATAACCGCTATATCCATCGAGTTCTGTCGGAGGGATTTCCCCGAAATCCTGCCCGTTGAATGATGCTCTGCAGTTGAGAGTATCGCTGAACCATCCTGCCACATAGAAGAAAGCCTTCACTGTTTCGGCGTTCTCGGGCATTTCCGATAAAATTAGTTCGCCTTGATAGGGAGGCCAGAGGCTGGTTGTGTCAACCGCGGTGGTGACACCGCCGCGGCCTGTCCACGAAAATGACGTGGTTAATGGGTTATCTCCTTGATTGCTATAGTTGAAATTGCTATCGGGGGGAAGCGAAAAGTCTCCAATGGCTAAGGATGGTATAAGACCAATTATGAAATAGATAAATAACGTTTTTCCGAACATGCTACACTCCTTGTTATGAGCTGGAAGATATCGGTGAGAAATTCCTTCGTATCTAATTTAATGATTTCCTTCCGGTTTTCAAAGCGGAAATTAATGTTTGTAGAGCATTAAAATCTACTTCATATATAGTCCGGATAATTCATAAAAAACAGTAATTCGTAGCCGAAGGCTTGTCCTTCGGGGATTTTACAACAATAAACAATTAACAGTCCGGAATTTGGAGTCCAGAAAAGAGCCGGAAGCGCAAGGCTTCCGCTACCGATTGGAAACTTATAAATAATCCAGGTTAAGATTGTTTCGTTGCCATTCTCCGTATTCCATCCCGACATAATTTGCAGCACTAACGGAGAGATTAAATTGGCGCGATAATCCGGAAACTCGTCCGATTGGTTCGATAACTTACATAGTCAGTTTCATAAAATCGGCGAAGTCGTCGAATTTCTCCAGGTTGTAGCAAGCTTCCAAAAGGGCTTTACGCTTGCCTTCATCGAAAACAGTCGACGCCAGGCTGTTATACTTGGTTTCTAACTGTTCCCTGTTCATCGGATTTCGGGGATCGCCCTGCGGAAAATCAAGCTGTTTGTCGAATTTCTTCCCGTCGTTCGTTTCGATAGTAACATGGGTGCATTGCTTGGCGGGGAAAGCTTTCTCGAAATCCTCGTCGGCTATCGCCTTTATTTTATCCAGCAATCCTCGTATGCGAGGGTCGTGAATCTTGTCGTCCTTGAACTGTCGCGGGGTAACCTGCCCATCGGCAATCGCCGCCGCTATACAGTATGGTAGGGAATGATCGGCAGTCTCCTTGGATTCCGGACGATACTTGGAGGGATCGGCGAGGATATCCGCTGCACGGTGAATAGTACGAATCGTTACTTCCTTTACATCTTCGGCATTTATGTCATGTTTGTGGACGATCTCCAGCGTGGCGCTGATAGGCGAGTGAGTCAAAGCTTCGGTGGGGAACGCCTTCATGGAGCAATCGCCAATCTTAAACCGTTCACCGAGTCCGCCTATCAATTTATCCACATCCCAGGCTTCTCCAAGGCAATGGAATAATCCTTCTTTGCCCTCGAAGACCTCTTCGGTGCCGGTATAACCGCCTTCAGCCATGAGCGCCGCAATGACGCCGGATTGCGCTGCAAGAGGATCCACCGTATTTTTCATCATGGTGAGTTTACCTGCTACCGCGCCGCCGAGTGTTAGGTTATGACATCCCGAAATACCGCAGGCGCGAACCAATCCATCTACATCAAGTCCAACCAGCTTACCAGCGGCATAAGGGCTGGCGAACTGGGTCAATGTTGCATGATGCCAGCCTCGCTCGCGGATACCCGGTTCAGCGAATTCGCAAAGGCGCATTTCGATTTCGTATGCAATTATCACCGCTACGATGAAATCCTTAGCAGATAGATGACGCGCTTCGGCTATCGCCATCGCCGCAGGAATGATATCGGAAGGGTGGGACGGGTCTGCTTTCCAGTAGATGTCATTATAATCCATAGCGCGGGCGGCAAGCGAATTGAGGAAAGCGGCGTAGTAGGAGGATGTTTTAAAATCATGTCCGATAACAGAACATTCTTCCTTCCCCCCCAAATCATGGTAAACCTTTATAGCGATCTCGGTATCCTCAACCCGCGACCCCGCCAATGCACAGCCCATGGTATCTATGAGGAATCGTTTTACTTGAAAAATATCGTCTTCGCTCAGATCCCCATATTTCAGTTTGTGGGTAAACTCCGCAAGTGTTCGTGAAATAGCAGCCATGTATTATCTCCAGTTTTAATCATTTTGTTATTGACGCTAAACCTAATAAACTCTTTCCCCCTTTAAATAAACCGCCTTGATATGATGCTCCCCGTTGCAGAAAATAAGGTGCGACAGCACTTGACGAGTATAATGTTCATTATCGTGTGGCACTTTTTTCGGTTTCCGCACAACAATAAAGTCCGCATCCTTTTCCGCTGCAAAATTGCCGGTGATACCGTCAAACCCGATAACCTTCGCACCGCCCAATGTAGCCAGGTAGAATGCCAACTCGGGAGTAATGTCGCTGTCGCCATGAGAATAAATCATCATCTTCATGGAGTTAAATGGCGACAGGGTGGAACCGGCGCCTATATCGGAACCCAAGCCTACCGAGATTCTTTCCTCAAGCATGCGATTTAAATCCATCCGCCCGGAATGCAGGAACATGTTGGAATCGGGGCAGTGTGCTACTCCACATCCACTTTCCTTTAGCATGCGGTACTCATCATCGCTCAGATGGATGGCATGCGCAACCGAAGAGCCTTTGTGCAGCAAGTTATTCTTGTAATAAACCTGAGTATAGTTATCATAGTCCGGGAACAGTTTTCTTACCAGCTCCAACTCGCCGCGCGTCTCCGATAGGTGAGTCTGACATAGAGCGCTTTTAGCCGTTACTATCTTACCTACGTCATTTAATAATTTCTCGGTACACGATGGCGCAAACCGGGGAGTAAAAGAGTAACGAAGGCGTCCGCCGTTTTCTCCATCCCATTTTTCAAATAATTCCATTGATTGCGAAATCGATTCTTCGGTGGATTCATATTCGGACCTATCCATCATCACCTTTCCGATAGCTAATTTCATGGATGTTCTGGCGCCCTTTGCGAAAAGGACATCGGTAGCATTGGGGTGTACTGAACCATAAATGGAAGCGCTACCGATACCGAAGCTTACCAATTCTTTGTACAATTCGGTGGCGATGTTACTGGCGTACGCAGAACTGGCGAATTTCTCTTCTTCTTTGAAAATAAAATTATCAAGCCATTCCAATAGATTATCCGAGTAAAACCCCCGGCAGTTGAACTGCGGCGCATGAAGGTGAACATCGACGAATGCCGGTATGATAAGGTATTCGGAGTAATCGAGCAGTTCGCAGGCTTGTCCCGGCGGATAATCGATCAAGACCTTCCTCTGCGTTCCAAATGATACTATCTCTCCTTTCTCATCGAAGCAGATAGCTCCCTGGGGAATATCATCCCATCCTCCCGAGTCCAATGGATTGAAGAAATGGCCGAGTATAGTTAGATAGCTTTTGTTTCTCATACTGTTATCCTCATAATCCTATGAAAATATCCAATATCAACATGCATGTCAAGCATTAGCCTGATGTAAATCAAATTCCAATGAAAATAATCGTTCAATAAATTATGTATTAAGTGTTGACATCCGATGGATAAATTGTTTTATTAATACCGGTTGGCGTAACATAGAGTACATGAGGAACTCCGCTATGGGTGCGATTTCCCAAGAACAGATCGAGAAAATAAAAGCATCCAATGATATCGTAGAAGTAATCGGTTCCTACCTTAAATTAACGAAGAGGGGGCGCAATTACTTAGCTCTCTGTCCGTTTCATTCGGAGGATACCCCAAGCTTTACCGTTTCCCGTGAAAAACAGTTCTATCATTGCTTCGGTTGCGGCCAAGGGGGTAACGTGATCAGCTTTATTATGAACCACGACAAAATGGGATTCGTCGAGGCGATAAAATACCTTGCCGAACGCGCAGGTATAACCATCGAGGAAACAGCATCCGCTGCGGGCGTATCATCCGAGCTTAAGGATCAGATATATAGAGCTAATAAGATTGCTCTGGAATACTTCCGGAAATGCCTGACGCAACCAACGGGCAAGGTAGCAGCTGACTATCTCAACAAGCGTCAGATATCCACATCGGTTTGTAAGGAGTTTAACCTCGGTTTTGCCCCGGATGATCGCCAGGGATTAGTTCGGTTTGCAAAAGAGAAGGGACTGGACGCAAAGGTCTTGAAATCCGCTGGCTTAGCCACACAGACCTCGTCGGGATATATCGATTTCTTCAGGAACAGGTTGATGTTCCCGTTCCTTAACCTGAGCGGACGTGTGGTAGCATTTGGCGGAAGAACGCTATCAGAGGACGAGCCGGCAAAATATATCAACACTCCCGAAACCCCGATATATCACAAAGGCAGTATCTTGTTCGGACTCAACCTAACAAAGGAGAATATCCGCCAGGAAAAACAGGCGATTATCGTGGAAGGCTATATGGATTTGATATCGCTCTATGGTGAGGGTATAAAGAACGTGGTATGTTCTTCCGGTACTGCTTTTACCTCCAACCAGGCATCATTGTTGTCGCGTTTCACCGACGAAGCGGTAACGCTATTCGATTCGGATTCGGCGGGTATCAAAGCGGCGGAGAGGTCTGTGGGACAGCTTCTTTCCAAAGGAGTGGAGGTTTTAATTTGTCTTCTGCCTGAAGGCGATGACCCGGACTCGTTTGTTAAAAGGAATGATATCACAGAACTCAGAGCGTATCTTGAGAAAGCGGAGTCTTATCCCGTATTTAAAAGGCATATATTGAAGAAGGCGTTCAGACAGCTTTCTATGAGAGAACAGGAAAGGTTGCTCGAGGAGCTGTCGGATATAATCCAGCAGATCTCGGATCCGCTTCGACGCAGGTTATTTACCGATCAGGTGGAGCGAGTATTCGATTTCCCGGTTTCCGTGTATCAAAGAGACTTCAGAAGAGCACAGTCATCTACGCCAGTATTAGCCGAGATACGTAATCGCGCAACACTGGAAAAAGAGTTCCTGATGCTGTTATCCGAGAATAGAAATTATATCCCTCGTGTCAGCGAGTCAATCGAGAGTGATTGCTTCTCCGATCCCGGATGCAGACTTGTTTATGACAGGATACTCACCGAATACAAGGAGAAGAGCGGATTG
>WJIR01000102.1 GCA_014730175.1 Candidatus Zixiibacteriota bacterium
GTACTTCTTTACAATATCCGGATGTTCCCTCAATCCGGTATCCATATCAAGGAAAACCACTCCCTGCGATTCAAGCTCCTTTTTCATGGAATGATAAACCACTTCCGACTCATACTGCGCGGAAACCCCCGCCAGGAATTTCTTTTCCGCATCGGGAATACCCAGCTTATCGAAAGTCTTCTTGATATATTCCGGAACGTCATCCCATCGCGCACCTTGCTTCTCGATAGGCTTTATATAGTAATAAATATCATCAAAATTAATCTGCCCCATCAGCTCGGTGTTGCCCCATTTGGGCATTGGCTTGGACAGGAAGATATCCAGCGCCTTATGACGGAACTGACGCATCCAATCCGGTTCCTCTTTCATCCGGGAAATCATCTCCACCACTTCATGATCAAGCCCCTTTGCCCCTTTATGGAAATATTCTTCCGGATCACGAAAACCGTACTTTTCAGCATAGTCATCGCCTATACCGATTATATTTGTCCTGCTGTCGACTGTATCCTTAGCCATTTTATGCACCTACCTTTTCAACATCTTCCGATGTAATCCAGTCATATCCCTTATCCTCAAGCTCTAATGCCAGCTCGGGACTGCCGGAACGGACTATTTTCCCGTCCTTCATAACATGCACATAGTCCGGTTTCACATAATTCAAAATTCTCTGATAATGAGTAACCAGTATCGCCGCATTTTCCTCGGTCAATGTCCGGTTGATTCCTTCGGATACCACCTTCAGCGCATCGATATCCAGCCCCGAGTCGGTTTCATCCAATATCGCAACCGATGGATTCAGCATCGCCATCTGCAGAATCTCCAGGCGTTTCTTCTCACCGCCGGAAAAGCCATCGTTAACATACCGAGTAGCGAACGATACATCCATATTCAACAGTTTGAACTTGTCCTTGAGATCCGAACGGAAATTCTTCAGCACTTCTTCATCATCACCATGCCGCGCCTTGATAGCGCTGCGCAGGAAGTTTGCGACCGTTACGCCCGGGATCGCCGATGGATACTGAAACGCCAGGAATAAGCCGGCAAGCGACCGTTCGGTTGCATCCATTTCCAGAAGATCCTCGCCTTTGATATAAGCTTCTCCCTTCGTGATTTCGTATCCCGGATGCCCTGCTAAAGCATTAGCCAGGCTGGACTTACCGGAACCGTTCGGTCCCATTATAGCATGCTTCTCTCCCGTTCCGATTTCCAGAGAAACACCCTTGACCACTTCCTTGCCTTCCACTTCCACATGGATATCTTTGAACCTAAATATCTTATTATTCATATTATTACTTACCTTTATAAATTAAGTTATTACTCTCTATCTCCGCTTTCCCGCCGTCCTGCTGGTTACCGAAAACTTCATTGCTTAAGTCGGCGCCTGAAAATATGTTATCTATTGCAATGTTGTTATTCACCAAATCCGCCAATGTCAGGTTTCTGGTAATGTTATCAATAACGAATCCAAAGGCTTTCCACATACCTTTAATACTGCAGTCATCCGTATGAACACATGAACCATCTTCGGTTTCGTATCTTACGCAATGGCTTGGACTTCCGAACGGTTCGCCTAACGCCTCGAAAATATCTTTCAAAGTTGTCTCCTCCGGCGGATTGGTCAATACATAACCGCCGTTTCTTCCCCGGATCGCTTTTACCAAACCCGACTGACGCAATATCATCAGCAGTTTTCCTGCGTAAGCTATTGTGATTCCTTCATTTTCACTAATCTCGGTCAACGCTGCGGCGCCCCGCGGTTTTCTTTTCGCAAGATAAACCATACAACGCAAACCATACTCTTCTAATGCACTAACTTTCATTAACCCGACCTATTTAGTCAACTATCAATTTATAAAACTATACTCAGTAGTCAAGTATTTTGTTCCGAATATTTACTAAAAAAGTGAAGATTAAGGCGGCTCATTGCCGATTGTAACGGGGTAATGACAGCATTAATTTGAAGTCATTGCAGGCCCGAGGCTTGCCGAGGGGGCGGCAATCTCATACAAATGTGGCGCCAGGTCGCTTGACCTGACGCCCAATGAATTGATGCTTTGAATCAAACCAAAGTCAAAGTTTCATATTGTCAAGATCGAAGGGATCTTGATGTACTGCTTGATTCCAGTCGGAAGAGCTTTATTTTAGGAGTGTCATCCGCTTTGTTCTCACTTCCCCATTAGATTCCAATCTATAGAAATAAATTCCCGATGAGTAGTCCGACCCATCCCATTTAACCTTATGAGAGCCTGCGACCCTGTATTCCTCCAGCAAGGTGGCTACCTTCTGACCCATCAGGTTGTAAACTTCGAGGTTTACATTACCAGCAGCCGGTAACTCAAAGGTTATGGTGGTGCTGGCGTTGAACGGATTTGGATAGCTTCCAATCAAGGCATACTCGGTCGGAGTAGTTCCGGCGCCGAAGAATTCGCCTTCGATGTACCATTCGTTATTGTCACCAACTCTGGCGCCACTAACTGTGAACGGGAAGGAAGCTTCGTCACAGATTACGTCCGGACGATCACCACAGTAGGCTACGTAATCGTAGGTTCCCTGCGGAGCAAA
>WJIR01000103.1 GCA_014730175.1 Candidatus Zixiibacteriota bacterium
ATAAAAAGATCGTGGGAGCCGAGTTCTATTACCTGCTTAACGTCACATTCGATAGATAAAGGGCATTCCTCTAACAGCAATGCGCCGATTTTTTCACCCGTGACAGGCGTGAAACCGCATTTTTCAAATTTATCCACATCCTTGCCGGAATTGTTGCCGCAATAATCCATTAATGCTACTTGATCCGAATTGGGGAGATTCAAGCCGAATTTACCGGAATTTTTAATTATATTATATGAAAAGCGGTTTTTGCGCACCGCAATGGAAAGCATGGGCGGCGCTGAACAGCAGATACCCGTCCACGAAATCGTGATTATACTGCGCGAGCCGCTATCATCTTCGCAACTAACCAGCGCGGTTGGCAATGGATATAAATCGGTTCTTGCTCCTACATCTGTTTTTGCCATCAATCCACCTTTCTATTCAGGTTGCCATCGTACTACTAACTCTCGTGCGGCTTTCCCTTCGTCCACACGGTTTACCGGCGTATTATGGGGCGCTGTTTTTATCTTATCCGGGTCCGATTCGGCTTCGGCGGCAATCTGCGCCATCGCTGAGACAAAACGATCCAGCTCGTTTTTGGATTCGGTTTCCGTCGGTTCAATCATCATGGCTTCGCTGACGATCAGGGGGAAGTAAACAGTCGGGGGATGGAAACCGAAATCCATCAGCCTTTTCGCCATATCCAGCGTGCGAACTCCAAGCTTTTTCTGACGGTCGCCCGATAACACGAATTCATGCATACAGACTGAATTGTGTGGAAATTCAAAATGCTCTTTGAGTCTTTCCCTGATGTAGTTGGCATTTATTACCGCATTTTCGGAAACAGCCTTAAGCCCGTCCAATCCCAACTGACGGATATAAGTATATCCTCGAACCAGATTGGCGAAGTTCCCGTAAAAGCTGTGTACTCTGCCGATTGAGTCCAGTCTATCCCAATCGAAATAATAACGATCGCCGTCTTTGCAGATAACCGGTTTCGGCATAAACGGGGAAAGCTGACTCCTGAAACCCAGAGCGCCCGCGCCGGGACCGCCTCCCCCGTGTGGCGTGGAAAATGTTTTATGTAAATTGAAATGAACGATATCGAATCCCATTTCCGCAGGCTTCACCCTGCCGAGAATCGCATTAAGGTTGGCACCGTCCATGTAGAACTGCGCTCCTACCGAATGAACAATCTCGGCAATCTCCACAATATTTTTCTCAAATAATCCCAGAGTATTGGGATTGGTCAGCATGAAAGCCGCCACATTATCATCCATTACATCCCTCAAGGCATCAACATCAACCAATCCCTCGTCGCTCGAGGGTATCTGCACCGGTTTGTAACCCGCCATAGTCACCGATGCGGGATTGGTGCCGTGCGCGGAATCCGGAAAAACCACGGTCTGACGCGGATTGCCGTTTTTGGTATGATATGCCCGTATCATTATCAAGGCTGTAAATTCGCCATGCGCTCCGGCTGCCGGCTGCAATGTAACATCATCCATACCGGATATCTCTTTTAAAAGTTCGCCAAGATGATATAATAATGCCAATGCGCCTTGAATCGATGACTCCGGCTGCAGTGGATGCAGGTTGGCAAACCCGGGTAACGTCGCCATTTTATCGTTTAGCTTGGGATTATACTTCATGGTGCAGGAACCGAGCGGATACAACCCCTTGTCGATATGATGATTTTTGGTGGAAATATCTATGTAATGTCTCACCACTCCGTTCTCGGTAACTTCCGGCAATGAAGGAGTCTTTTCTCTGAGGTGTTTTTGCGGTATATGTTTGGAGATATCCACTTCCGAATCCCGCAAACGGAATCCGACTCTACCGGGAGATGATTTATCAAATATTGTTCTGCTCATCGCTGTAGCTTAACTCTCTTTCAATTTGTCAACCTGTTCTTTCGCCCATTCTACGTCGCTGTGCTCAGGAAATTTATCGATAAACGTTTCAAACCTTTCAATAGCGGTGCGACGATAGGCTCGAGCAGAGCTCCGTTCACCCGCTTTCTCTGCTTGCTGCGCCCATTGCATGTAGTAATACGGGATGTAGGTATGAGCATCCGCGTAAAGCTCGGAATCCTGATATTTTTCGATGATTGCCTCTTCCCATTCAATCGCCCGGGGGATATCTCCGTTCCGGTAGGATAACCAGCTCATGCTGTGAGTCGCTTTGGCGGTGAAGCCATTTTCATTTTGAGGGTCCATCCTGATGACGCGCTCGTAATAGTCCATCGCCTTATCGCGTTCGTTGCGTCCTTCGTATTTCTCCCCAAGGGTGAAAATGAGTTCGATACTATCCGGAGAAGCTTCGACCCGCTCCAGATAATCCTGCAAAGTCCCTTTGCCTTCCAGGTACATGGTGATAGTGTTTATGAATTCCACCGGGGGTTCATATCCGATAATCCTGTCGATTTCCTCCCCTTGCTTGTTTAAGAGCACCATCGTAGGATAGGCAGATATGCCGAACTTATCCCTGATTATAGTATTTTCTTCGCCGTTGATCTTGACGAAAGCGATCTCTTTATTCATCTGAATAACATCGGTATCGGTAAACGTAGATTCATCCAGAACCTTACACCATTTTCAGCCGTCTTTCCAAAAATCAATTAAAACAGGTTTATCCATAGTTAGAGCATTGTCCAGATCAGCAGCCCAGTTGATTTGCTCCAGCGGTTTATCCTCCCCGCATCCCAGTACTCCGATGATCATCAACGCAGTTGCGATAAATAATATGTTTTTCATGTTAATCTTCCTCGTTTTCTCCAAGTATTTGTTCCTTGATATTGTTAGCTTCTTCGTAATCTTCTTCGGTGACATAAATCCTGAACATCGCCAGATCCCCCGGCAAACTGGCGCCGTATTGACCATGGATGCCAGTAGCTCGTTTAACGAGACAAACAATTCCTTCCTCCTCCAGCGCTCCCTTGAGCATGTCGGAGTAAATCATGTCCCGAGTGGCATGAAGCTCAATGAACTTGCCGCTATGCTCATCCGAATTTTTCTCTGACATAGACTCACCTCCGATAGCGTTTAACCTGAATCACCAAGTATCTGCATTCTTATTTCATTAGCTTCATTAAACAGGTTTTCCGGTACCCATATCTTAAACAACGAATGAACATCGGGTACTATTGCCGTCGAATGTCCATGGATTCCCGAACTTCGTTTGATCAGGCTGGGAATTCTTGCCGATTTTAAGGTCTCATTCAGCAGGTCTGCGACGATTCTGTCATGCGTGGTAAAAAGAAGCTGCAAACGTCCGTGTGATTCTTTGAACTTTTCGGATCTTTTCTTTTCCTTATGGCGTTCGGCCTCTTCCGATGTGCTGACTAATTCGACTTCGCAATCCGGACAGACCGTTTTGCCAAGCAGATATTCATAACCGCATTCGGGACAGAATGGCATGACTAAATCTCACCTAAAACCTGTATCAATTTATCAACTTGTTTTCTGCCGGTAAGTTCCGTAAATGCCATCATCAAGCAATGATCCAATCCGATATTAAACTGCGATAGGTCAATTCCCGGAAGTATGCCTTTTGAACTTGCCTTTTCGATTATTGAAGACGGTTTTGCGGATGTCTCTACCACGAATTCCCGGAAAAATGGCGCATCGAATGTCGGGGCAAATCCGTCGATTTCTTTTATCCTATCAAAAGCATAATGGCTGTTTTCCACACAGAGTTCCCCCAAGCGCTTAAGCCCCTTCGTCCCCAAAAGAGAGAGATAAATAGTCGCTGTCAATGCGCAAAGCGCTTGATTGGTGCATATATTCGAGGTTGCTTTATCCCGTCGTATGTGCTGTTCACGTGTTTGCAAAGTAAGGCAATAAGCTGTTTTCCCATTGCTATCGACAGTCTTGCCCACCAGTCTCCCGGGTAATTTCCGAACCAATCCCTTATTCACCGTCATAATACCCAGCAACGGTCCCCCCAGAGCCTGCGGTATCCCCAAAGGCTGTCCCTCGGCGACAGCGATATCCGCCCCATACTCCCCCGGTGATTTCAGCAAGCTCAATGATACCGGATCCGCTATCATAACGGATAGGGCTCCGGCATTCTTAGCTGCATCGATTATAGAATCTACATCTTCCAGTAGTCCAAGGAAATTGGGCTGCTGGATAAAGATCGCCGCGGTTTGCTTATCGATCAGCTTTGATAACGAATTTGTATCTACAAGCCCATCGGTCGCCGGAATGGTTATCACATCGATCGGTAAACCATAAAGATAGGTTTTTATGATATCAAGGTAGGTGGGATTTACTGTGCGCGGCACCAAAATTTTGCTTCTGCGAGTATGGGACGCCGCTAAAAGCGCCGCCTCAGCGCAAGCGGTAGCCCCGTCATACATGGAAGCATTGGATATTTCCATACCCATCAGTTCCGAAATCATGGTCTGATACTCGAAGATAGACTGTAATGTCCCCTGAGAAACCTCCGCCTGATATGGTGTATAAGCGGTGTAAAATTCGCTTCGGAATATTAACGCATTAACCGCCGACGGTATATAATGATTGTAGATGCCGGCTCCCATAAATGATACAGCCTGTGATGTAGATAGATTGCGGGAACTGAGTTCACTCATCATGGCGTCTATTTCCGGCTCCGAAAGGGCGTCGGGTAGATCAAAATGACTGTTTTTCCAGAGAGCATCCGGGACCGCTTTCGAGAAGAGCTCCTCAAAACTTTCAACACCGATCACCTTGAGCATCTCTTTGCGCTCAGTATCGGTATTAGGTATATATGTCATGTTTTAACCTTTGGTCAGTTCCGTATAGGCATCGTATGTGAGGAGTTCTTCCAGTTCCGATTCGTTGGATATCTTAATCTTGATAAACCAGCCTTCTCCATAAGGGTCGGTATTAACCAGTCCCGGTTCGGATGTGATTAAACCGTTAACCTCGACAATTTCGCCGGAAACAGGCGCATACAGATCCGCAACGGTTTTCACCGCTTCTATAACGCCAAATGACTGCATTTGTTCGACCTGGGCTCCTACGTCCGGAAGTTCTACATAAACCACATCGCCTAATTCGCCCTGTGCGTAATCAGTAATCCCGATTGTAGCAATATCATCTTCCACTCGAACCCACTCGTGCTCTTTTGTATATTTTAATCCTTTTTCAGACATTCTTCCTCCGGAATTAGTTTAAAGTATGGGAAACTCAATGAAAATATCTTCTGCAAAACAAGAAGATATATAAATCTAAGAAATGAATATTAAAATTGCCTATCAGATGTCAACCTGTTTTTCGTTTAAACTATCTAAAAATGAAGTTCCAAAGCCGCCGGTGACAAACTTTTCCGTATTAATAACCTTACGGTGGAACGGTATCGTGGTCTTAACACCGGAAACAATAAACTCCCGCAAACAGGATTTCAGTTTAAGAATCGCTTCTGAACGGTCTCCGCCATATACGATTAATTTAGCAATCATGGAATCATAGAAGGGCGGTATCGTATAGCCCTGGAAGACATGAGTATCCACCCTGATACCCAATCCCCCAGGAATATGCAGGAAATCTATTTTACCGGGAGAAGGAGCAAAATTCTTATCCGGATCTTCCGCATTTATCCGGCATTCGATAGCATGACCGGACATGCTTATATCATCCTGTCTTAGCTTTAGTTTTTCGCCATAAGCAATCTTAAGCTGCTCTTTCACCAGGTCTACGCCTGTAACCTGCTCTGTGACAGGATGTTCCACCTGTATGCGAGTGTTCATTTCCATGAAATAGAAATTACCCTGGTCATCGTAAAGGAATTCAACTGTACCGGCATTGACATACTCTGCCGATTTGGCAGCCTTGACCGCCGCCTCTCCTATTTGCTTCCTGATTTCTTCCGAAATACCAACTCCCGGTGATTCCTCCAAAAGCTTTTGATGCCTGCGCTGCATACTGCAATCACGTTCGCCGAGATGGATGCAGTTGCCGTAGCTGTCGGCTAAGACCTGTACTTCGATATGGCGCGGATTTATGATGAGTTTCTCGACATAAAGGTCGGGATTTCCAAAAGCTGCCTGTGCTTCTCCACGAGCATTTTCGTACAGCTTGAAGAGGTCTTCCTGTCTGGAGACCAACCTCATCCCCTTTCCGCCGCCTCCGGCTGCAGCTTTTATCATAACCGGATAGCCGATCTCTTCACATATAGCTTTGGCTTCATTGAGGGTTGATACCACGCCTTCGGATCCGGGAACCACGGGAGCTCCTCCCGCTCTGGCAGTCCTCTTCGCTTCGGATTTCTCCCCCATTCGGCTGATCACATGAGAAGGAGGTCCTATGAATTTAATATCACAGTCCTCGCACACACCGGCAAAAGTGGAATTTTCCGCAAGGAAACCATATCCGGGGTGAATCGCCTCGGAATTGGTTAACTCCGCCACTGCGATTATAGTCTTAATATCCAGGTAACTTTGATTTGCGGGAGCGGGCCCAATACAGACAGCCTCATCGGCTAATCTCCTGTGCAGGCTATCTTCATCGGCTTTGCTGTAAACCGCTACTGTCCGAATGCCCATCTCGTGGCAAGCGCGTATAATCCTGAGCGCTATCTCACCGCGGTTAGCGACTAATATTTTCTTAAACAACTACTTATACTACCTCTAACTACAACAACTTAAATAATATCTTAATCACCGCTATCGACCTGCTTAAATTCATTCCATCCTCGATCCGAAGCTCCTGT
This sequence comes from Candidatus Zixiibacteriota bacterium, assembly GCA_014730175.1. Lineage (GTDB taxonomy): Bacteria > Zixibacteria > MSB-5A5 > UM-FILTER-46-8 > UM-FILTER-46-8 > WJIR01. The sequence goes on from WJIR01000103.1 coordinate 6,682, forward strand.
TATTCCCTTAATCCGCAATTCGAAATCATCCGGATTGGATGTATTCTGCAGAGCCTGCTGATAGGTGATAATACCCTGCCGGTATATGTTCATTATCGATTGATCGAAAGTCTGCATACCATACTGGATATGACCGCTGCTAATTAAATCAACAATACCGCCGGTTTTTTCGGGATCAAGTATCGCATCTTTCACGCTTGCGGTATTCCGAAGGATTTCCACCGCCGGAATTCTTCCGGGAGTGTCGGATCTCTGTATAAGGCGCTGGGAGATAATCGATTCCAATGTGCCGCTTAAAAGCAGCCGAACCTGCTGATGTTGATGCGGCGGGAAGAAAGATATAATCCGGTTTATGGTCTCCACTGCATTCAGCGTATGAAGCGTCGTTAGAACCAAATGACCGGTATCGGCGGCGGTTAATGCTATATGCATTGTATCGGAATCACGAATCTCACCGATAAGGATCACATCCGGATCCTGACGAAACGCAGCTTTTAAGGCGTTTTTGAATGAATTCGTATCCCCGCCAACTTCCCTCTGGCTGATAATACTCTTTCTGTCCCGATAAACATATTCTATCGGGTCTTCAATCGTTAAGATATTTTCCGCGCGGGATGAGTTGATATGCTCGATTAACGATGCCAATGTGGTTGATTTTCCTGAACCGGTGGTTCCGGTAACAATTACCAGTCCGCGGCGAGTTTCTGCTATCTGCTTGAGTACCGGCGGCAGATTCAACTCCTCGAATGTCGGAACTTCGGTGTTGACAGTACGCAATGCAATCGATGTCGATCCTCTCTGGCGATAAATGTTTATCCTGAATCTCCCCAATTTGGAAACCGAAAGAGCAAGATCCAATTCCCTGGTTTTCTCAAACTGCGCTTTTTGCGGCGGCGCCAAAATCTGTTCGAGTATACTGTTCATGTCATCATTCGTCAAACGTTCTTCGGAGATCTTTGTTAAAACTCCATGAAGGCGCATAACCGGAGGTAAACCCACCCTCAGATGAAGGTCGGAACCTTTCTTTTCGACTAATTCTATTAACATTTGTTTAAGCTTCACCTTGCCACCTCATAATTTGCAACGATTACCGGAATCAATCATAAGTATATGGTTCTTGTGATAATATCGGCAATGCGGATTTAGGCGTTAGGATCAACCAAAAACAGCGTTTGACCATATTCAACCGGTTGAGCGTTCTCGACTGCTATCTTAACGATTTTACCGGATATCTCGGCTTCGATCTCGTTCATCAGCTTCATTGCCTCGATGATACACAATACCTGCCCGGTCGTAATGAATTGGTTTTCTTCAACATAAGGTTTGGCATCCGGCGCCGGGGACCGGTAGAACGTCCCCACCATCGGCGAGGTAACTTTAACCAGATCCGAGGAAGCCTCCTCTTTCTTTTTAGGAGCTTGTTCCGGCTCGCTTCTGGTAATTTCATGTACTGCAGGGGATTCAGGGCGGGCGGCGACCGGATTCCCGGACGCTTTATGTTTGGTTATCCTCACCTTCCTACCCCAGCGGGAAACCTCCAGCTCATCGATATTCGATTCTTCAACCAGCTTTATAAGCTTCTTGAGTTCATTCTCATTCATAAATCAGGACTCCGTATCCTAAAGTTCTATAAGCTCTTTGGGGCTTTTATTTAAAATCGAGCAACCTTTGGATGTTACCACTACATCATCCTCTATCCTTATCCCGCCCCAGTTCGGGATATATATCCCCGGTTCGACTGTTGTTACCATTCCTTCTTTCAACGTCCAATCCGACTTCGGTGATAGTACCGGCGTGTCATGTACAATCAACCCGATACCGTGACCTAAACCATGCCCGAAATACTCTCCATAGCCTGCATCGTCGATATAATCTCTGGCGATTCGGTCAACTTCCTTACCATGAGCGCCTGGTTTGATGGCATCTATCGCCGCCAGCTGTGCTTGTAAAACAGTATTATATACTTCTTTCTGTTTCTTATTCGCCTTACCCAGAACAACTGTACGAGTGAGATCGGCACAATAGCCCTTGTAGGACGCCCCGATATCGAATGTTATCATCTCTCCTTTTCTTATCTTTTTGGTGGATGCCTTTCCATGAGGTAAAGCTCCCCTCCACCCGGATGCCACTATTGTATCAAATGCGATAAAGCCGCCTTTTGAACGAAACCTGTATTCCAGCTCAACCGCCAGGTCAAGCTCCCTGATTCCCGGCTTGACAAGCTGCAGAACTTCCTGCAAAGACTCATCAGTGATTTTAGTTGCCTGCCTGAGATGATACACCTCTGATCTGTCTTTGACAGCACGTAACTCGCTAAAAGCCCCTTCGGTTTCCACCAGTTTTTTATTTTTCAAATACTTCCTGAGCTTTTTTCGTATCGATACCGTTATATTTTCGGACTCGATACCCACCTTTTTGCCGAAAGCCGAGGATTTAATTTCGGCAAGTTCTCCGTATAAATCCCGTTCCGCAATTCTCAGGCTAAATCCGCTATCTTTAGTTTGTTTTTTGGCTTGTTCGGTATATCTGAAATCGGTGATAAAATAAGCGCTTCTTTTAGCCACTACAGCGATCCCGTTGGTTCCCGTGTATCCGGTCAACCAGTTTACATTAGCCCAGCCATGGGTTCCGGCCTGGTTTGGATCGGCATTTGCAGGAGTTGCTGTTATAAAGCTGTCAACACCCAATTCCTTCATTTTTTTTCTTACTAATTTAACTCTATCGGTCATATTCTTCTCCGTCGTTTAATTCGGAAGTGCGGTTGGCGGCATTTTTCGGGTTTTCTCCGGAACACACCCTGATCAATTCCAGCACTCTTCCCCGCAACTCCGCGCTTTCGCTTTCTTTCTGAAGTAACCTGCTGTAAACCGCCAATCCTTTCTTAGGATGACCCTGTTTGATAAATAGCTCCGCCAGCGTTTTTGTTTCAAACGGCCATCTTCTATTGATATCGCTTCCGAGTAAATCGTTTATCGAGTTTATCAGTTCCTCTTTTGTCAAAGCCTTATGCGTTACCTGTCTTTCTTCGTGTTCCCAAAAAGCCCTGCATTCATCCAAAAACGCAGTCGCTTCTTTAAGGCGATTTTTATAATACCATGTCGATCCGGTATCATCCGTTTTTTCACAAATTTCCGTTAGCAGCTCCAAAGCCGCTGGCGATTCAGGATGAATCGCGATCACTTTCTCGAGGATACGTCTCGCTTTTCGATATCGTTTTTGTGCGTACAGACATTGAGCGTAAACAATAGCGCCGGAGGTTGATATCCCCAGTTTTGGGGTATTGTTTTCAATAAGGAAGACAGCGTCAGCTATTTTCCCTTCGCTTAGGTAATTATCCGCTTCTCGCTCGAACGCTTTTCGATTTATTCCCATAAACATAACATAAATGCCTTTAAATGCAAAGCAGTTATATAAACTTTGTTTATCATACCTGTCAAGGAAAAACCATCGCCCATAGGTAAGGTAATAATTGAGAGAATATTGAGAAAACCTTATAATTTCGCTCGACTGGGTGGAGAAAACGCGACAAGGCAGTTTGGATCGCTCGCGACTCCGGCTGCCGCGTAGCCGTCATTGCAAGCGTAGCGAAGCAATCCCTCACTCCGGTAGAGGGCGGGACACTTATGAGCCTTAAACTGATACCTGTCTCGTGCTTCGCGGGACGACGAAGCAATCTTTTTGAGGTTTTGAGACCACCTCGAGGGCACCCGGAGGCACTTCGAGAACGGGGACGACCACCGACCACGACCGTTGCAAGGCATACGTCCTCGCCGGGGGTGAAAAAGCTTTCGGTTGTCCTTTAATTGTTTATCAATGATCCGGATTTAGATGATTATTGTAGCTGGCGGCTGGAGTAGATCAAATCTTCAACACATCCTTTAGTAAACCCTCAACATCGGTAACCTTAAAGGGCTTATGCAGAAAGCCGTCTGCGTCGGTTAGAACTTTCTGGGTATCGGGAGCCGAAACGGAGTAACCGGTGATGACTACAACGGGAAGGTCCGGATATTCTTTTTTCACGGCACGGAAAAGTTCCTCGCCGCTCATACCGGGCATTTTGAGATCGGTTATGACCATATCATATCGTTCGTCTTTCAGATGCTTGAGCGCAACATCTCCGCTTTCGACATTCACTCCCTTAAAATCGAACACTTCCAAGATCTCCGTTAAGAGGGATGACATGTTTTGATTATCATCAACGATAAGTATTTTTCTATTTATTCCTGCAGCCATGACCTTTCTCCCTATCTTAAGGAATCTCCATTAGCATACTGCACATCCCCCGGATATAATCAACTTAAAAACTACGCTTGAATCCGATTATTAGCTATACACTTGTTCTGAGAGAATTATCGGCAACAGTATGACTGTATTTACAGGCGATAAGAATATTGTTGAAATATCAGCCATCCAGACCCGAAGCGCTAATTCCCATTGCTATCTAAGGATAAGACGGTTGTTTGACATGCGAAGTTAAGCTCAGGCATTCAAAATGTTCAGATTATACACAGAGATGTGGATTTACTTGATTAAGTGTTTGCCATACCGATAAATTTAATGTAATTTTGATTGGTTTTTTTCAACATTTATCCCGTATTCATACGGCGTTGCTGTCTAAATCAGTAACTATTGAGGTTATTATGACTAAATCGACAAGAACGATCATCGGTGCGCTTGTACTGATACAGTTTTTTACATTTATTTCGGCATTCGCAGATTCCGGAAGTTTTACTCTCACCTTTTTCGTTGGCGATGTTTCAACCAGGCTAAATTCCGAAGATGATTGGCAGCAAGCGGAACTTAAGCAAAACCTCACGAAGGAATCGGAGATTAAAACCGGCGCTGAATCCCGAGCGGAGCTTGTCACCGATAACAATTCCGTCCTGAGAGTGGGGGAAAACAGTCATTATATGATAGAGCAGTTGGAAAGCGGCGATTCCCGTGAGAAAACCGAGGGCAAGCTTTTTAAAGGGCGTTTGTGGGCGAAAATTAAAAAGATTACGGGGAAGGAAAGCGAGTTTAATACACGCACCACAACCGCTGTCGCCGCCGTGCGAGGAACCGTATTCCGGATGGATGTATTG
>WJIR01000104.1 GCA_014730175.1 Candidatus Zixiibacteriota bacterium
CAAAATCCCTCACGCTGGAAAACCCCTGACGGTTCAATACCATCGTTATCGCCGCCGTTAACGTCGTCTTCCCATGATCCACATGTCCTATCGTTCCTATGTTTACATGCGGCTTCTTTCGTTCAAACTTCTCCTTCGCCATTTTCTAAGGATTCCTCCAAAAAACGGTTATTCATTAACAAAAAAGCCCACGACCGGGATTGAACCGGTGACCTCATCCTTACCAAGGATGTGCTCTACCGACTGAGCTACATGGGCACTCTACATTTTAAAAATTAGAGTTTGGATAACCCAAACTTCAAGAAACGGTTCACTGATTTCCTAATAATGGTTGCACCAATTTAAAGATACTCCCACATTCGCAAGCTTTCAAAATATCAAATTTGATATATCTGTCAAGCAAATTTTTGAGAAAATTCACCAAATTTTAATAATTATCGGTTTACCGGTATAATTCCTTAAGCTGATATAGGATAAGTAGTCTTGGGCAATTCCTCATTACAGTTACAACCGTTACGCCTAATTATCCGCGCCGGCGTCCCTGCCACGGTGCAATCGTCAGGTATATCCCTCATCACAACAAAACTATTCGCTCCGATTTTAACGTTATTACCCACTTTTATCGGTCCCAGAAGGATAGCGCCGGTGCCTATCAATACATTATCGCCTACCGTAGGATGACGTTTACCTTTGTGCTTACCGGTGCCGCCGAGAGTAACGTTATGAAACAGCACGCAGTTGTCGCCGATCTCGGTAGTTTCACCTATAACCACCCCCATACCGTGATCCACAAAAAAGCCGTCCCCGATCTCCGCTCCGGGATGAATCTCCAAACCGGTTACGAAACGGATAATCTCCGATAACAATCGTGGCAAAAACGGCACTCCAAGCTTCCAAAGAAAATGATTGAATCTGTGATAGGTTATAGCATGAAAACCCGGATATAATAAAAACTCTATATTCCGGGCAGCCGGATCATTCCTGTATATCGCCTTAATATCCTCTAATATTGCCAACATAACCCTTTAATCGGTATGTAATTACTCAGCCTTAATCGTTCGTCTCGAAAAGAGGAGTTGATAGATACCTCTCTCCCGTATCACAAACTACGAAAACCACTGTCTTGCCATCTCCTAACCTCTCCGCAACCTTCAGAGCTGCCCAGGCTATAGCTCCCGAAGAAATTCCCGAAAGAATACCTTCCTCCCGAGCCAAGATTCGTGAGGTATCAAACGCTTCGTCATTGGATACCGTAATTATCTCATCAACTACATCCGGATCATAATTCTGCGGAACGAATCCGGCACCAATCCCTTGAATCTTATGCGATCCCGACTCCCCCCCGGACAAGACCGGTGAATCCTCCGGCTCAACCGCAATCACCTTACATCCATATCTTTCCTTAAGAACATTTCCGGCGCCATTTATAGTCCCTCCGGTTCCAACCCCCGCCACGAATGCATCGAGGTGCAAATCATCCAAATCCGCTATTATCTCCGGACCGGTTGTGGTTCGATGTATATCAGGATTCGCCGGATTTTCAAACTGCTGAGGCTGAAAATAACCGTCATTTTGAGCTAATTCGGACGCTTTGTTTATCGCTCCGTTCATTCCATCCGAAGCGGGCGTTAATACCAGCTCAGCTCCGTATTGTTTCAGCAGCGCCCTTCTTTCAATACTCATCGATTCAGGCATCGTAAATACTGTCCTGTATCCCTTCGACGCCGCCACCATAGCCAATCCGATACCGGTGTTACCGGATGTCGGTTCCACTATTGTCATTCCGGGTTTCAACTTCCCCTGCTCTTCAGCTTGCTTTATCATATTACCCCCAATACGATCCTTAACCGAACCGCCCGGATTAAAACTCTCCAATTTAGCGTAAACTGTTGCCATACCATCGTTAACCATGCGATTTAACCTGACCAATGGCGTTCTGCCAATCGATTCCACTATATTATCGAATCTCATTTGTCATTCCTGTAAATTTGGGTTTAAACCAATTTGCTACAATTATGGTTCTAATCATTAATATTCGATAATGGTTCCAATGTATTCTCGTAGAAAATTTGAACATCTACATTATGAAATCAGAAAATGTTGTCAAGGATTATTTGTACAATGCTTATAGTTATCCAGGTATCAAAACCGAAAATCAGCAGTTGGCGCCTCATTGCTAGCCGGGTAAATCAGCAAAGAAGGAACGAATATATATTCCGTAATTGACTTTTCAGGAATTAAACCGTTTCTTACCTCAAAGATGGAGAGAATATGAAAAAAATCATCTGGATATCGATATCTACAATAATCATCGCCGCTGTATATTTATTGTACTTCAATGACGACACCGAAACCAGCGAAATGGTAAATCCCCTCGAAAGAACCGAAAAAGTCACAAGGGATAATTTGGTTGTCACCGTTTCGGCGGTCGGAACCGTGGAACCGAAACAAGCCGTGGATGTAAAATCGAAAGCTTCCGGTCAGATAATGCGAATTGAGGTCGACGAAGGAGACTTCGTTACGAAGGGCGAGCTGATTTGCATTCTGGATAAAACCACAGCCATCAATGACTTCCGGCAGGCCG
>WJIR01000105.1 GCA_014730175.1 Candidatus Zixiibacteriota bacterium
CAACGTGACTCTGGAGATATTCAACCTTCAGGGACAGAAGATGGGGACACTTGTCAACAGCCTGAGGCCTGCAGGAGAACATCGGGTTCACTGGGATGCTTCATCATATTCCAGCGGAATCTATTTCTACAGGCTTATCGCAGATGGGAAATCATTTACGAAGCGAATGACCTTATTGAAATAAGCTCAAGCAATCGCCTAAAACTCAAAAGGTCGGGAATCACCTCCCGACCTTTATTATTTAATCTAAAGCCATCATTAGCTACAAAGCAGTAAATAAAATATTCCCCGTATTGGGGCTATTTTATGACTGTGCCATGGGAACGAGTTTGCGAAGCTGGATCATTTAACTTTCAGAGTATCCTTTGCATTCAAATAATTATGGCATCGAAATTGTCTTTAGTCCAAATCCTTCCTTATAATTAAATTCCAGGATCGGTAATAGAACTTAATAATGCAATTCACAACCCATATTAAAAAGAGCTTGCATATTATAATAAATTGAAATATATTTAGAGTGGAAATCGATTTAGACATTAAGCCGTAGAAATTTACTTCGTTGGGCTGGAATCACAAGCTTGGGACAGGGATTAGTTCACCGGTCTATATAGTAGTTATATTTGGGATCTAATTTAGTGTTGACAGAAAAGCAAAATTCCTCGCTCCGCTTACTACAGCAATTTTATCAGGAATTGCAATATTTTCGATTCGAATCAGCTATTCCGAATACAAGGCAATGTGTGGTACAGATACTCGAGTTAGTTTGTTTGGATGGAGGGCTGTGTGTCTAACAGGAAATCCCCGGATGAGCTCAAAAATCAAGCCCGTCAAAAAAGCAACAATCCGGTCAATGGGGATGTTAACTATCGCCTTATTATCGAGAACCTCAACGAGGGGATATGGATTATCGACGCTGATGGATATACTTCCTTCGCCAGCCAAAAAATGGCGGACATACTCGGATATACGGTAGAGGAAATGATAGGTAAACACTTATTCGAATTTATGGAAGCGGAGGAAGTTGAACAGGCTAAGAGAAAAATTAAACGGCGTAAGCAGGGTATTCGAGAGCAGCATAGCTTTAAATTTAAGCGCAAAAATGGATCGGAAATTCACACGACACTAATAACCTCCCCCCTGTTTGATGATGAGGGCAATTATGCCGGAGCTCTCGCCGGCGTATTCGATACAACAGAAAAGAGACGGACTGATGTTTACAAAAAAGCAAGGCTTAATCTTCTCGATAAACTCAGAACCGCAAGAAATATCGATGATTGTCTTGAATCGGGTTGCAGGGCGATTTTTGAAGCTGAATTGTTCCGTCGTTCGATTTTAACTTTGCATAATAACGACCGTGATATAACTCATCTGGGGTATTTTGGACTCAATGAAGAAGTTGTTGAGTACGCAAGAACCGGCAAGGCGCCCGGTGAAAAAATGACTAAGCAGTTAACCGATGAGAGATTTCGCATCTGCCATTCTTATTTCATCCCTACGGAAGCTAATATCGATTACTCTCAATCAGAAAGGTATGTCCCGCAGGAAGAAGCTTATGGGGATAGTAATGATGCCTGGAAGCAGAATGATGAACTTTTCGTTCCTTTGAGAAATAATGACAATAGTATCGAGGGATGGCTTTCGGTGGATACGCCGTTTAATGGCAAACGCCCCACCCGGGAGACCATACAGATACTTGAAGAAATACTGGATTTGGTCGCAAGTAAAGTCAGGGAAATTCGTCAACAGACCATATTAAAGAGAGAACGCAGTGAACTGCGAGATAAGAACATAACCTTAAAGCAGGTTCTGGAACATCTTGAGGATCAGAAAAATGCGAAGAGAGATCAAATAGTTGGAGTCGTTGAACAAGTAATAATACCTGCATTCACCAAACTATTAAAGAATGATAATACCGTGAACGAAGCCTACTATAATCTGATAATGCAGGAACTTAAACGGATAACCGCGGGTGCTTCTTCGATAGACCAACTAAGGACAAGATTATCTCCCCGTGAAATAGAGATTTGCGATCTAATCAAAAATGGCTTTACTTCAAAGGAGATAGCGGAGACTTTAAATATATCTTTTACAACAGTTAATAAGCATAGAAATGCCATACGAAAGAAACTGGGTTTATCTCGAAAGAAAGTGAATCTGGCTACTTTTCTAAAAAGGCTATAATGAGTATATCTGTATACTCAAAATATATTATATTTCTTCATATTGACTTAAGTGGCCGGGTTAATTATGTTATGTTTACCCTTGGACGGTTTTAAAAAGGAAGCCGTGATAAGGATGTTCTTTGAAAAGATTTCGAGGTACTAATTTAAAACCGAAGTGAGGAAGGAGTCTTAGTTCTGCTGGTTCACCTGGAGGTACTGCGAATCATCTCAAATAATTATTCCAGAGTGGTGGAGAGTGGGTAATATTGAGGTTGGTTTGATGTCACTTGGTTCGAGGGTGAGGGGGAAGCCATGGGCTAATGTCGTCCCCGTTAAGGGTAGAGGGGGCGGAATTTAAAATGAAGGGCTGGATGATTTGGAAGTAGCTGAATACGTATATTATCATACGACTTTAGTTAGATTGATACAAAGGGGCTAGCTTTGATATTAGACTATACAACAGTATCAGGTTGGGGGCAAGGAAGCCGTACAATATTTCTTTAATTGGTCAGTGATTACGGCATTATGATTATTTCATGCTGGATGTTCTTCGCAGTAACTGGCGAAGACCGGGTACATTTGGCGTTTTGAAATAAAAAAACCGCCCTCGGAGAAAAACGTGAAGGTTAGATCCGAGGGACGGCTGGGAGAGACGAGTCTCCCGATTATAATATCGGGAACTCTCTCATAATTTTCAACAACTTTTTAAAGGAGAAGTTCCATGAACAAGATCCTGATTTTATTGATTGGAATATTCCTGATCATTCCGATGACTGCGAATGCCACTCCGCCACCTGCTCACGGCGCCTATCAGGGCGGGTGGGGAATGAATCCTAATAATTGGCAAACGACCACCGGATCCTTCAGCGCCTGGGGATTATATGATCCTGACGGAGGAGGCGGAGGAGCGGGTTGGATCGTTGATTGGTCTGATCCCAACAATCCTGGTTATATAGATTATGAAGAGATCACATTAGAACTTTGGATAGAAATGTACTCACTGCAGACATACCATTACACTTCTTATCAATGGCATAGGCTCGGTGATGAAGAAGAGGAAATTTGCTTCATTATTGAAGGACTGATTCAGAGCAACAATGGTCAATATATTCAGCTAATGAAAGGTGATGATCCTTTAGATTATCTCTATTTCAGAGAGAATGTATTAGGCGGAAGTAGTTCAGACGCCAGAGATATACCGATTAGCTGGTCCGGAAGATGGGGTACAGGTACAGAATATGAGCAAAACTTCTATTGGCCCGATGACCAGGGCAATTGGGCTCCTTTAACTCCGGATCCAGACCTAACCTTAGAGCCGGTGCCAGCATGCGACCATTGGTTCCAGTTCCAGGGTTGCTTTACGCTCTTGTATCACGAAGCGGACGGGTATTATTCCCTGACAATGTCAGGTTGCCCGGCTCCAGTAATGTAGATCGCAGGTCAGCTGGAACCCGGCCAGCTGAGCTATTAATTATAACGAAATATCAGAGATACTAAGTCACAAATAAATATGCCAAATCGTCTTCAAGAAACCATACACCTAAGTTTTAAAATCGCTCTGTTCTTTTGTGTATTAATTCCCATTACCAGAGCCAATATACAAATAATCCCCCCAATCCAGGAGTTAGAGGTTACGCGGGGAGGCAGGGAGACTTTCATAATCACAATCATGAACAACAGCGATGAAGAAAGCCCTGGTAGATATAGCATACACGATCTGGACATAACCGAAGAAGGTAAACCGTTCATTGCTGATAGTTGCCTGCTCAGGGGATGCAGTAATTGGATAGAACTCAGCCCTCAGGAGTACTCCCTTTCACCACATGAATCGCTGCAGCTAAAGGGTAGCGTAACCGTACCTCGTGACGCGGAAGGCGGATATTACGGCTTAATCAAGGGTGAGTTCATCGATGTATCATTTCCTCTATCCGGTGAAAGAGCAAATATGAAGGAATCACAGATTGGGCTGAAAAGCCAGGCGGTGGTTGCGGTATTAATCACAGTTCCTTCCAGTAGGAATAAAGCGATTATTGTTCCCGACACGCTTCTTGTTTATCCACATGGTTCTCGAGGAAAATCACCGGTGATAACCGATTTCGGAACTCAGAAGGGGTGGGAGGTGATGATGCCGGTACGTAATGATGGGAATATTCACACACGTGTTTCGGGTTTAGTGAGTATATACAGCGAAGCGGGAGCCCGAATCGGGTCGGCGCCTTTCAGAGCGGGTAAAGGATATGTTCTGCCCGGGAAAACACGAAACCTGAACGCAACTGGCGATGGAATCCTCAATGATGGGTATTACATGTTACGTATTGCTTTGCAGACATCGGAAAATCGATCTATGACAAACTCCTTCGCATTTGCTGTTTACGAAGGGGAAGTATATCCGGGCGCGATTAACGATGAAATAGCGAAATTAATACGCGCTTCTTCACCGGGATTTGCACTCAGGGAGCCGTTTAAAGAAAAGAAGGTTACTCCCGGGGGAACTACTTACTTGCCAATAATGCTCATGAACACAATTGATGATACCATCACCCTTGTACCTCGAAAACTGGAATGGAACTTAAATCAGGTGGGACAGCCCAAACTGGGAGTTGATGAAAGTCTGCAAACGCGTTCATGCACTCCATGGTTGGAGTTTATGAATGAGGAAATCGTCATACCGCCAGGACGCCGGCAATCCTTCAAGTTAAAAGTGAGTACTCCACCCGATATAGCCGGCGAGTACTATTCGGCTATTTCCTTTTTGGATTCAGATTTGAAAGAGGATTTGCCGGATGAATTCATGGCGGCGCGTACTCAGCTGATCGCTATTTCCAGCCCCAAGGATCTTGAGTATAAAGTGGAAGCAGACAGTATCCGGGTGAAACGCGAGGTCGCGCCGGAGTTAACGCTACACAGGTTCAGATTTAAGGTTCGCAATGAAGGTAATGTTCACTGCTTTGTTTCCGGAGGGATGAGTTTTGAAAAAGAAGTTGCGGTAGGGGTATATAAACCATACGGAACCGCTAAAGACTTTGGTAGCAGGCAAACATATATCCTTCCGGGTAACGAATTACCATTCGAGATTGATATGCCGAATATGGATTCCGGAACGTATAGAATAATACTGGCGGTAAATTATGCACAAGATACGCAGCCAATAGTCAAGTATCAAAAGGTGGAGATTAATTAACTATTGAACGGCACTCTATGAGGAGCAGATTGAACAAAAAATGAACGCGAGAATCATCGAAACAAGAATTTCCATTATTATAATTATCATACTCCTGAATATTCCGACCGTTTGGGCAGTCGCACCCAAAAAGGCTGAAATAAATGTGCCTTACCCAAATCATATAGATAAACGAGATTTCGCTAAAAAGAACATAATAAATCTGCCTGATTCAAAGGTTACCACTAAAAATGGACTTCCATTTGCGCAGCCGGATTATCCCACGATTGACTTCCATCTCGATTGGACTACCTGTCAGATGCACAGAGTGGCATCCGATTCGACGGTTGAAATCCTGTTGGATGGCACTGTTTCAATCGCCTTGAATTCGATCTGGACTCTCATTCCCGACAATCCAATCCCGCAGGCGGATCCTTCTCTGTACTTCGTAGAAAATATTTTCGGAGAGATCAATAATCCCGACAATAGCGACATACCGTTATCATGGGAAATATCCATAAACGGTGGCGATTTCAAGTCAATTGAGAGACAATCGGATGGTTCCCTGAAAGTGCGTTTTCCGGCCGGGGATCACGCCTTTCAAGTGCGGATCAGCGGATATATACCAATTACGCAAGCCGATGGTTACTATAGACTACAACTTATCCAGAATATAATTCCGGAACTATGATGACTTTCAGTAACACGATATTAAATCGTACGATTTGGCTATCCATTATTAAGACACATTTTTCATCCGGTCTCAGGCGGGAGGGGGTGTAGAGTTCGATGCGTTATTCACGGTACTATTTTAAAATTAGGCATATGATACTGATTATCACCTTCCTGTCAGCCTTTCTTGTGATTCCGAATGCCAATGCAATAAAGAACAACAATCAAGTTAAGACAAATGATCAAATAGAATTGGAGAAACTCGTAAATCGATTAATTGCTGATCACTACTATAATGAGGCGGTCAGTCTGATGGAAAACAGGCTGCAAACGCAGGTTAACAGGCCTTTCAGGTTCTATCTTTTAACAAACTTGACGGAAGTTCATAACAAAACGGGCAACTATGCATTGGCGGCAGAGTATTTGTCGCAAGCGGAGTCAATCGCTTTAGCACCACAAGAACAACAGGTCATTATTAAGCTGAAGAGAAGTTTGCCGAGTAATTCGGCTGAAGAAAAATCAGATGTAGATCCCACGGTCTACGAGGATACTCTTTTAGAGACACAAAATAGCTCGATGTCAGATATTAATGAGGAATCGTTTCTAATTTCTAATTCATTTTTCGAGATCGATCTCAGGCAGGTACTCACCGATCTTTCCATGGAATCAGGCATTCCGATAATCTGGGATAAAACCGTGCAGGGATTGGTAACATACGAAGCTATCGACCAGGAACTGGAGGATGTCCTTAATGCGATTTTGACCCCGGCGGGATATGCGTACAAATATGACGGCAATATATATATCGTGGGATCATCCAATCCGTCGGATCCCGCATTTGAACTGCTATCAGAAACCAAGTTAATATATCTGGCGAATATTGAGTCATCCGAAGCGATTGGGCTGCTCTCCGATTTTTTTAAGCCGTATGTTAAATCTTCGAAAAGCACGAACGCTGTTTGCATAACCGCCCCTGCATCGATTATCAGCAGAATAGAGGCAGACCTTGCTCAGATAGATGAGCCGGTGCAGCAGATACTGATCGATGTGGTAGTAACCGAGATCACCACAAGTGCGTTGCGACAGATGGGACTCGACTGGTCACTCACCAGGTCGTCAGGCAATCCATCCTGGAATGTACAAACAGATCATACAGACCTTGGCACCAAGGCGATTTCAGCAAGCTATGCTGATATGGCATTCGATCTGGGAGATTACACCGGTGAGCTTTTGGGATCACTGGAAGCGCTGGTTCAATCAGGCGAAGCGAAAATCCGCGCTAATCCGCGTATTACTACGGTTAACGGCAACAAAGCTGAGATAGGAATAACCAAGGATCAGTACTTCATCATTCAAACCAGCACATCTCAAACTTATCAATATAATACACTGCAATCTATAAGCTCGGGGATAAAACTGGAGATAACCCCCTATATTTCGGGAGATAACAGTATAACGATACGGGTTAAACCTGAGGTTGGCGATGTAATAGGTTCTGGGAAAGATGGCCTTCCTGAAATAAGCAGCAGGACTGCAAACACTGTTGTGCGGGTAAAAGATGGTGAAACATCGACCATAGGGGGATTGAATATTCAAACGGAGAAGGTGAGTCAGAATAAGATACCATTACTTGGGAGTATACCGATTCTGGGATATCTATTCAGGTATGACGAACGTGAGGTTCGGGATACCCAGATTATAATTTTTATCACGCCCCATTTGGTGAATTAGAGGATAGATGGACGTACGAATAACAGGAATAGGGGTCGGATTCAGAGAAAACCGCCGCTTTTATATAGAAAGGTCATTATTCGAAACAACTTTATCAAAAGGAGTAAGTTATGAATAAACCAAGATTGATTTCAATAACCTTACTGGCGTTATTGATGTGCGGCGCGTATGCATACGCCCAAGAACAGGAAGTGGTAATTTCTCCGATCGATCCACCAATCAATGTGCCCTGCGGAGGCGACTTTCTTTATGATCTCACCGTTATTAATCACGCAGATTCCACCGTAAGAATTGATGGCTGGACCGGTTTGACGTTACCCAACGGGAATTCATACGGACCTTTGTGCGTGAGACACCGCTGGCCCTTTCTAAGCGACAGCACAGTGACATTCCATAATATTCCACGGCACGTTCCGAGTTACGCCCCACTCGGGGAATACTACTTCATATTCTACATCGGAGATTATCCAATTATAACCGATTCTCATTACTTCGAGTTCACAGTAATTGAAGGAGATTTTACCGATAATCAAAGATGGGATCTATTCAGATATGAAGAGGAGTATAATACGCGTGATCTTACTGATGTGATATCGAATTATCCTAATCCATTCAACGCTACTACCACAATTTCATTTGAATTGTCCCAAGCGGGTAATGTAAATCTTGACATTTACAACCTGGCGGGACAGAAAGTGGAATCCTTAGTAAAGGGGTATAAGGGTGCCGGAGTATATACTGCGAATTGGGATGCATCAAACAACTCAAGTGGCATTTACCTCTATAGATTAAAGATTGGTGAGAATTCGATTACAAAGAGAATGACATTACTGAAGTAGGCTATCACATACTCAATCGCAAACAAGAAGGTCGGGAATCATTTCCCGACCTTTTCATTATCCGCCAATCCCCATAAGTTACCGCACTGCATTTGCTTGCGCACCATACTCCCCGAGCAGGACTCGAACCTGCGACAAGGTGGTTAATCCCGCCCCGGCGGGACTCTACCAGCTGAGCTCTCAGTTATGAAGCGTTTTATGCCTCGCTTTTTAATTTTCTTTTCGAGCCGCATGGCGTCCGAACGCGAGGGAAGTTGGTCTTTCCATATCAATTCCCAAGGCCCCTTAAAACGCTTGGTAGTAAGTGTACCGGTATATTCAGGGTGATTATGCTGTTTTATACGGAGTTGCAAATTACGAGTTGAGCCGCAATAAAAGCGATTGCTGGTACGGCTGAAAAGAACGTAAACGTAAAATGCCATAATCCATTAATGACAAGAAATACTCCCCGAGCAGGACTCGAACCTGCGACAAGGTGGTTAACAGCCACCCGCTCTACCAGCTGAGCTATCGGGGAATGTTCAAGTTCGTCTCCCGATTCGCCTTTGTGGTTAATCCCGCCCCGGCGGGACTCTACCAACTGAGTTATCGGGAATTCTTTGATCTCGTTAAGATACTTCCGCAGCGCTTAATCACGCTTCCAACGTAATTCCGCATACTGAATTATCGAAATATCAAAATTAAACTCTAAATTTTGTATCGCCAAATATAGATATAAACTGAGGGTTGTCAAGTAAAATTATCTTATATGTCATTCAATTCCGACCGTTCCCGTAAATTGTTGATTTCATGCTTGATTTATTCACTCGCATGCATTTATTATCTATCCTTAAAATTAATCCAACTGGAGATAATAATGAAAATCGGAAACTATACATGCGGTGATCTGGAATTGTTTTTCGGCCAGTATCACGAGGACTTCTTATCAATACTGGATTATTTCGATTCCCACAATATCGTGAGACGAATATGGGATAAAGAGCCTACCGTTTGGAAAAACGACGAGGATTCTCGGAGAAATATCCTAAACAGTCTCGGCTGGCTTAATGTCGTGGAGGAAATGAAGGATCGCGCCGATGATTTGAAGGCGTTTGCCAAGGAGATTAAGTCCCGGGGATTTACGAAAATCCTTCATATGGGTATGGGCGGCAGTAGTTTAGCGCCGGAGGTTATCGCAAAGAGATTCGCTCCCGTTCTGAATGATTCGGGATATCCTGAATTGATGATCCTGGATTCAACCAACCCTGAAGCGATAAAGAATATTGAGGATAGTGTCGATCTCAGAAAGACGATATTTATCGTTGCCAGCAAATCCGGTAGCACCACCGAAACCGATTGCTTTTATAGTTACTTCTTCAGCAAACTGGAAAATGAGGTTGGAGGGGAAGCGGGGAGCCAATTTATTGCTATAACCGATCCGGATTCAAAATTGGAGGAGATCGCCCGCGAGAGGAGATTCCGTCGATGTTTTCTCAATTTCAGGGATATCGGCGGACGTTATTCTGCGCTGTCATATTTCGGCATGGTGCCGGCGGCTCTTGCCGGAATCAATGTTAAGACTTTTTTGGAAAACGCTAAGGAGACAGCGGACAGGAACAAACCGGAAGTGTCAACAAATCAGAATCCCGGCGCCATATTGGGGCTTTTTATGGGGATTTTAGCTACAAGAGGTAGGGATAAAGTTACTTTCATATCCCCACCGGAGATGGAGCCGCTGGGTGACTGGTTGGAGCAACTTATTGCGGAAAGTATCGGTAAAGAAGGTAAGTCGATAGTCCCGATTGCAAATGAGAAGTCAGGTTCTCCCGAGGTTTATGGAACTGACAGGCAGTTCGTATGGTTTTCCAACGATGGTGACAAAGACGCCGAAACATTGGTTGAGAAGCTAATCGATAATGGTCACCCGGTAGTAAAGATTCATGTTGGGGATGCATATTCGTTAGCATCGGAGTTTTATCGATGGGAAATGGCAACCGCTGTTGCAGGAGCTGTTATGGGGATCAATCCCTTCGATCAGCCCAATGTTCAGGAGAGCAAGGATATAACCAAGGAGGTTTTGGAGGATTACAGTACATCCGGTTCATTAAGTAGGGAACCGGTTAGTTTTGAGGCGAACGGGATCGAGGTGATTGCGCAAACTAATGCGATGGAGCTTACAACCGCTTTAAGGGAGTTTTTATTCTCGCGAAGAGAGGGGGATTATCTGGCGTTGATGGCGTTTATTAATCCATCCGCTGAAAATACCGGACTGCTTCAGGAGGTTCGGCATCATATCCGGGATGAGTACAGGATAGCGACTACCTTAGGTTTCGGCCCTCGATTTTTGCACTCAACCGGACAAATGCACAAGGGAGGGGCGGACAACGGATTATTTATACAGATAACAGGAGATGAACCGGTCGATCTCGAGATCCCGGGGAAAGGCTTCGGATTCAAGACTTTAATCAATGCGCAGGCAGCCGGAGATTACCGGGCATTGGTCAGGCACAACCGAAGAATCCTGAAGTTTCATCTTAAAGGAGATGTTTCCGCTAAAATCAAGGAACTTTTGGATGTGGTAAAGGGCTTATAAAAATTAATTAAACAGTTTGAAATTATCTTCGATAAGATACTTATAAATTATATTAGAAATTGTTGATTTTTTTCACCTAAAATAGACGAGAGGAATAAAAAGCGTATGGGAACCACTATTGGTGAAATACAGAAAAACGCAACCGAAAAGATACTGGTAACCGAGAGCGAGTTTAAAGGCAGAAGGTTTATAGACGTCAGGGTGTATTTCGAGGGTGATGACGGTGAGTATAAACCTACCAAGAAGGGAATCGCATTAAGCGGCGAAGTTATAGACGATGTAATTGAATTCCTGAAGGAGGGCTCTAAGAAATTAAAGGGTGAATAGCGGTATAATTTGTCAGGCAGTCCGGAGTAGTGAGTTTGTCGTTTCATTTTGAGGAAAATCATGTAGCCGGTAGCCCTCGGGACTTTATGGAGGTGAGTCACCTTAAGCTACGCGGCTCAAATTACGAAATAGGTAGGAAATTAGCGGATATCGCTCGGGAAAGACACGACGTTCGAAAAGTACCTCATACAGATCCGCTGAGAACCAGAGCTCAGCTTAAATGGCTGGAAGTAAACTACCCCATTCATCTAAAACGTATGCGCGGGGTGGCAGACTCTTACGGCATGGAGCCGGATAACTATGAGGTCGATTTCGCTCATCTCAATTACTTAATGGGACTCCCCGGCTGTTCGGCTATCTACTATCCTCCCGATACCACCGAGAGTGAACATGGTATATTAAGCCGCACCTTTGATTTCCCGGTCGGCACCTTTAAGGGAGCATTGGGCGTGGTACCGGAACACAGCGAACAGCCCAGTACCAGTCGTCCGTATATAATGGAGGTTTACCCCGATAAGGGATATCCCGCTCTGTTTCTTTCGATTTTCGATCTACTCGGCTCCTGCATGGATGGCATTAATTCCGAAGGATTAACGGTTGCGCTGGTGGCAGACCATGAATCTATAATGAAAAGGAGAATAGAGCCATCCGAGCTTAACGCGGTAGGTTTAGCGGAGATACAGATAACCCGCATGATTATGGATACCTGCGCCAATGTTGAGGAGGCTAAGATGGCTTTACTTACGACCAAGCAGTATTATCGATTCATTCCGCTCCATTTTCTGATTGCGGATAGATTCGGTAAGTCATTCCTTTGGGAATACTCATTTTTCCACAATCGCGAATATATCCTCGATGGGGAACCGGGTAAACCTCAGGTAAAAACCAACCATCCTCTCCACAAATACAGAACATTGGATAAACTACCCAAGCATAGCGCGCCTGACCATACCTACAATAGATTTCGTATACTCGATAGCCTGATCGGTGGGCATACCGGGAGGTTTACAGAAGATGAGATTTGGGATATTACGCGGTGTAATCAAATGACAGCAGACGATCCGGACTCTCCCAACAACAAGTTGGAATATCCATGGCGAACCATGTGGCACAATGTTTACGACATCGACCGGCGGAGTATGAAGGTCGATTTTTTCATGGGAGATAAGCCGGATGCGGAGAATTCTAATAAAATAAAATCGATACGTTCTGATCGGAGCGAGTTTCAACTGGAGGTTTGAGTATCGTATGAAGTCTAAAGTTGCGGAATCATTGGAATTGAAATATCATCCGGTAGCGCTAATATGGACGGACGATGTGCCGGAGGATGTACTCAGTTTCAGAGAAGACAATTGGGGTTGCGTGATGTCGATGTTCGCCCTGGCAGCTAAGGGCAAGACAGTAGCATTCGACAGAAAAACATTCGGTTGTATTGGCGGTGGGGTCGGTTTGGGATTCGGTAATCAGTATGAAAACTGGCAAGGGGGGATTGAGTGTTTTTACCACTTTTTGTCCACTGGTAACGAGCAATGGGAACGCGGAAGGGAAACTGCGGAGAAAGTAAAGCCGTATATGAGAAAGGAATCGTATGAGAATTTCTTGCATGGTGAACGGTATCTCAAATCACCGGAACTGGTTAAAAAATTCGTCGATTCGCTACCGATTATCGATATCCCCACCAAATTCGTAATGCTTCGTCCCCTTGAAGATGTAGATGCGAGCGATAAACAACCGGAAATAGTGATATTCCCGGTTAATCCGCACCAATTATCGGCATTGATAGTTCTATCGAGTTATGCCCGCGAGACCGCCGATAATGTTATCGCTCCATTCAGCGCCGGATGTCAGACTATCGGTATATGGGCATACAAAGAGGCGAAGCGCGATAAACCGCGGGGCGTTATCGGACTGACCGATTTGTCGGCGAGAGTATATACATCCCGAACGCTCGATCCGAACATTCTCACATACGCAGCGCCATTTAAGTTGTTCGGTGAACTCGAAGAGAATGTGGAGGGAAGCTTCCTGGAACGTCACACCTGGCTGAAACTCAAAGATATGCAGTGAATGCCGCAATCCCCTGGATTCGCTCTCCAATTTCTCTTGACATTATCGTTACTTGAAATTAATGTAACATTATGAAATTTGAAAAAGGGCTCTTATCACAGCTTTTTATCGCAATTTCCTTGGTTGGATTGGTTGTGTATGGTCTGCTGTCTTGTACGCCGGAACCCGCCTTGATTCCGGCTGATGATTTCATTGAAGCTGACATCGTTTATTATCGTGATTTGATTGTCTTCGTTGAAGAGGATACTGATCAGAGAGATATACTTGTTTGTGATCTCGGAAGGGAAAAGAAGCAGGAGGTTTATACCGGAGAATTTTGGGGCTGTTTTTCTCGAGACGGCAGCTGGCACAAATTGCGGAAAACCGGGAAATATCGGCTCTTAACCTCCCGGCCCTCTATTCCGGAAGGTCCTCCGGGAGTAGAAGTGTCGATTCGGGGATGTGAGTATATTATCGATTATACCGATTCCGAGGATAATTTCGTCCTTGAATCCGATTGCATTTCAATCATGTATAAAGAATCAGACACCGAGGATTTGAGGATACAATATGGCTTGGCGGACGCGAAACTTAAGATTGGCGACGAGGAAATCGAAGGCAGGATACTGTGTGCTTTTACCAGATGGGTAAATTACGAACCGATCACCGCTGAGTACCGAAACCGATATAAGGATTTTTTGAGATTCATGCTTTTTAACGATGATGTGTTTGTTCTCGCCAGAGAAAATGGTGCTGATATGATGGAGTTCGCATCGAAAAATGATTTGGAAGATTCACCGAAAGCTGTCAATGCCTATTTGAGTATAGGGGGATATAGGAAATCCTTCAATACATTTAAGCTTATCACAACCGACAGATCCTACGACCTGGCGCTGTTTCGCGTGCCCTTCGGATGGGAGATAGAGTTCGATAAAGAAAATTCTCTGATTGTAGCCGGAGAGGATTACTATCTGGATAATAAGATCCTCACCGGCCGCGCTTTTATCGAGATTACCGGGGCATTGAATTCCAGGGGAGACGATCACGAGCTTGTAGGTATCTGCGAGTTTATTAAATAATAACAATTGTCGGGAGACATTTTAAAGTCGGGGCACAGCGGGGCATTTTACGGATGCTTAACCACCCCGGGCGTGCTGCTTTTCACCCGGATAATTCATGAATTTCTTAATCGGTAGCGGAAGCCTTGCGCTTCCGGCTCTTTTCCTGACCCCGAATTCCGGACTGTAAATTGCTTATTGTTGTAAAATCCCCGAAGGACTGGCATTCGGTTACGGGTTACTGGCTTTTATGAATTATACGGGTTAAACCTGCGAACTCAGAACCGTATGATTGGAGGATTACGGTCGTTGGAACTGTATTATTTCGTCGCGTATTTATACAGGCAGCCGAATTACTTCAGCAATAAAATCCGTTTTGATATCGTGAAATTATCGCTATTCAGCAAAACCAGATATATACCCGATGGATATTGTGAGGCATCCCATCTTATCTGGTGCGAACCTGCAGAAAGAATACCATCTTGAAGGTTTTCAATTCTTTTTCCCTGTATATTGAATATACTTAGGTTGATATAGGATTCTTCGCTCAACACGAATGAAATCGTTGTTGCTGCATTGAAAGGATTAGGATTATTCCGCAACACCGGATATAAATCCTCATCGGAACGTATCGCTTCAATAATAGTTGTCCCCTTTGATTGTTTGTCCTGGTAAATATCATAGTCGAGCATTGACCAGCTATTTTCTATCACTCTGCTTCGGTTTGCCATTTGGAACGGCACGTGCGCTTTACCGATAACTCGGAATTGAGCAATATCCGAACCGATCAGTGGATACACCTCGGGATGCGGCGATATCCTTATCAGGTGTTCATACATTCCCGGAGGCGCGGTTTGGGGTATGGTATTTCTAAATGTGCCGCTGACTGTGCCATAGGGTAGGATGAAGAACATTTTGGGACTCAATGACGTCCATTCCATTGTGTCGTCAACGGGGCTGACAACTGCTTCAATCCAAATAGGAATTGACTGGGAAGTGGGATTAGATGCAATAAACTCGGTCACAAGCGTGTCCCCGTAGAAGAGTTCTTCATCTTCGATTGAAACCGTAACATCCAACTGAGGATATACTATTAGATTCATAGAAATGGAGGTATCCTCCAGTCCCGGTTGATTGGAATCGAAATAAATTGAGGTTGAGTAGTTGACTTGGGTAAAACTCTCCGGATTAACTTCCGCTTCAACGGTAACTGTATCCCCGCGGTCAAGATAAACCGAATCGGGATAAAACGATACCCAGGACGAGTCACAAATCGGTTTTACATATCCTGAGGAGGCCTGGGAATATATATCGAATGGCAGATGAACAAGAGAATCCGCATAAATACCTGTATCGAAATCCTCTTCGTTATATTCCAGTTTAAAGTCTATTACCACCTTTAGCAACCAGAAATCATAGCCGCCGTTCCCGAATGAGCGGGTGGAACCGGCAACCATGTAGCTACCATCTGGGGCTTGTCTCACGATGACCCGGTTATAGGCAGCTCCTTCATCTTCGTATCCTCCGAAGGTTTTCGACCACTTCTCCCTTCCGAGCGTATCGGTTTTTATTATATGGAAATCGGAATCACCATTGCCGAACGAAGTGCTTCGACCACTGATTACATAACCCCCATCGATTGTCTGCTGGGCATAATGAGCTTCATCGTCCGAGGCGCCTCCAAGCAATCTGACCCATTCATCACCCACATACTCATTCACTTTCCCTAATACATAGTTATTCCCATGATTTTGGGTTTCAACATAGCCTGCGATAATATATCCCTCATCGGAGGTTCGTTCCATACTGTATGCATACTCCCGATTATCGGTTTGTTTTTTGAGGGTGGATAGAGTATCCCCGTTGGAAAACAGTTTTAGAATCCAGATGTTGGTTGCAAGCTGGCCGAACGATGCTGTTGAACCCAGAATTATGTATCCGCCGTTATCCACTTGTGTCGCATCCCACCCCTCGTCCCTGGAATATCCTCCGTAGGTTCTACTCCATAGAGTATCGCCATTTTCATCCGTTTTTATAATGTAGATGTCCCTATCGCCGGCACCGAAGGATTGGGTCCAACCCGAAATTAGATAACCACCATCATTTGTCTCCATGACACTTCGGGCGACATCCCAGGAGTCACCTCCGATTGACTTATTCCAAACCTCGTTACCGAACTCATCGGTTTTGACGTAATATACGTCGCCGGTGTATTCACCGAATGCTCTGCTGTATCCCGCTAACAGGTAACCGCCATCCGAGGTTTGTATAGCTGCATACGCTTCATCGTTTTCAGTACCGCCATACAGGCGAGTCCAGAGCGTATCACCGAGTGAATCGATCTTAACCAGATAGAAATCCCAATCGCCGGTAAATGAATTGGTTGACCCCGCCAGTATATAACCCCCATCCGATGTTCTCTCCAGAGTTTCCAGATATTCCTGATATTCTCCCCCGTATGTCTCAGTCCATAATGTATCAAGCGCAATAATTTCCGGTGTAAACAATAGTAGATACAATATTATCAAGCCCGAAATTCTAATCATAAGTTCCTCCCTAAATCAGATAGTCGTTCCATTAACTAACCTTGTTTCGTTCATTTCGGTTTTTATCATTCTCATACGGATTGTAAAAGCTCCAGTACTACTTTATTAGCGCCATTCTGTTACGGATAATACGGTTGCCGGCGGTCAGTTGGTAGAAATAGACCCCGGATGCGAAATCCGAAGCGTCCCAGTTTACACTATATTCCCCCGGTAGATGCCGTTTATTAACGACAGTCTGAATCATTCTTCCGCTAAGATTATATATGTCGATGCGGACCCTTGATTCCTCGGAGACAAAGTATCTTATCTCTGTAACCGCATTAAATGGATTTGGATAGTTGGGAAACAGAATCAAATCCGATCGATCATCAGACATCGCTGAGAAGTCGTTCTGTGGAACAAAATCGCCGAAATCAGAATACAGAAGATCCCAGGTCTCTTTGCTCGATTTATCATATCGCAACAGCGGATAAGACTGAGCCGCCACCGTCTCAACTATAAAGCTCATACTCTGTTGGGATAAGTGATTTTCGAGCTCGGGAAACGCCAGCAAGTCAACATGATACTGATATTCGCCTTCCGGGATATCAGGCGGAGTGTTGTTCTCAATGAGACCGGTGATCTCTCCGTAGGGGAAAAAGACAAGGGTTTTCGGACCATAGAGGTCCCATATCAATGTATCGGGCGGATACTCCGCATACACCGAGAAAGAACCGCTTACGTATTGAGGCGTTGGATTGGACAGTCTAATAAATGATTTTAAGGTATCTCCCGGATTAATGGGATTTGTTAATATCTCCATTTCGATAGCGATTGGCGGATTAACTTCGATATCGGCTATTATACTATATCCATCTAATCCCGGAAGGTTGGACACAAAATCTATCTCACCGGAATAGTCATGAAACGGCATCAAGCCAGGATCGATCGTCACCGCAAAGGTTGAAGTATCGCCCGGCTGTAAGTAAGCGGAATCCGGTTCGAATCCGATCCAGTTGGAATCGGAATATGGTTTAACATATCCTTGCGATAATTCCGATGATACTCTGAATTCCCGGTGATATAGTGAATCACCGAAAGTTTCGAACTCATAGTCCTCCGGATTATATTGAAGGTTGAAATCGACCGCGATGTTGAACATCCGAATATCGTGTCCGCTCGCATCGAGAATACCCGTTGGCCCGATAACCATAAATCGATTTATGCCGGTTTCCAGTGCGGTTATTCGATTCCATGGGTAACCCAAACTATTGTTAGCGTCGATAGTTTCCGTCCAGCTTGTATCGCCATTTGCGAGCGTTTTGACAATATGGATGTCGTTACCGGTTGAGTAGCGATCCGATCTTAATCCTCCCACGATGTAGCCGCCGTCATCAGTTGATTGCACAAAATGAGCCTTCTCATCCGCTTGCTTGCCATAAATCCGACTCCAAATAGGAGAACCCGACCGGCTGACCTTGAATAACATAAAATCGGAAGCCCTACTCGGCATGAACTCGGAGTATCCCGCAATTATATAATCCCCGTTGGCGGTGCTGTCCAAACAGTATGCATAATCATTTGTCTCACCTCCATGTGTATAATCCCAGATCATCTCTCCGGAACTATCCAGCTCCATGACCCAGGCATCATAGGCGCCCATCCCGTATGACCTGGTCGCCCCCGCAATAACGAAGTTCCCATCCCCGGTTTCCATAACCGACCACGCCTCATCATGATCATTACCCCCAATACGCTTTGTCCAGAGCGTATCTCCGTAGAAATCCATTTTCATCACCAAGATATCCCTATCCTCCCCCTGGTCCGAAGCGGTCCATCCGACAGCAATCGAACCAAGGTCAGCGGTCTCACGGATACAGGTGGCTCTATCCTCCCCTTCCCAACCGTATGCGAGAAGCGAGATGATAATTCCATCGGCATTAGCCCTTACAAGTATGATATCTCCAAGCTCATCGCCTAATCCGGTGCTGTATCCGGTGAATACATATCCTCCGTTATTCGTCTGATCTACCGACTGCAGCTTCTCCACAGATTGACCACCGATAATCTTGGTCCAAAGGGTGTCGCCCAAAGAATCGGTTCTAACGATGTAAGCATCCTGATTATCTCTGGCAAAAGTAGAACCGGCGAATATAAAGCCGCCGTCATCGGTGCGCTTTGCCGCTTCGACGAAATCGTGCGCATCGGATCCGATTGTTGCTGTCCATAGAGTATCAACTCCGGTTTTGGAACGGTCATTTACCATTTCATCAGTAGATGTCGGCTGATTGGCGTACTCGTGAATATTTGAAGAGCCGGGATTGTTAAAACCTGCATCTACCGATACCGGATTAACCGCCGCAATAATGTTTCCGCAAATGAAAAAGGTTGATACAACTATTAAAGCAATCATTGTTCTGAACATTCCTCCTCCATTAGGATAACTATCAAAGAGGGTTATGACTCAAGGTAAGGAATGTCAATCCTTCTTTGATTATGTGTTGGTAACACGAAGATATAGAAGACGATCTACTATATTTAGCGCCGACGATCAAGATGATGACATATCACATCCGGATGCAATATATCCATTTGTGAACCGAAGTCAAGCAATTCCTGATTCACTCCGCAAATAGGTATCAATCCAATAGAGTTATTCGGTAAAACTACGGTTTTCTGATTTGAGGGATTTGGACTGTTCCAAAGGACCGAAAACCTCCACCCGAACTTTCTCACCGGCCCTTATATTGGATGTTTGCGGGGGAACGATAATATATCCGTTAGCCATTGAAAGCGTTCTAAGCTCACCCAGAGATTTATCCAGAATAGGCGTTACCGCCAGACCGTTGGGTTCGATCCGTACGATAGCCTTGAATATCTGAGTCATAGCTGGATTGGTGCGCAACTCCCTGGTCAAGCGAGCTATTACCTCCAGTTTACGCCCGTCACTTAATCCTGATTGCACCGCTAACAACGGCTTAACCAGCAGATCCAAAACAACAACCGTAGCCCAGAGATTACCGGATATTCCAAACACAGGTTTACTGTCCCGGACTCCGAATAATACCGACTTTCCGGGCTTAATCGCCACCCTCCAGAATTTCAGATCCATTTTGAGTTCACGAAATGCCGTCTTCAGGAAGTTATAATGGTCGATTGACTGGTTCGCCATGATGATAACATTGTCGCAACCTTCTGTATCCGAGAGCTTTTCTTCGAGTTGCTCAAGGGAGTTCGTACAGGCGCCTAAATAAACGAACTCTCCCCCTGTCTCGGAGATAATGGAGCCAACGAATTGATTTCTCGAAATACTGGGATTTTTCTCTTCCTCGTAATCCGAAAGGAATTCGTCCCCCACGGATATCAATCCGACCCTCGGTTTTTTATAAACCTCAATTTCAGTTGAACCTACTTCCAATAACCTGGCTACATCGGCGGCGTTCAATATTCTACCCGCCGGCATAATACTGTCACCGGCAGATATCTCCCGCCCTGCGCGTATTACGTTCCGCCAGGTTTGAACCTGGGTATATACATTAAGTTTGCTCGATTCAGGTCTGGCTACATCTTCATACTTTACAACCGAATCATACCCCTCGGGCAGACGCACGCCGGCGCTGACTTTTATTGCCTCGCCCCTTTTATGGCTCTTTAAAAATGGTTTCCCGGGTTTGGATTCCCCCGCTAATTTGAATACAGATGGTTTATTGCGTGCGATCTTTGATGTCTCGCTCGCATTTAGTGCATAACCATCTATCGCCGCCTGGTTGAATTTCGGTATATCCGTATCCGATTTAATAGTCTTACCAAGAATCCTTCCATGCGCTTGCTCAATTGGGATTGTCTCCAATTCCAGAGGAGCTAAATCACTTAATATAACTTGAACTGCCTTGTCCAGAGAAATCATCACATCCCCCGCGCGACTCTCGTTAATTGACCACCATCCGTTAGCAAATACGCGCTTTGCGAAACTGCTAAAATGGGCAACTTTGCCTGTTACCCTGTAGAGATTACACTATTTATATCATCCTGTCAAGTATAATCTGAGTTTCAATTGTTACAGTCAGCCTATTATGCTAATTTCCGTACTAATTTTCACTCTTTATTCATTACGTATTCATGAATCGCCCGGGCAGCCTTTTTGCCGGCTCCTGCCGCCAGAATCACCGTCGCCCCTCCGGTCACGATATCGCCTCCGGCGAAAACTCCAGGCCTCGATGATTCCATCGTCTCCTCATTAACAAGTATATTTCCCCACTTATTAGTGTCCATGCCGGGGGTGGTTCTGGGTACAAGCGGATTGGAGCTGTTTCCGATAGCTACAACCACCGTATCAACTTCGATCTCGAAATTACTCCCCTCAATCGGTACCGGTCGGCATCTACCGGAATCGTCAGGTTCCCCCAATTCCATCCGGATGCATTCCATTCTTTCCACGCGACCTTCTCCGTTCCCGATAAATCTAACAGGATTGGTCAGTAACAAGAACTGAATGCCCTCCTCTTCGGCATGGTGAATTTCCGCCGCTCGCGCCGGCATCTCCACCTGAGACCTTCTGTATATGATATATGCATTTTCCGCACCCAAACGCAAGGCGGTTCTCACTGCGTCCATCGCCGTATTACCCCCGCCAAGTACCGCTACATTCTTGCCGCGCGCAATCGGCGTGTCGGCATTGGGGAAGTCATAGGCTTTCATAAGATTGGAGCGAGTCAGGTATTCGTTTGCTGAATATACGCCGTTCAAATTCTCGCCAGGTATACGCATAAAATTGGGCAACCCCGCGCCTGTTCCAATGAAAATGGCGTCATAATCCTGGTCGAATAACTCGTCAATAGTGTCCAGTTTGCCGACAATATGACTGGTTTTTACCTCAACTCCCATCTGTTTTAGATAATCAACCTCGGCTTTAACTATCTCTTTTGGCAAACGGAATTCGGGAATACCATAAACCAGAACGCCGCCCGGTTTGTGCAAAGCCTCGAATATGGTAACCTGGTGTCCAAGCTTGATGAGGTCTCCGGCGACTGTCAATCCGGCAGGTCCCGAGCCTACTATCGCAACTTTCTTTCCGGTTGGCGGCGCAATTTCGGGAAGCTCAGTAAGGTTATTATCACGCTCATAATCGGCGACAAATCTCTCCAGGTTTCCGATTGCAACCGGTGTAAACTTTTTGGCAAGAGTGCAAACCACTTCGCACTGCTCTTCTTGCGGGCAAACCCTTCCGCAAATTGCAGGAAGCGAATTGGTTTCTTTTATCTTTCGGGATGCTTCCGCGAATTTACCATCCATTACGAGCCTGATAAATCCGGGGATATCAACCTCCACCGGACATCCGGCAATGCACTTCGGTTTCTTACACTCGATGCAACGACTTGCCTCTGCCATCGCTTGTTCGGGTGTATAGCCATGGGGAACTTCCTTAAAGTTAACTTTTCGAATATCCGGTTTCTGTTCCGGCATCGCCTGCCGGGGTAGTTTCATTCTTTCTGCTTTGGATAATTCACTCAACGTTATCAACTCCTAATTGTCTTCAAATACTAAGCGCTTTTTTTTGATGATTCCTTTAATCCGATGTAGCACGGTTGCTTCTTCTCGAATTGCTCCATCGATTCCTTTTCCATCTGATGATACATCCTCAAACGGCTGGTTAACTCGTCGAAATCGAGGAGATGTCCATCGAAATCGGGTCCGTCCACGCAGCCGAATTTGGTAATACCGCCAACCGAAACTCTGCAAGCTCCGCACATTCCGGTTCCGTCTATCATGATTGGATTGACCGATACCCAGGTTTCTATATCATACGGCTTGCTTGTGGCGCAAACCGCCTTCATCATCGGCACCGGACCGATCGCCAGGATAAAATCCGGCTTGTTTCCTTCATCGATTAACCTCTTAAGCACATCGGTAACGAATCCTTTTTCACCGTAGGAACCGTCATCGGTGCAGACATACAGATGATCACATGCTTTGCGCATCTCATCTTCGAAAAACAGCAAATCCTTAGTCCTGGCTCCGATGATTCCGAACACTTCGTTTCCGTTCTCACGAGCCTTTTTCGCTGCGGGGTGCACCGGAGCTATTCCGATACCGCCCCCGATTACCATATATTTGCCCTTCTTATCCACGTGGCTGGGATTTCCCAAAGGTCCGACGCAATCCATAATATGTTCGCCCGGTTTTAGGGTCGCCATCAGGGCGGTAGTTTTGCCGATCACCTGATAAATTACCGTTAGTGATCCCTTCTCGGGGTCCATATCGCCGATAGACATCGGAATCCGCTCGCCTTCTTCGGATATTCGCAGAACAACAAACTGCCCGGGCTGAGCTTTTTTCACCAACTCCGGCACTTCGAATACAATCTTATAGTTGTTTTCTCCGAGATGATAATGTTCCAGAACTTTAACCATAAGGTCTCCAACTTCGTTACTCTTCACTTTATCATTAATGTATGAATGATAAACAATTTATGTTATTTTGTTTTTATCGATACCTGTTTAAATAACTGATTAATATAATAAAAAATCGCGATTTGGACAGCGCTTTTTTACTGATATTCCCGGCTTTTAGTTTTGTTTCTCATTCAGTTCGCTTACAGTCCTGTAAGTATCCCTGGCGATCACCAACTCCTCATTAGTAGGCACCACGAAACATTTAATCGGAGAATCATCAGCGGAGATTTCAGCCTCTATCCTGACAACGCTGTTGTTCTTATCCTCATCGATTTTATACCCCATAAATTCCAGATCTGCCAAAGATTGAGCCCGAATCGACGGTGCGTTTTCGCCGATTCCGCCTGTAAAAACCAACGCATCGCATCCTCCCATCACCCCGGTATACGCCGCGATATATTTCATCAGTCTATAGCAGTAAACTTCCACAGCAAGCGCCGCCTTTTTACTGCCCGCTTCAGCTTCCTCCATGAGGTCTTTCATGTCCGACGATATACCGGAGATTCCCAGTAATCCCGAATGTTTATTTAAGAGCGTATTTGCTTCGTGCAAAGTAAGTTCTTCGCGCGCCATAACATGCAGTATGATGGCGGGATCGACATCACCGCAACGGGTTCCCATAACCAAACCCTCCAGCGGCGTGAACCCCATCGATGTATCCACCGATATCCCTTTATCGATTGCGGCAATCGAAGCTCCATTGCCCAGATGCGCCGTTATTATCCTTAATTGTTCGCGAGGCTTTCCCAATATATCAGCAGCACGGCAGGAAACATAATAATGTGAAGTCCCATGAAATCCATATCTTCGAATAGAATATTTCTTATACAGCTTGTATGGAAGTCCGTACATATACGCTTTAGGTGGCATCTTAAGATGCATTGCCGTATCGAATACCGCCGCTTGAGGAATCCCCTCCATAATCTTCGAGCAGGCGTTTATCCCCCGTAGGTTATGTGGGTTGTGCAGAGGCGCCAGATCGATACATTTCCTCAGTTGAACCATTACTTCATCGGTGATAAGCACCGAATCTTCGAAATACTCACCGCCATGAACGAATCTGTGACCGATAGCGTTAATCTCGGACTTATCCTTGATCACACCGTGATTGGGCGAGAGTAAAATTGATACTACATACTCAATTGCCATTATGTGATCGAGTATCTCGCCGGAGATTTTGGTTTCAGGTCGGTCGAACGGTTTATGCGTCAGGACAGCCCCGGACATACCGATACGGGCTACATTGCCTTTTGCAAGCGCTTTTTCTTCCTCCATATCGAAGAGTTGATACTTTATGGAAGAAGAGCCGGCGTTTATTACTAATATCTTCATTTGGTTTTCTCTATGTTTGATTTAATTTACTTTCATACCGGATTTATGACGAAGCAGGTTAAGCCATTTAAGACCCCATCCCGATTTCATCGCCGACGAGCTCCTGTCTGTATGCTTCAGAGAATTGATTTTATCAACAGCCTGTCCGAAGGACAAACCTTCATCTACCAATTCGTGGTTTCTATGAATTATCCGGACTATATGCTTCTGGTTTTCATAGCGGGTAATTAATATTCAGAATACGGTAAACACAAAGAAATTTTATCGATAATGAACCGGTAATTGTATTATAAGCGGTATTAACATAACTCATTCCGAATTTGGCTACGGTTTTTATAGAAAATCATTGCACAATAGATAAGTACATATTATTCTATAAATGAGAAGAAATACCAATAATCAACCTTGACAAAGGGAGCTTTTTAAATAATATTAAAATTACAATGAGTGGTTTAGTGGAAATACTGGTAATAAGCGGTGATGTCCAGATTAGAGACCTGTTGAGAGATACGTTGGAATCGATCGGATACGGCGTTTTGGTTGCAGAGGATCTTTATGTCGCCAATGAGGTTCTGGACAGCAAGCCTGTGGATCTGATATTGTTAGACAACATCATGGTCGACAGCCCTGAATATCGTTTCATCCGAGCCGTACGGGCTCGCCGGATGCATATTCCTGTTATACTTATCACCGACCCGGTAATTAAGTTCAATATCGATGATGCTCGCGCCGCAGGAGTTGATGAGTTTTTGCAGAGACCTTTCAGGATTGAGCGGGTGGAAAAAGTTATAGATGAAGTACTTACCCTTTACGATTTTCAGCAGATAGGAATACATGCCTTTCTAAATAAGAAGGTTTTGGTTGTTGATGATGACGATAAGCTGCGTTCCATGTTGATGGAGGCTCTCAGGACTTATGGATACAACCCCAAAGGAGCAAAGGACGGAAATGAAGCCTTAAATGTTCTCGAATCCGAGGAGTTCGACATGGTGATATCGGATATCAGAATGCCCGAAATGGATGGGATTACATTGATGCAGGAGATAAAGGAACGCAATCCCAAAACGCCGGTGGTGATAATAACCGGTTATGCGCAGGCATATACCAGGCAAAAGGTATTCGAGGCGGGGGCGGATGGATTCATTTCCAAACCCTTCCGCTTACGCCAGATGGAGGAGATCCTTCGCAATTTCCTCGGGGGTATCCGCTACGGTTAATTCCCGCTAATATTCTTCAATAACAAATATAGAGAAAGTAACACGTTGTCCGGTAAAGACTCCGATAACCGCCGAAGAAAATTCTTCGATTATCATGCTACTGATTGGGATAAAAATTATCCACCGGAAGTAATAGAAAAGGCAAAGGATATCTTGTCTGCGCTTCCTATTAACACCGGAGATACTATACTCGATTTGGGCTGCGGTACCGGTATACTCTATCCTGTTTTGCAGGACATCAACAAAGGCAGCGGAGTGGTTTATGGTATGGACTTCTCCCGCAAAATGCTATCGGAAGCATCGCTGGCGTATCCCGCAGGTTCATTAATATGCGCAACCTCTAATCGACTCCCTTTTCGAAATTCATGTTTCGATCGGGTAATAGCCTTTGCCGCATTTCCTCATTTCTCAGACAAAAGGCAGGTATGCACGGAAGTATACAGGATATTGAAAGCCGCAGGATATTTTTGCGTGGTTCATCTTTTAAGCAGCGAGGAAATAAAAGATCATCATTATCATGCCGGTGAGGAGGTCAAAAACGATCTGCTCCCTGCTGAAAGCGAATTTAGAAAAATGTTAACCGAAGCAGGCTTTGAAGATATTTCAATTGAAGACAGCGCTGGCAGATATATTCTTATAGCCAGGAAAAATAACAATGGTTAACCGCGTTTACATTATTGTATTAAGCGGACTGCTTTTAGCATTAGCGATAGTACTCCCGATTATATTCCATCA
This sequence comes from Candidatus Zixiibacteriota bacterium, assembly GCA_014730175.1. Taxonomy (GTDB): domain Bacteria; phylum Zixibacteria; class MSB-5A5; order UM-FILTER-46-8; family UM-FILTER-46-8; genus WJIR01. The sequence continues at coordinate 26,829 of WJIR01000105.1, forward strand.
GTTCCAATTGTATGGGAGGATATTTCTTCCGATGCACCTGCCGGTTTTACTTGCCGGCGCGCTGCTCGGACCGCTCTCCGGTATCATGGTGGGGCTGTTGGCTCCGGGATTGAGTTTCCTTTTAACCGGAATGCCCCCTCCCTATGCGGTCCCCATGATGACTTTGGAACTACCGCTCTACGGATCGATAATCGGACTCTGTTATTATAGATTGAAGCTACCGCTTATAGTATCGCTATTGTTAGCGCTGATAGCTGGGCGAATGGCTTTTGCCTTTGGCTATTTTATCGCCGGATATTTCCTGCAGCTTCCGTATCCTCCGGAAACCTGGCTGTATGCATCGACTATAACAGGTTTGCCCGGGATAGCAATTCAGTTGATATTTGTGCCGGTTTTATTTCCGCTGCTGAGCCGATTATCTCATAGATGTTAGTTTGTAAAATTAACGGGTTGTGAGTCAATCACGTAGCCGATGGACGAGTAATCAAGAGGCGTGTAAACCTTCCCCGGGCGGGAAAACATTACTCATTTAAGCTTCGGCGGAAGGAGTATCCCGCCGGAAACAATCATTTTCATACCTTCTTCCACCGTGAGATTCGTCTCCTTGTACTCGCCTTCGTTCAGGATTAACATGAAGCCGCTGGTGGGATTCGGTGAAGTAGGTACGAATACATTTATCTTACCGCCCCCGAGTGATTCCGATTGCTCCCCGGTAAGCTGCGCGGTTACAAATCCTATGGCTGAACTTCCGTGTTTGGGGAAATCCACAATTACCACTTTCTGGAATGCGCCCGAGGTTGGCGCCTGCGCCGCCTCGATAAGTTGTTTGGTTCCGAAATAAAAAGATTTGGCTAAAGGTATTTTCGCCAAAACCTTCTCCGTAAGGGCTATAAGCTGTTGCGCAAATATAGAGCTTCCTATCAATCCTATAACATATATAAAAAAAACAAGCGCCAATATTCCCAGCCCGGGAATATGATACCCGATCAACTGGTCAATGTACGGGGAAATTATACCATTGAGGATATTGTAGATGAATTCAAGCGCAACCATGGTAACAAAAATTGGAACCACAATCAGCACGCCGGTTAAAAGTCTTTTCCTTATAATCGTTCCTACACTCATCAGAACATATTGCTTTAAATATTAATTTGAATGGTTAGTATATTGAATTGCGAGGTTAAATCAAAGCTACTTCCGCTCTTGTTCGTCATCCAGAATAGACTCGGCAAGTGAAAGCGCAACCCCGGATAGCACCACCTCCACTCCTAAATTTGAGAAATCGGAGGAGATTAATTGGCGATCGACATTGGCATAAAGAGAACAAGCGGCGCCAACTTCAACCACGATCCCGGAAATCTTATCGCCCGCTTCGGCAACGAAAGTGACTTCCCCAAGCTCATTGCTGATAACAAATCCGGAGCAATTATGAAGCTGAAGATGGCTCTCCGGCGTATATACCGCCACCATCGGTCCCTTTATCTTACTGCCTAATTCGGCAACAGGATACAAATCCACACTGATCCTGCGATTCTCAGGCCTGTTTTCGATTATGAGGCGATAATGATCGGTGAGGTTGTTAACCTCAGCCGCATTAAGGCATTCGGATATCTTTTCTATGTTTTCAGGAGTAAATATCCTCTTCACAACTTAACCCTGATTCGGTTCGTCGGGTTTATCTTTCTTTTCTATTTTGGGTTTCGACGATGGCTCGGGATAATCAACTTCCTCTTTTACATCCCTGACCGCTTTCTTAAATTCCTTCAATCCCTTACCCATCCCCTGGGCTATCTCCGGAATCCGCTTTGCTCCAAAAAGCAGCAAAACGACCAGCAATACTAAAAGGAGTTCCTGAACTCCAATTCCGCCTAACATGCCAACACCTCCTTCATTTCAGATTTCATACGAGTGTAATATAATTTAGTTTCTCTTTTCATAAAAGGGAAATCTTATATATACCACCATTTAAAGTATATTAGCACCAAAGCTACACATACAACTGAAACGAAGTTAATTTTAAACATTATACCGAATGTTAAGGAGATCGCATAAAAATTCGCCACAAACGGCTTAAACCCGATATCGAAACTCTTGGTAAAAAGCGTCTTAACCGCGCCTTCAGGAAGGTATGATCCCACGATCTCGCCTATCAATCCCCCCAATATGGCGCCAAGAAGCAATGCAATCGTAATAAGTGTTAGTTCCCGCTTTTTCAATTTAAAACCTTCTCCGCCTGACTTTCAAGAATAGACTCAAATATTTTTCTGCCATCATCTCCATGGAGTATGCTTTCCATGTATCTCTCCGGATGCGGCATCATAGCCATTACATTACCCTTTTCATTTATGATACCCGCAATAGAATAGCTGGAGCCGTTGGGATTATATTTATCATCGACATTACCTTTCTTATCGCAATAACGAAATGTTATCCCCTTATAACTTTTCAGATACTCATAATCTTTTTCGGAACAATAATAATTCCCATCATTATGCGCAACCGGCAGCCTGATAACTTCGTTGTGAGAAAGGGATTGCGTAAAAACGGTGTCGCTGTTTTCGGTGAGCAGGTAAACATCTTTGCAGATAAATCGCAGATTGCGATTTCTCACCAAAGCGCCCGGCAACAATCCGCTCTCACACAAAATCTGGAATCCGTTGCAAATTCCCAAAACGATTCCTCCTGATTCCGCAAATTTCATAACCGAACCTATAACCGGTGAAAACCGGGCAATAGCGCCGCCGCGGAGATAATCGCCATAAGAAAATCCTCCGGGGATAATGATGACATCCGCTCCAGCTAAGTCGGTATCTTTATGCCAGATAAATTTAACTGGCTGGTTCAATACATCTTTGACAGCGCGATATGCATCATAATCGCAATTAGAACCCGGGAAGACAATGACTCCGAATGTCATGATATCTCCCCGACAGTGAAATTCTCAATTACGGGATTAGCAAGAATCTTCTCGGATATCTCACTGAGTATTCTTCTAACTTCATCCTTATCATCAGTTTTAAGGTGAATATCGAAAAACTTGCCGACCCGCACTTCGTCGATATCCTCGTAACCGATCTCATTGAGCGCCTGCTTAATCGTCTGTCCCTGAGGATCTGCCAGACCGGTCTTCAGGGAAACGTAGACTCTTGCTGTCATAGTCGGATTCCTTTTTCTCTTTAGATTTCTTGGGTTTTCTCTTTCGCTTGCTTCTGGTCACCCTTGGTAAGTCCTCTTTTGACAGATGCTGGGTTTGCTTTGCCAGAAGCAGTCCCTCTCGCACCAGTCCGGAAATGATATACACCATTGAGACCGGAAAAAGCGCATACCTGGGCTTGTAGATTATCGCGCCTAACGATACAAGTATCAGGATCAAACGCAGTATTCCTCCCTTGCTACGGAGCGAAATTCTGGGATTGGATTCATATTCGACATTCGAGACCATTAGCAGCCCAAACCCGATTACCATCGTTACCACCAATTTCTCCAGTCGCGCTTCACCCCATACCTGCTCCGAAAAAATTACGTAACTCGCCAGAACCATCGCAGCGGCAGGCACCGGCAGTCCGATAAAATTTTTCTTCTTTTCGATACTCGCCTGGAGATTGAACCGAGCTAATCGGAATGCAGCCGCCATTATAAATACAAATGCCAGTATAAACCCCCATCTGCCGAAAGTTACGAATCTATAAGAATAAAGCATCACCGCCGGCGCTACTGCGAAACTGACCAAATCCGCCAGAGAATCCAGCTCCACGCCGAAATCGGAGGCGCTCTTGGAAAACCTCGCTACCCTGCCGTCCAGAATATCCAAAAATACCGCCAATAAAATCAGCCAGGCTGATTCAGTCGGATCGGCTCCCCGAATTGCGGATATAATAGCCAAAAATCCGCAAAACATATTCCCCATTGTGAAGACACCGGGAAAGATTCCTTTGAAATCAGCCATCTACAAACCTTCCGATTACGTCTGATCCGGCTCGCACCTTTGCGCTCAAACTCGCCTCCAGTTTAACATTCTCAGGAAGATAGACATCGATTCGGGAACCAAAACGCATCAAACCGATACGCTGCCCTAATACTACCTCATCTCCGATTTCCAGTCTGTTTACCAGTCTTCTTGCCAAAACTCCCACCACCTGCCTGACGGTAACAATTCCGTAAGGCGTCTCAATATCGGTTTCAATCGCCTTGTTCTTCGACTCCGCTGCAATTTTGTATGCCGGCAAGTACAGACCGTTCTTTTTTCGTATATCGACAACCTTGCCGGAAACCGGAGTCCGATTGATATGGACATCGAGAGGAGACAGGAATATGGAAACGCTGGAACCAACCGAATCACTCTGCTTCACTTTAACCACTCTCCCATCAGCGGGAGCGACCACCAGCCTGTCATCCTCCGGCGTTTCGCGGAACGGGTCCCTGAAGAAAAAAAGCATGAATCCGGCGAGAACCAGGAGTAATATCCATAGAAATCCAAAAAACAACCAGCCTGTTTCTCTGAAGACAACATAGGAGATTGCCGAGAGTACCACTAATGGGATAAAAAATATTACAACGTCTTTGTCCATCTATTTACCGAAAACGTTTCTGAAAATGTAGTCCACATGCCTGGAATAGAATCCGATGTCGAATACCTTTTCAATTGCTTCCTTACTCAATTGCTCCGAAACTTCGGGATCCTCCGATACGATATTGTAAAACGGTTTCCTGGTTTTATGTGATAGCATCGCCAACCGCTGTACGATACCGTAAGCTTCCTCGCGGCTGAGTCCCGCGTTTGTCAGGGATAACAGGAGCCGCTGGCTGGCGATAGTACCGCCGGATTCGAATATATTATCCAGCATTCTATCCGCATCGACACGCAGGCCGGAGATTACATCGTTGAATTTCACCAGCATATAATAAAGCAGGGATGTCGACGCCGGGAAAATCACCCGTTCATTAGATGAATGAGAAATATCTCGCTCATCCCACAGTGCGACATTTTCCATCGCCGTCAGAGCGTTACCGCGCAGCAAACGAGCCAGTCCGCACATCCTTTCGCAGACAATAGGATTCTTTTTATGGGGCATTGCCGAAGAACCCTTCTGTCCCCGCGCAAACGGCTCTTCAAGCTCCCCTATCTCAGTGCGCTGAAGACTGCGGATAACCGTGGCGAATTTCTCAATCGATGTGGCGATAATCGCCAGAGTCGAGACATAATGGGCGTGCCGGTCTCGCTGAATAATCTGCGAGGATATTTTGGGCGGTTTAAGACCCAGTTTACGGCAGACAATCCTCTCCACTTTGGGGTCTATGTGAGCATAGGTCCCCACAGCGCCCGAGATTTTACCAACCTCAACTTCGGCGGACGCCGCTTTCAGCCGATGCAGATTCCTCTCCAGTTCGGCATACCATAGAGCTAATTTTAATCCCATCGTGGTCGGCTCGGCAGCCATGCCGTGAGTGCGGCCCAAAATCGGCACATTCTTTTGTTTATTAGCTTGCTTTTTTACCGATGTCATCAGTTTCCGAAGGCTTGAAACCAGCAGTTTATTAGTTTCCTTCAACGTATATGCCAGCGATATATCCAAAATATCCGAAGATGTCATGCCCATGTGTATATACCTGGAATCTTTGCCGACATGATTGCTGACCGATGTTAGAAATGCGATAACATCATGATGCACTTCGCGCTCGATTTTCTCGATTTCACTAATATCAAACGAAGCTTTCTTTAGAATCACCTCTAATGATTTCTTGGGAATTAAACCCAGCTCAGCCTGAGCTTCACAAACGGCCAGTTCCACTTTCAACCAGTTTTCGTACTTATGCTCATCAGACCAGAGCTGTGCCATTTCCGGGTATGTATATCGAGGAATCATATATTAATCCTGCTCAAAATTACAAAGCCTTGCTTATAAGGCAGTATATAGTATAATTTTACTAACCTATATTATTCATAAATTTAGTCACCGGCAGCGGAAGCCTTGCGCTTCCGGCATTTCCTTGGAACCTTCAATTACAGTCTGTATACAATCTGGTTCACTTAAGCTACCGAAGGACAAGCCTTCGGCCACAAATTCATGTTTTTTATGAATTATCCGGGCTAAGCGAATAATAATCGCCCCAGCCTCTTATGTCAATCGATTTCAACAGCTTCTTAGATTGAAAGCGTGGTAGGTCGGGTTCCGGTATTCGGCGATAGCCGAATGGAGAAACCCGACACGTTTTACTGTGTGGTATTCTCTATTTATAAAATCATTTTTCCTTTACATTTTTCCCTCTCCCATTCAGTGGGAGAGGGTGGATTCATCCCGCGG
>WJIR01000106.1 GCA_014730175.1 Candidatus Zixiibacteriota bacterium
ACCGAAAATTCTACCCGACGGTATGGAGAATAATCAAAAGAATCGTCAGAATCTCGCTGAGCAATGGGGAGTTGAGGGAATTCCCGATGAAACGGGTATGAACACCAACGAAATGCTAAAAGCGGCGGCAGATGGCAACATGGGAGCGCTGGTATTCTACGGATCGGATCCGGTAGGTTTCTATCCCGACAGAGAATTGGCTTCAAATGCCGTCAAAAACGCAGCTTTCAAGATCTCAATCGATACCTTTCTGACTGAAACCGGCAGAATATGCGATGTGGTTCTCCCGCTGGCAGCATTTCCCGAATATGATGGCAGTATTATTTCGACCGAAGGTAGAATTCAGTATTTTGAAAAAGCTTATAAATCCGCATATTCTTCGGCTGAAGGTTGGAGGATTTTGCTAAGGTTAATGCAGAGGCTTGATTTTGAACGGGATTATAATGAACCAGCCGATATCTGGGCTGAGATGTCTTCCGAATCGCCGATTTTCGCCAAAAAGGTTTATAAGGGTATGAGATTCGGAGGTATATTCCTCGAATTGGATTTCGACGAGCTGCCATACAATGATGTGAGTCAGTTTGAATCGGACGGTGCGCCTTCACCCGATGAAAATCGACCTTTCATATTAACTTACGGTTCTTCGGTTTATCAAAGAAGACATCTTACCTATTACGCCGAATCGATGGATAAGATAGATCCGGGACCCAAACTTTATATGAATCCCGATAACGCTGTTAAGATAAATTTGGATAATAATGACACTATCAGAGTTAGTTCGGAACATGGAAGTCTGACCATGCGGATGACAGTTGATAAAAATATCAGACCGGGAACAGTTTTCATTCTGATTAATTATACCGAAGCCGAGGTGAACTCACTTATTAGCTCTTCTTCGGATTTAACTTTTGTTAAAGTGGAAAAACTATAGATGGTTTTGCTCGATTACATAATTATGATTGCGAAAGTCTTAGTCATTTTTGGCGGTTTGATGGGTATGGTTGCCTATATGACTTTATTCGAACGCCGTATGGTTGCCTTCATCCAGACACGGAAGGGACCGAATCGAGTCGGATTCGAAGGTCTTTTGCAGCCGATCGCCGATGCTATCAAGCTCCTTTCCAAAGAAGATGTAACGCCGGTTAACGCAAACAGGATAATATTCAATCTCGCTCCCGTGCTAACATTCGTTCCAGCGCTGTTGACAATCGCGGTAGTCCCGGTTGCCGACAATGTATCACTATTTGGCAAAGAAATCAGAATGGTTATATCCGACATGAATATAGGAATACTGTTTATACTTGCCGTGGCTTCTATGGGCATTTACGGGGTTATTCTCGGAGGATGGTCTGCAAATTCCAAATACCCATTGCTTGGCGGCTTACGGGCATCGGCGCAGATGATAAGTTACGAGGTTTCTTTGGGTTTGGCGCTGGTCGGGCTACTGATGGTCGCCGGTACTTTTTCCCTCACTGAAATCGTTGAACAGCAGGACAGTATACTAAAATTGGGTATCGTCAGGCAGCCGCTTGGTTTCATATTGTTCTCAATTGCTGTTCTTGCGGAAACCAATCGAATTCCGTTCGATCTGCCGGAAGCTGAAGCTGAACTTGTTGGCGGTTATAATACCGAGTATTCCGGTATGAAATTCGCAATGTTCTTTATGGCTGAGTATGCCCATATAATTACCACATCCATGGTTGTAACTACATTATACCTGGGTGGATGGCAGGGACCGATCCTACCGCCGGTTATCTGGTTCCTGATTAAGGTTGTGTTCATATTGTTTGCTTTCGTATGGATCAGGGGAACGTTGCCGAGATTCCGCTATGATCAACTTATGAGATTCGGATGGCTGGTAATGCTTCCGTTGGCGCTATTGAATATTTTTGTAACTGGAGTTATTTTAGCAATTTAGTTAGATAGAAATGTTTGAATTTGCAAATACAGTGATTAAAGCGATACCGATCGGGTTATCCACCACCCTGAAGAATTTCTTCAGGAAATCGACTACTTTGGAATACCCCGATGTTATGCCGGATTTATCGCCCCGTTTTCGCGGACTGCATTATCTGGCACGCTACGATAATGGTGAAGAAAGATGCGTTTGCTGTGGCCTGTGCGCTGCCGCTTGCCCGGCTGACTGCATCTACATGGAACCGTATGAAAACGAAAAAGGCGAACGGAAAGCTAAGATTTATATAATCAATGAAATCCGATGTATATTCTGCGGTTTCTGCGAAGAAGCCTGTCCGGAAGAGGCTATATTCCTGGGACGTGATTTCGAGTTCAGCAAATACGAATTGAAGGATTTTATATATACCAAAGAAATGCTGCTGGATCAATTCGATAAAGTTGATAAAGAAAGACGGAAAAAAGAAGGTCACGAGTTTATCAGAACTACCCGTTTCGATTTCCGCGCTCCGACTCCCGCAATCGGTAAAGGCGCCCAGGATCATTGATCGAATGAGTTAATGAATAAAGAGTTAAAACAATGCAGTTAGCCATATTCACCATATTTTCAATAATGTGTATCGCTGGCGCAATACTGGTTATCACCCTGCGCTCGCCGGTATCAAGCGCTATTGCGCTGGTATTCGTGATGTGTACTATTGCTGGATTGTTTGCATTGATCGGAGGATTATTTGTTGCTGCAATTCAGGTTATAGTCTATGCCGGCGCGGTGATGGTGCTGTTTTTGTTTGTGATAATGTTGCTGAATATAAAGGATGAACTCATCCAGCGGGATGAGAAAAAACTGACCAGAATTTTAGGTGGAGTTCTGGGCGCTGCATTCTTACTGGAAATCGGGTTTTTCGTCAGAAAGGGGCTAACGAGCGGCAGTCCCGGGCTGTTCATGCCGGCGCCGAATGAGTTCTCCAGTATCGAATCGATCTCAACAAGTATTTTTACCAAATATCTGTTTGCTTTTGAGGTAACGAGCATACTTCTCCTGGTGGCAATCGTAGGGGCGATAATGCTTGCCAGAGGAAAGGGGAGAACGGAAACTTGAAAAAATGGTGTGCGTGCAAAGCATATTTTGAGATTGACATTTATAGAAAAGAAAAAATAAACGGATCGATGCAAATACGCGGAAAGCTGATTTGCGATTTTTAGGAATAAATAAAATTACAAGACGACTTTGACTTACATACGATGGAATTAGGATTAGCACATTATCTCGGTTTAAGCGGAGTGATTTTCGCAATTGGCGTTATCGGCGTTATGATCCGTCGAAACGCAATTGTGATACTTATGGCTGTTGAACTTATGCTTAATGCCGCAAATATTGCCCTGGTTGCCTTTTCGAGTTTTACTCAAACTATCGATGGTCAAGTCTTTGTCTTTTTTGTAATTACAGTTGCCGCAGCGGAGGCGGCAGTAGGTTTAGCATTAATTGTTGTGCTGTTTCGTAATCGTAAATCGGTCAGTGTCGATGATTTTAATTTAATGAAGTGGTGATATGAACGGACCTGTTTGGTTGGTGCCATTTTTCCCCTTGGTGGGATTTATAATAAACGGATTGTTCGGTAAATACCTTAACCGGATGATGGTTACATTGATTGCCTGCGGAGCCGCCGGTTTGTCATTTATCTGGTCGGTAATTCTCTTTTTCAGGCTTTCTGCATTACCACCGGACGCCAGAATTTATGTGGAAAAGCTATTTGACTGGATTGTGGCTGGACGTTTCTACGCGCCGGCGGAATTTCATCTTGACCCGCTTTCCGCTGTAATGATACTGGTGGTTTCCGGAGTCGGATTTCTAATTCATGTTTATTCCCACGGTTATATGGGGCATGACCAATCCTACGCCAGGTATTTTTCCTATTTGAATCTTTTCATGTTCTCCATGTTCTTACTCGTCTTAGGCAGCAATTTGCTGGTGATGTTCATCGGATGGGAAGGAGTGGGATTATGCTCGTATCTACTTATAGGCTTCTGGTTTGAGAAAAAGAGTGCATCCGACGCCGGCAAAAAGGCGTTTATTGTCAACAGGATAGGGGATTTTGGTTTCCTTCTGGGAATATTTCTTACCTTTGTAACATTCGGAACCATAAATATGCAGGAAATAAGCATTCAGGCGCCGGAATTACTGGCTATGGGCGGCGGTTTAGCAACTGCCATCACTCTTCTGTTTTTTATGGGAGCTACCGGAAAATCGGCGCAGATTCCGTTATATATCTGGTTGCCGGATGCAATGGAAGGTCCTACGCCGGTTTCAGCATTAATACATGCCGCAACCATGGTTACAGCCGGTGTTTATATGGTTGCGCGACTTTCGGCTTTGTTTGTTATGGCGCCGGTATCAATGGGAGTTGTTGCCATTATTGGCGCCGTAACTGCCATTTTTGCAGCCACCATTGCCATAACTCAATTTGATATAAAACGTGTACTGGCGTATTCAACCATCAGCCAGTTGGGGTATATGTTCCTGGCATGCGGCGTGGGAGCTTTCAGCGCCGGGATATTTCACCTGATGACCCATGCCTTTTTCAAAGCGCTTCTGTTTATGTGCGCCGGTTCGGTGATGCATGCGCTCTCCAATGAGCAGGATATGCGGTATATGGGCGGGTTAAAGAACAAAATCCCAAAAACCTTTATCACCATGTTGATCGGTACTCTGGCGATTTCCGGAATACCGGGATTGTCCGGATTTTTCAGTAAGGATGAAATCCTGTGGTATGCTTTCTCTGCAGCACGTGGACATTGGCTGTTATGGCTTATTGGAGCGGTTGCCGCCGGAATAACCGCATTTTACATGTTCAGGTTGATTTTTATGACATTTTTCGGAAAAGAGCGATTGAAATCGGAAGCGCGCCACCATCTTCATGAATCGCCGCCGGTTATGACTATACCGTTGATGATTCTTGCCGTGTTATCGATTATCGGCGGATACGTGGGAATACCTCATGTTCTCGGTGGACATAATAATTTCGCGCAATTCCTTGATCCGGTTATTGCCAAGGTCCCCACGCATGGAGATGTGCACCATTCCGCAGCCCTGGAGATAATCCTGATGATTATCTCAGTGATTATCGCTTTGACAGGTATATTTGTAGCTTACAGATTGTATGTCGTCGATCCTAAGCTGCCGGTTAGAATAGGGGAGAGGTTCGCTCAATTACGGACCGTTCTTTATAATAAATATTATGTTGATGAAATTTACGGCTTTCTGTTTGTCAAACCATTTATCAAACTGTCGGAATTGCTTTATAATGTTGCGGATAAGGTTTTTATAGACGGAACAGTCAATTTGACAGGCTATGGAGCTGTTTGGACAGGCGAGGTTATTAAATGGTTCCAGACCGGATATTTGAGAAATTATATCGTCACGTTTATGGTCGGTGTGGTGATATTAGTTGGATATATTTTATTTGGTTAGGTGTTTTTTTATGATTCCTGACGGATTTCCCATACTTTCACTTGTAGCATATCTCCCCATACTGGGTGTCCTTCTAATTCTGTTGATCGATAAAGAAAAGACCGATGCTATCAAATTGGTCGCATTGATAACAGCGGCTATTAATTTCATTATTTCGCTACCATTATATTTCGGAAACTGGTCCACTGCCGATTTTCAGTATGTAGAGCATTTTAACTGGATTCCGGAAATCGGAGTATCCTACTATTTCGGAATCGATGGAATCAGCATGCTGATGGTACTCCTAACCACCTTTCTAACTCCGTTGGCGATATGGTCCTCATTCAGCTCAATTCAGGAAAAAGTAAAAGGATACATGATCTCATTCTTGGTGTTGGAAACCGGAATGATCGGTGTTTTCATGGCGCTGGATATGGTCTTGTTCTTTGTTTTCTGGGAAGCGATGTTGTTCCCGATGTATTTCATTATCGGAATATGGGGAGGTCCTCGAAGAATTTATGCTACGATTAAGTTCGTTTTGTATACGATGTTCGGCTCGGCGCTGATGTTGGTTGCGATATTATACCTTTATTTCCTCAATTTCGAATACACCGGTGTTTATACCTTTAATCTCATAGAGTTGGGGCAATTTCCGATCCCGACCAATATGCAGTTGTGGATGTTTGCCGCATTCGCATTGGCGTTTGCCATAAAAGTCCCGATGTTCCCATTCCATACCTGGCTTCCGGACGCCCACGTTGAAGCGCCCACCGCGGGAAGCGTTATTCTGGCTGCTGTATTGCTGAAAATGGGAACTTACGGTTTCCTGAGGTTTTGTTTACCGCTTTTCCCCAATGCCGCCTATGAATTCGCTCCGGCAATATCGATTTTGGCGATTATCGGGATAATTTATGGGGCAATGATGGCGTTCGTGCAGAAGGATGTTAAGAGCTTGGTGGCGTATTCCTCAGTATCGCACCTGGGATTTGTGATGCTCGGTATTTTCGCTTTCAATATTCAGGGGATGGAAGGCGGAATATTGCAGATGATTAACCATGGGATTTCCACAGGAGCGCTGTTTTTGCTGGTGGGGATGATTTATGAGCGTCGCCACACCCGCATGATCGAAGATTTCGGGGGATTGGCGAAGGTCGTGCCGGCTTTTTCGGTGATGTTTATGATTATCACTTTATCTTCCATCGGTTTACCGGGAACTAACGGATTTGTAGGCGAATTCCTGGTACTTCTGGGTACTTTTAAATCCAATATCACTTATGCCGTACTGGCAGCGACCGGCGTTATTCTGGCGGCTGTATATATGCTGTGGATGTTCCAGCGCGTCGTATTCGGAAAAGTGAAACATGAGGAAAACGAGAATTTAAAGGATTTAAATTTGCGCGAGAAGCTGGTTTTAATACCGCTTATTGCGCTGGTATTCTATATCGGGATTTATCCTAAACCGATTTTGAGCAGGATGGAGAGTTCGGTACAGAATTTGGTGTCAACAGTCAATCAGAAGTTCCGTGTTGAAAATAGCCAACCGGAACATATTGAGATTGAAGCCGTTGATGCTGATATAGACTTAGAACCGAAAGGAGAATACCATGAGTAATACCGTTATTTATACAAAATCCGGATGTCCGTATTGCGCGGCGGCTAAAGAGGATTATACCAAACGCGGGATTGATTTTGAAGAAATCAATGTTACCGAACGTCCGGAAATGAAGCAGAAAGTTTTGGAAATTACCGGTGGGCAGAGGATGGTGCCGGTAATTGTTGAAGGTGAAAACGTAAAGATCGGCTTTGGCGGAGGTTGAGGATTCTAATTCCGTGGTTCACGGAATAATGCAGGATTTAAATTGAAATGATACCGATACCCGACATAAATATATCAATAATCTATCCCGAAATAATACTTTTTGTCACGGCGGTGGCTGTATTATTCGGTGAGTTGCTGATAAAGGGGGACAAACGTCAGGCACTATCATTAATCATGTTTATCGGTATTCTTGCGGCGGCGTATGCTGTTACCCGGCAATGGAATACTAATGAAATCGGCTTCGCCGAAGCTTTGGTTGCCGATAATTTCTCGGTGCTTTTCAAACTCATATTTTTCGCCGGAGCGATGCTGACTTTATTCCTGTCGATATGGTATCTTCAGCGGGAAGAGATTTTCCATGGTGAATTCCTGTTTTTGATATTGACATCAACGGTCGGGATGATGATTTTAGCATCCGCGAATGAACTTGTCACCGCATTTTTGGGATTGGAAGTGATGTCGATTCCGCTTTATTTATTGGCGGGTTTTGATAAGAAGAAGCTGTTATCGAATGAGGCGGCATTGAAATATTTCCTGATGGGGGCATTCGCCAGCGGATTCTTGATTTATGGAATCGCATTTATTTACGGCTCATTCGGCACCACTAATTTCGGTCTTATCTTTGAAAGTTTGGCGAATGATATATTCAGCCTTGACCCGCTGGCATTGATCGGTTTGTCGATGGTTTTAATCGGGTTTTCGTTTAAGACCGCATTTGTGCCATTCCATTCCTGGGTACCCGATGTTTACACCGGCGCGCCGACTCCGGTTACGGCGTTTTTCTCCATAGCGCCCAAAGCGGCAGGATTTGCGATTTTATTCCGACTCCTGTACCAGGCATTCGGTCCGGCTTATGGCGAGATAACGGTTGTGCTGTGGGTATTGGCGGCGCTGACAATGAGTGTCGGTAATCTAATTGCATTGACACAGCGCAACATCAAGCGGATGCTGGCATATTCCTCCATAGCTCATGCGGGATATATACTTATAGCGCTGGTTACGGGTACCGAAAGGGGCGCGGAAGCAGCGTTGTTCTATTTACTGGCATATACTGCTATGAATGTGGGGGCTTTCGGGATAGTGATTCTGCTTGGCAAGAAGGGCGAGGAGGATCTGACAATCGCCGGATACGGCGGGTTAGCCAAACGTTACCCGATTACCGCCGCCGCTATGAGTCTGTTTATGCTGTCGCTGGCGGGAATACCGCCAACAGCGGGTTTTATCGGCAAGTTTTATATCTTTTCCTCAGCGGTTTCAGCGGGATATATATGGCTGGCGATTATCGG
>WJIR01000107.1 GCA_014730175.1 Candidatus Zixiibacteriota bacterium
CAGCCAATGGCGCGCCGGTGACTGTGAAATCAAATTTAAATGAATCACAGGCTTCGGGATAGATACCGCAGTATGATACATATTGGTAATCTCCCGACGGCGCATAATACGGGACATTCTGGATCAAGCGCCGCATTATAACTCCCCCGGGGCGCAATATTTCAATGCGAGGGAAACGATGCAACAGGAAGAATTCGCCTTCATAGATCACCCCTGTCCAAACATCGGTAGGCAGCGGTTCAGTTTGCGAATTACTTACAATACCGCGATAGCGGAATGATCCGCCGGGCTGAACTGTAACCGGGTCATCATCAGGAATCATCAAAACACCACAGCAAACCAGAGGCTCCAAGAGTTTTACCAGCCACACATCTGCATATGATACTGAGCCTATTGCAGCATATTCATTATAGGATATCCTTTCTATTTTTCTAAGAATGCAGTCCATACCTGTATTGTTGAAAGAAATAGACCAACTTTTCTCGCCCTGCGAATCGGTCTTCAGAACATAAGCTAATATATTTCCAGACATGGAGGATGTTTTACCCACGGTAATATATCCACCATCCAATGATTGCTCAATATCTAGCGAGTTACATGAATAGAACGGTGGATTATCATATTGATATTCCCATTCCTTATCTCCTACCGCATCGTATTTAACCATATAGAGCTCATCATGCCAGTAGAGGTCCCATATATAAGTGTAACCGGCAGCTATATAGCCACCGTCCATTGTCGGAACAGCTGAAAAAAATACTTTAGTATATTCGCCCTGTTCGAAATTGTACCATTCAGGATTGCCCTGAGCATCGGTCTTAATAACACAAGCTCTTGTGATATCGTTGAGGACACTATATCCGGCGACGATGTATCCTCCATCAGTTGTCTGCTGTATGGAACCCGAGCGATCATAACCTGACCAGCCATAAGTACGAGTCCATTGAGTGTCACCATCAGCGTCGGTCTTGATTACATACCAATCGAGATCACCGGCGCCATAAGATTCGGTATTTCCGCTTATTATATATCCGCCATCGTTTGTAGCGGTTATTGAGTTAGCCGCATCGTGTTCTGCTCCGCCGTATACCTTACTCCATAAAGAATCACCTTCATCGCCTATTGAAACAAACCATGCATTATCGTTTGAAGTACCCACTGATGCAAACCCATTTTCACTCCTGCAAACCGAAATCAAGGTTTGATTACTCTCACCTCCAAAAAAGTTATTCGTGATCGGTTCTCCTTGGCCATCAACTATTACTACATAGGCATCCCATCCCGGATATCCGGAATCAGTACGACCGACTAAAATGAATCCATCATCATCTGTGAGATTTAAATCTAAAGCCACCTGGGAACCCTGTCCCCCGTATCTTTTGGTCCAAAGAGTATCCTGAGAAAACACCGGTTCAAGGAGAAAACCGAGATACAATAATGCCACAATTAATAATATACGGTTTTTCATTTTTACCCTCACAATGGTATATTGATTAGCGGCAGGAAAAATAACAATCACTACTTGCGTATTTATACGTTTAATAATAATATATAATTATAATCCTATATGTCAATCTAATTTAGTGATGGATATCTGAAATTCTTGCCGCAATTTATCCCGGCATCCTTTTCCCTTGCTAAAAAACCGACGTTATAGTAAAATTACCTGTTGTGCTTAATTCTGTGGAGTTGAAATTATAAGTCGATAACATGGGCGAAATAATAGCGATAACCAACCAGAAAGGCGGCGTGGGAAAGACCACCACCGCCATCAATCTCTCCGCATGTCTTGCGGTTGCCGAGAAGAAAACATTACTCATCGACATCGATCCGCAGGCTAATACCACCAGCGGAGTTGGATTTCCGCGGGAGGATATCGATTATTGTATCTATGAATGCCTGATCGACGGAGTTGGAACAGATGAAGTAATAAAGCCCACATCAACACCGAATCTCTCTTTAATACCCTCGCATATAAAGCTGGTTGGCGCCGAGATAGAGCTGGTCAATATGCCGAGCCGGGAGAAAGTGCTTCACTCGCGGCTTTCCGAAATTAAAGATGATTACGATTATATCATAATCGACTGCCCTCCGTCGCTTGGATTACTTACCCTGAACAC
This sequence comes from Candidatus Zixiibacteriota bacterium, assembly GCA_014730175.1. Lineage (GTDB taxonomy): Bacteria > Zixibacteria > MSB-5A5 > UM-FILTER-46-8 > UM-FILTER-46-8 > WJIR01. The sequence continues at coordinate 2,121 of WJIR01000107.1, forward strand.
ACTCACAGCCGCTGATTCGGCGCTGATACCTATCCAGTGTGAATACTACGCATTGGAGGGATTGGGACAGCTTATAAACACTATAAACCTGGTAAAAAAGAATTTAAATCCGAAACTTAAGATAAAGGGCGTGGTATTAACTATGTACGATTCCCGTCTTCGCCTCGCCAAGCAGGTTGCCGAAGAAGCTCGGGAATTCTTTGGAAACAAAGTATATGATTCGGTTATAAATCGTAATGTGCGACTATCGGAAGCGCCCAGCTACGGGCAGCCGATAATTATGTATGATATTCTTTCAACCGGAGCCGAGAACTACAGCCGACTGGCTAAGGAGATAATGGAGAGATGAAAAAGAAAGCATTGGGTAAAGGCTTAAGCGCTTTAATCCCCGAAGGTGTAAAAGAAATAGATGAGACCAATCCGACAACTCAGCTTCTGGAAGTTCCTATCGATAGAATAAAGGAGAACCCGGATCAGCCACGCAAAGATTTTGACCAGGAATCTCTCAAAGAATTGGCGATTTCAATAAAGAGATCCGGATTGATTCAGCCGATAATAGTAAGGCGTAAAGACGATGATTTCGAAATTATTGCCGGCGAACGTAGACTGAAGGCATCGAAGATCGCCGGATTGGAATCTGTCAAAGCTATATTAGCGGAAAACTTGACTCCGGCGAGGAGGATGGAGATCGCATTGATAGAAAACCTGCAGCGAACAGACCTTAACCCAATTGAAACCGCTGCAGGAATACGTGAATTGATGACCAAAAGCAAGCTTACCCAAGAACAGGTTGCCGAAAATATCGGGAAAGAACGGAGCACGATAGCCAACTTACTACGATTATTATCCTTGCCCGAAGAAATTCAGGATGATCTCCGTAGTGGAACGTTAAGCTCAGGACACGGGCGGATTTTAGCCGGTATTGAAAATGCGGAAGCGCGGAAGAAGTACTGGACAAAAGCGGTGAAGGAAAATTGGTCGGTACGTAAATTGGAAAACAGCGTAAAAGGAATTGGCAGACGTAAACCCAAAAAGGATATCCCCGGTTTCTCCAGTCCATATCGGGATGCTGAGGATCATTTAAGAAGTCGTTTGGGCACCAAAGTCAGGATTACTAAAGCCGGTAAAAAGGGGAAAATCGAGATAGAATTTTATGATAACGAACAACTTAACGGTATACTTGACAAAATAAAGTAGTAACTATCATTCTGCAACATGAGTAAAGGGAAATACTATTCAATACTCTTCGTCCCCGACGAAAGCGGTAATCCCAAGACAATCAGATTTCGCAAATTCTGGTTTAAATTTTTCATTTATCTTATGATTGTTGGCTTAATCGCATTGGTTATAGCTATTGTTTTTTACGGCAAGTTGGTGAGTGAAGCTATGGAGGCGAGACGGTTGAGGATCGAAAATGAAGCGTTAATGGAGCAACATACTGAGTATCTGCTTCTTAAGCAGGAGTTAGAAACAAACCGGGAGATCGTTTCCAGAATAAAGATGCTTGCGGGAATCGATACTATGGATGTCAGTGATTCACTTACTGCCGATTCCACGATTTTAGCCGAGATCGCTATCAATCATATCAACACACAGATCCCGTACGGTTATCCGCTTCGGGGATTTATCAGTAAACGATTCACCGAATTCGGGTTGTTCGGAGAGAAGCATCTGGGATTGGATATTACCTGCCCGGAGGAAACTTTCGTGCACAGTACGGCTGACGGTGTTGTGGATTTTGCGGGATGGGATGACTATTTCGGAAATCTGATAAGAATAAACCATCAGAATGGATACGAAACGGTTTATGCCCATAATAAGGAATCCCGTGTTGACAAAGGGGAACAAGTTAAGCGGGGCGATGTGATTGCGCTTTCGGGAAACAGCGGAATTTCAAGCGGTCCTCATCTTCATTACGAAGTTCTCAAAAACGGAAAACCGCTTGACCCGGAACGATTTTTGGAATAGGATATACGCATAATTATGTTAAATCGGAGAGATAAATCTATGAAAGAATCGGATTCCTTAAATACAATTATCGGTAAAGGCTCAACCATCTCCGGCAATCTGGACGTTCAGGGCAGTTTGAGAGTTGATGGAACAATCAAGGGTGAAGTGAAATGCTCGGATCTGTTAACTGTCGGCTCAACCGGCTTGATCGAAGGGGAAGTTATGGTCAGAGAGTTGATGCTGGGCGGCAGAGTTACAGGCAATATAAAAGCGGATGATAAAATAGAGCTTAAGAATAAATCTGTCGTCGATGGGGATATAAAAACCAAGAGTCTGCTGGTGGAACCCGGCGCAAAATTCAATGGAAATTGCGATATGGAGCGAGAAGCTGCCAGCAAACCAACCGAAACCAAGCAAAAAACTTAACATTGATGTTGACAACTTATCAAAAAGTGTGGAATAACGCCTAATATGTTGACTACTTATAACTTACACCCTAATATGACCCTAACAGTAAGCAGGTTATCCACAATTGGAGAAAAATGTGGTTGCAACTAAGTTAGCAAATGGCGGCGTCATAATTCTGGTTATCGGGCTTCTGCTCCTTTTGTTGCAGCTTTATCGTTCCTTTTCCAAAATGCGCGGGAAAAAAGAAGATGTCCCCAAATTCAGGTCAAAATTCGCCAGTTTTGTGGATGTAGTGATTATTTTTATAGGTGGGATCTTAATTATCTTCTCTCAACTTATTTTCTGGCTATCTGCTAATATGCGTTATCATATTCCCTCTGCTGAAAATCAGGTACTGGGCACGATCAGCACCTACAGCCACGATGAAACTTATCCTCAATTAGGATTTCAATATACCCCGCAAGGCAATGATGAACACAACCAACCATTTCGTTTTGAATTAAGTGGTTACAAATGGAGCGTATCCGGTGAAATGGTTGATTGGCCTGAATGGACATCGATATTTAGTTTAAATCAATCCTGCAAAATTAATTCAATTAACAGCTCCGGTTTTACCGATCAGGATTCGGTGAGGATGAAGGGGGTGAATATCTACTCTATCGGGGGTGGAAAATCAAAAGTTTTCGACCGATATGACGATTTCGGAGTATTATTCTTTGGGATTAAGGTGAAATCATTGGTTTCGGATACTATTTCATTCTATCCCGAACATAGCTATGTCATAATGGCGGATTCGACAGGCTTAGTCTTAAAGGAACGAGATTAATAAGAAGCGGTCGATTCTAATCCGTGTAATTCATAAAGACCAGTAAACCGTAGCCGAAGGCTTGTTCTTCGGGGATTTTACAACCAGAAGCAATTTACAGTCTGGAATTTGGAGTCCAGAAAAGAGCCGGAAGCGCAAGTCTTCCGCTACCGATCAGGGAATTTATGAATAATACGGACTAAATTACCGGAAACAAACAGAGAGCTACCGCCGGTTTTACCTGCTAATGGTATTCTAAATTTGATGTTGATCCGAGATGAGGAGTCCGGAAAACTCTCATTTCGAAAATATATTATAAATGGAGAGGAAATGACTGAAGAAAAAAAAGGCGACATACAAGCGGCACAAGAACTTAAAGAAGGTTTCGAAAAAATCAGAAAAGAGATTGGCAAAGTAATAGTCGGTCAGTCCGATGTGGTGGAAAAACTCCTGATTGGGGTGCTGGCTAAAGGACATTGCTTGTTGATTGGGGTTCCGGGTTTGGCTAAGACGCTGTTGATCAGCACCTTAGCTGATGTCCTTGATTTGAAATTCTCGCGCATTCAATTTACGCCGGATTTGATGCCATCGGATATTACAGGCACTGAAATACTGGAACAAAACGTTTCTACCGGCGCCAGGGAGTTCAAATTTATCAAGGGGCCGATATTCGCTAATATTATTTTGGCTGATGAAATCAACAGAACTCCTCCAAAGACTCAGGCCGCTCTGCTACAGGCGATGCAAGAATATAATGTCAGCGCCGGGAACGAAACTTTCCCTCTCGAAGCTCCGTTTTTCGTACTCGCTACTCAGAATCCGATCGAGCTGGAGGGAACTTATCCCCTTCCGGAAGCGCAGTTGGATAGGTTCATGTTCAATATTTATATTGATTACCCGTCCGAGGCGGAAGAACACGAGATAGTGAGAACCACAACATCTGCGTATAAAGCAGAGCTGGAGACGGTTTTCGATGCTGATTCGCTGATAAAATTGCAGGGGTTGATTAGAAAAGTGCCCGTCTCTGATAAGGTTGTGGAATTTGCGGTTAAATTGGCGAGAAAAACCAGGCCTACCGAAGATGCTCAGGATTACATTAAAAACTGGGTAACCTGGGGCGCCGGACCACGCGCATCGCAATACCTTATACTCGGCGCAAAAACCAGATGTCTGCTGTATGGAAGACCTACGCCATCGGTTGAAGACGTAAAAGAGGTGGCAGAATCGGTTCTGCGGCATAGAATAGTCACCTCCTTCAATGCCGAAGCGGAAGGGGTTGGGGTAACTGATATTATCGAGAAACTGCTTGCCAGTACTTCGGATTAGTTCGGCAGAGATCCGGTTTGTATCATATCGGATTCTTTATGCTAAAAACAAAAGGGCGTACAACTGAGCGGTATGCTTAGCTCAAAGCCGCAATCGGAGAGATAAGCATGTTTTTGTCGTAGCCGAAGGCTTGTCCTTCGGTAGCTCAAGTGAATTAGAATATTTACAGACTGTAATTGAAGATTCCAAAGAAACACCGGTAGCCCCGACAAATCGGAGTTACCGGTTACGAATTTTATGAATACCCTCCATGATAAGAAATATCACAAGAAGCATGAAAAGGGATTACGAGTTGCAGGTTATAGGATTCGAGCTTCGGGTGTCGGATTAGTGGCTTCCTAAGGAATCCACAAATTAACACCCCCGATTCACCACGGTGAATCTACGCCTCTTGAGGGAGGATTTTGGGATTAGCCGCGCTCGTTCGAATCTGATCTACGATAAAGAGCATTTTCATACAAACACCGGCTAAACGGATAATTCATAAATTTGCGCGTTGGTAGAGAAAGTCGTGAGTTTCAGGCGTCCATTAAATAAGATGAATTCCGGGATTATCGATTCAAATCAAGACCGGACGATAGTATGGGGGCTTCTTCGACAGTCTCCCACGGAATATCAGGCCACCAGCGTACAATTTTGGGAGGATGGGCTGGCTCAATCCTCTCGCCCGGACGCGGCGCCGCAACCGGCGTCCCCGCTCTTTCCGCGGCGACCAGTAAGCGCTCTATAGGTTCGGTCCAGGAATGCAGCGCCAAATCAAACGTACCCCAATGGACAGGAATTAATAATCCGCCGCCAATAGCGAGTCTCGCTTCGATAGCCTGCTCCGGACCGAGGTGAACGTCGGGCCACATCCGATTATAGGCACCGATCTCAATGAAAACGGCGTCGAATGGACCGAGCCGCGCGCCGATAGTTTCGAAGCCGGGGAACATACCGGTATCCCCGCTATAGTAGATGCGATGTTTACGACTGACGATTACCCATCCAGCCCACAGCGTCTTATCTCGATCGGCCATAATCAGGGAACGGCCCGAGAAATGACGCGCCGGCGTGGCGATGAACGAAAGATCGCCAAGGGTTAATTCCTCCCACCAGTCGCGCTCGATAATACGCTCGGGCGACACTCCCCATCCTTCAAGACGCACTCCAACGCCGAGGGGCGTAATATAGAACGGGACGCGCTCGCCGAGCGCTTGAATTGTTGCACGGTCAAGATGATCGAAATGGTCGTGTGAGATTACCGCCGCGTCGATCGCCGGCAGTTCGTCGATTGGAAGCGGCGTTTTGTGAAAACGTTTGGGGCCGTACCATGGGAAGGGCGACGCTCGTTCGCTCCATACCGGATCGATAAGAATTCGATATCCATCTATTTCAATAAGAAGCGTCGAATGGCCAAGCCAGGTGATGCGCAATCCGCTTTCCGGGGCAATATCGAAATCGCTTGCTTGGCGTTCCACAACTGGAAGCGGCGCATCGGGAGCGGTATTTTCGGCTCCGCGTATCCATTTACCGATAATCTCAAAGAATTTAGGTTCAACGTTAGTTAACGAGTTAACGAATTTACCGTCGCGCCAATTGGGAGACGCCTTCATCGCCTGAAGGCGCGCGCCATCCGCGATTTCGCCATCCATTATATAGGAAATCATTCCCGTTGCTACTCCTAAAAGAGCGGCGATACCCGCCGCGATTATTAGAATCTTCTTAACAATCATCGAAAAAAATTCTATGGTTCAATATACTTCGAATCCAGAAAAACGAAGAACCTACTCCCTATCTATCTCGGAGAAGATCCGCATCACTTCCGTCACAGTTTCCTTGTTGATTTTCGCCGTCAGATATTTGCCGTGTTTTTCGGTAGTGATAAGGCCGGCGTTAGCCAATTCCTTGAGATGGTGCGAAATTGTCGGCGCGCTGAGCCGGAACATCTTAACGATGCGACTGATATTGCACTGAAGTTCTTCAAAATCAGCTTCATCGCATTTCGCAATTTCCATATATAGATTTAGCCGATTCTCGTTAGAAAGCGCTTTCATTATTCTAACCAGCTTTTTCGCTTTCATAGTTTTTTCTTTCGTCATACAATTCGATAGTTGTCTAAATGTAAAAGCGTTATGCGGAGTTGTCAATAAAAACGGTAAATTTTTAAAGGGCGATCCGACGCATGCAATCCAATGCTAATCCCAATACTGCTTAGTTAGTATTGGCAAACGGGGGGCATATAAGGTATCCTTTCTTATGAGAACATTGCCATAAGAAAGGAGCGGTCAGTATGGCTCGCACCTTAGCATTGCTGCCGCAGGCGATGACGGGTGAGGGAGATTACTTCAGCAGCGTCATCCGTTTTGTGAATACTCTATCACCGACAGCCAGCTTATAGAAGTAAATGCCACTGGAATAGCCGGATGCATCCCAGCTAACGCTATGATATCCGGCTTCAACATTGCCATTAACCAAAGTCGTTACCCGCTGACCGAGAACATTGTAGATATCCAGGTTCACTCTGCTTGCTTCCGGCAATTGATACGAAATCGTGGCGGTAGCGTTAAAGGGATTGGGATAGGCGTTGTCCAGAGCGAATTCGGTCGGGATTAGCTCCTCCCCTAAGAAGTTGCCATCGAATGACCATTCGGTTGCACCATCAGCTAAACGCGTTCCCGAGACCGTGAACGGAAATTCCGCAGAGTCACACTTAGTATCCGGTCGATCGCCGCAGTAAGCGATGTAATCATAAGTACCTAAAGGCGCGTTATATGGCACATACTGGTATATATGAGCAGCTAAAGTGTCATGAGGAACCATCTGTATATCCTGAAATACGTGCAGTGGGCCGTACAGTCCATTGTATGGTACATCAAGCATTATCCAGATATCGGTTTCCAAATGTTGAGAAGTAGGATTTATGGCGTAACCTGTCAATCCGAATGTATCCCCTCTTGATACTATTACGGGGTCTTCATCGGGATTCATCTCTACGACGCAACAGATGTCATGGATGTCGATGGTGTAGAAACCTGCTTCAGTACCATAACCATCCACTATAATATAATAATTATTTCCTGCCGCCAAAGAAACATTGTCTAAACGTGATACGTAAGGACCATGTGGATAATTGGGGCTTTCACAGGCATCATCATTGCAGGCGACAGGATCCATTGGTGTCTCCTCGTTTTCATATACATACAGCTTTGTGTCGTACTCAGAACCGGAACAAAGTGTAATTGTTATGATCTGGTCAAAAGTTGGGACGTATACATAAACAACATCCGGCGCGAAGGAATCATAGGGACACCATTCATCATAATTATGAGTATATCCCACAGTTGTTCCAGAACTACTATATGGAAGCGAAGGGATGAGCGTTGCTTCCTCAATAGTGTCACCTCCTTGTGCAATATCGTGGGTACTCGAAATAATCGGTGAATGAAATTGCGATTCTCCCTTAAGAGAATCCGAAGGTATCGCATTTACTTCCGCAAATATACTTGATGTTGCTAATATAATCATCCCAAATATCCTCAATATTATTCTCATACCAAACTCCATTAATTTACTTGATTAATGTTAGTCTATCGATACTATCCCTACCGTACACACTCAATTTGCTGAAATATATTCCCGACGCTACTTTTACTCCCGCATCATTTTTACCATCCCATATAATAGAATGGGCGCCACCTGGAATCTCTCTATTGACCAATGTTATAACTTTCTGCCCAAGCAAGTTGAATATTGAAAGGCTTACTATTGCCTTCTCTGATATCTGGAATTTAATGCCGGTAGTTGAATTGAATGGATTGGGATGGTTACCTATTAATTGGAATTCATAAGGCGGTCCATTATCATCCTCATTTAATGGGGAGAACCTGGGGATCGATGGTTCTCCCCAGACTTTGTATTTCAAGGACACATCTTCAGGTTTACAGGGATACCAACCTAAGAAATTTCCGGAATCCTTATCGTAAACTTTAAAAACGTATGTTTGTAACTGACATCCGGTGCTGGTTGCAGAGCTAAGAATCGCACGGCAGTAGCTAACCTGATAGTTGGGATTTGCGGCTGACCAGCCAACCGAACCATAGCCTACTCCCCATACGTAAGGCGGACCATGGAACGATTCCGAGTAGGTCACATCCACTCTTACATCATATACTATCGCTCGGTAATCTCCATTGAGAAGAGTATCGGACGGAAAGATATAACTGGAACGAATAAAAGTATAATCCTCCTGCGTTCCAGGTGATCCCACATAATAGCCTCCGGTAGCAGTGTGAGAATATAGCTCGTACAAAGAATCTAACCGCTCGACAGCAGTATTTATTCTTAGATCCCCGTGTCCATACTCAGCTTGCCAAGTCCATTCATTGCTGTCTGCTCGCTCATCCCAACTTGAAAACTTCAAAATCCAATCGGTATCTTCATTTCTAAGGTTTGTTTCAATACTCCTAATTAAAGCGATTGAGCCAGCGGCGTGGGGCACAGCTGCTGACGTACCCAAGAAACGGTAAAACTCATCCAAATTGGGATTACGCTCATTGTCAGTAGTGAGAATATCATAACCTGGAGCCAGGATATCGATACCATAACCATAATTTGACCAAACATCCGTACAGTAAGAATTGTCGCGGCATATTTTGCCATCCTTCCCATAGGCGCCCACACTGGTCACCCAGCTATAATCATAATCTCCAGGATAAAACCGCCATGGATGTTCGTTGGGCTGATTGGCTGCGTGCGATTTTGATGCTACAAAGCTAGCGCCAACGTAATAGGCAAACAGAACTCCTTCCCTGAGTGTTTCATTATACTGCTTGAATCCCCAACTGTTGCTTAAAATATTACAACCAAATTTATCTGGATCCGCTGATTCACGAATTACGCGGGCTAAAAGGGCAGCTCCCGCAGATCCCACGGAAACCTTCATCGAGTAAAGTTTCGCCCCTACATTGCATGTATCTTCTTCATCCCACCATCCCCCTGCGATTCCAGCCATACCGTAGTCATCGTTGGTTATAGCAGCCGCTATTCCTGCACAGTTTGTCCCATGATTTCTTGCAGGGCTTGGGTATGGAACACTGTCCCCGGTACCCGTTTCATCGTAATCCCATCCTCCGACAACTTTGCAGTTGAATTCCGTAGTATCCTGTCCCTCGAATCCTCCCAAATCTTTATGGGTATACTCTATACCTCCATCAATTATGGCTATCTTCACAGTGGAATCTCCTGTTGTGTATTCCCATGCGTCGGGACAGCCAATCCCGAATGAATCGGGATCGCGTATTCCCCATTGTACAGAGAACGAATCATCATCTGGTGTCGCCGTTAAAATTGCGCCCATATGGTTCGGTTCTGCGTATAGGACAGCATCGTGGTTATATATTGCTTGGATTGCATCGAGGATATTGCAGCCTGACTGAGTATGAAATAGAAAAACCTGGGATAGGTCCGGAACGGTAATTACGCTTCCGTTAACGGTTCTCAATGTGTCCCCGGGAGAAGCGCCTTTAAAGACTTGTTCGACAGCTTCCACGCGATTTGCGGTTAGGATGGTAAGCAGGCTATCATCTATCTCGCAAGTAAATAGTGACACTATACCATTTCTATCGGGAATATTAATGTAACCATGTTTTAATCGAACGATTAGCTGATCTTCTTTGAAATCAATACCGGCTCTACCGGGGGGTGGGTACATCAATGGGATTGCCCAGCTCATCTCGTATCACCTCGCCCGGCCTTAAACCGAAAGACATCTGGAAAAAGACAACGGACATGCAGAAAAGAATGCAAAGAGTTAAAATTGATTTTGGGTTCATATTAACTCCGCTTTTTTGAATACAGATATATTATAATCTTTTAATTTGTGCTTGTCAAGGAGAAACTTTGAAATTGAATAGAAATAAAAAAAGGCTGCCCCCGGAAAATCGGGGACAGCCTATTATATTTCATCCAGTTAGCTGATTTCGATCTGCTTGGGCTTGGCTTCTTCAACCTTCGGCATGTGCACCGTCAGGACTCCGTCCTTGTACTGCGCCTTGATCTTGTCAGCATTAATTGTCGAGGGAAGCGAGAATGTTCTGGCGAATGAGCCGAAACTCCGTTCGCTGCGATAGTAATTTTCTTCCTTATCGATCTTCTCCTGCTTCTTGTCGCCGGTGAGGGTCAATGTGCCGTCGGAAACGGTAACCTTGATATCCTCTTTAGTCATACCGGGGACTTCAGCGCGAACGATTACCTTATCGCTGTTCTCGCTGACATCGACTACCGGAGCCCACTGAGAGCTCAGACCGGGCCAATCCTCCTCGTTGAAGAAGTTTCTGAACATTGTATTCATCATATCCCAGGGTTCTAACTGGTTCCTCTTTCTGAATTTTACTAAAGCCATAATTACACCTCCTTTTATTTATGGTTCAACTTATCTCTATCACCTATATTCGGTTCACTTCGAGTAATAGCAACCTGCGTGCCCAATTCCACTATCTTGCCTAAGACACAATATATCAACGAATTAGATTTTAGGCCCTCTACCGAAATGAATCTGTGCAAATAAAGCACACTGCCTAATTGGCAGTGCGACTGCCGTTATTGTTATATTTTCTGTCATTCGTGCATATTTACTATGACGGATTGACATTTTCATCTTGCCCCTCATAGAAAAGCAGGTCGAAATCCTTGGCTTTCGACATTGCATTCGAGGGGTACCTCCCCGGGGGTTCTAATATTGATTTTTTCAAAGTATCAATCCAATCGGCGTCAGGTCGATTCCCGATGAAATCGGGAATGCCACATTTTTAGTCCCCCTCTTGAGAGGGGTGGCTTCGTCCCGCGGAAGGCAGGGCGAAGACAGAGTGGGTTTCATCGTGCCGTCGGATGGGGGTACCGGATAGCATTGTAAGGCTGTTGGAGTTCAAAGGATTTGGCTAATGCTCTATGCTATCCAGATACTCTTGATATTAACAAACTCCCTGATTCCGAACTGCGACAGTTCCCTTCCGTAACCTGACTTTTTTACACCGCCGAAAGGTAGCCTTGGATCGGACTTTGTCATGCCGTTAACAAAGACCGCGCCGCTTTCTACCTGACGCGCTAACCTTTCGCCCTTTTCCACATCTTGCGTCCAAAGGCTTCCGCCCAGGCCGAATTCGGAATCGTTGGCTACATTTATCGCTTCTTGTTCGTCTTCGACAGGGATAATCGCAGAAACGGGACCGAAAGTTTCCTCGTTGTACGCCGCCATACCTTTGGTGACATCGGTGAGTACGGTAGGCTTATAAAAAGCTCCTTCGCCGGAGATTCGTTCGCCTCCGCAGAGAAGCCTTGCGCCGGCTTCGATAGATTGTTTCACCTGCGCATCGAGATCATCGAGCAGATCCATACGCGCCAACGGTCCAACCTGCGTTGATTCATCCATCGGATCGCCAAGTTTCATCGAATTCATCAACTCGGTCTGTTTCTCTTCGAATTCCTGAACTCTCGATCTCACAACAATAAAACGTTTTGCAGCGATACAACTCTGGCCTGTATTAATCATCCGGGCTTTAACCGAAGTCTCGACGCAAGTATCGATATCAGCATCTTCGAGGACGATATACGGATCAGAGCCGCCCAGTTCAAGCACTGTCTTCTTCAATTCCCGTCCGGCGATCGATGCCACGCTGCTTCCGGCGGGTTCGCTTCCGGTCAAAGTAACAGCTTTGATTATATCGTTGACAATCACCTCTTCGACCAATCCGGAGGAAATCATCAGCGTTCGGAAAATATTAACCGGGAAACCGGCTTTGTTGAAGATCTCCTCAATCGCCAGCGCGCAACCCGGGACATTGGAGGCATGTTTCAGCAGGCCTGCGTTTCCAGCCATCAGCGCCGGAGCCGCGAATCGAAACACCTGCCAGAACGGGAAATTCCACGGCATAACAGCTAATACCACGCCCAGAGGCTCGAATGCGACAAAACTTTTCGAGGCGTCGGTGGTGATCGGTTCGTCGTCGAGGAACCTTACGGCATTCTCCGCATAATAGTCGCACACCCAGGCACATTTCTGAATTTCAGCCCCTGACTCGGATATCGGTTTCCCCATCTCTTGAGTTATCAGTTTGGCATACTTGTCTTCATCCGAGCGAAGGATATCCGCAGCCTTTTTCATCAATTCGCTGCGATGAGGAAAATCGGTATTTTTCCAGGAACGCTGCTCATTGTTCACCGATTCGATAATCTGTTTGACATCGTCGGAGGAATGCTCCTGGTATTCTTTGATAAGTTTGTTTGTTGCGGGATTTATTGCTTTCATAATTACCTCGCTTTAATGCAGGACGGGTTAAAACCAGTCGCTATTAAGACAGTGATCCTCCCCGTCCCGGTTTCATCGCGGACGGGGTCTCGTATTTCATACACAGTTTTTTATGCAATCAGTGTACCTAACAGTAAATTAATCGAAACCGCAGTGTATACCTGAGGTAGCTGATCGCATTAACCTATTTCTTATTCTATTTGGAAGCACATTCATCGCACAGCGGTTCGCCGATCTTCGATGCTCCGGTCTCCTCGTAATATTTACAAAGATTCGCTTCCAGTTTTTTGCTTAGTTCATAATTAACTTTGGGCTGAATCGGTATTTCTATCAAATTCAATTCCTCGCTTTCGATGGCTTCCTTTAAACAAGCGTTTAACTCCCCGAAATTCTTCGGCGCGAATCCTTTGATGCCAAAACTTTCCGCATAACTCTTGAAATCCGGATTAGTTAATTTGGTGCCGAAACTCTCGCCGGTGTTGGAGGTCTGTTTCCAGGAGATCAATCCGTAATCGTTATCATTGAAAACTACAATGGTGAATCCTACTCCCAGTCTTCTGGCGGTTTCCATCTCCTGTGAATTCATAAGGAATCCGCCATCCCCCATCAATGTAACCACTCGTTTCTCCGGATGAGCCAATTTTGCTGCTATTCCTCCCGGCAGCGCTATACCCATACTCGCCAGACCATTCGAAATTATCACCGAATTAGGTTCATAGACCGGATAATTTCTACCGATCCACATCTTATGGCTTCCCACATCGGATATCAGGATATCCCCGGCTCGCATGATTTCCCTTATTAGATGCAACGTTCCCGGAACGGTAAATTCATCATCTTTCTTCGGTTTGTAAGAATCCAGGTCATTGATTATTCTATGTCGTAACGGTTGAAACCAGGAATTATCGAAATGAAGGGTTTCGCCTGATAACCTGCTGTTTAGCTCCCACAACGATCCGGAAACATCCGCTACGATCTCAACTTCGGGTTGATAATATTCATAAACTTCCGCAGGTTGAAAATCGATATGGATAATCCTCTTATCTTTATACGGATTCCAGGCTTCGGGATTGTACTCGGCGATATCATATCCGATAGTGATAACTACATCAGCACGGTCAATAGCGCACATACCGTAATCCCGCGCCTGCAATCCTATAGAGAATAGCGAATGTTCATCGTTATCCGATATAGCTCCTTTGCCCATGAAGGTGGAGGTCACCGGTATCTCGGTTCTGGAGACGAATTCCCTCAGATGCTTGGATGCCATCTTACGAATTGCGCCGTTACCGGCAATAATTAACGGCTGCCTGGCATTTTTCAATATCTCCAGCGCTTGAATAATCGCTTTGTAGTCGGGAGATGGTCTACGGAGCCTTTTGGATTCTATCGGCTTCAATTCGCACTCCATTTTTGCCACGTTTTCCGGAAGCTCAAAATGAGCTGCGCCCGGCTTTTCCATCTCCGCCAGTTTAAATGCTTTTCTGACCACTTCGGAAACAATCTGGGGATTCTGGATGCTGGTGGTGTATTTCGTTATCGGTCTGAACATGTTTACGATATCGAGGTACTGGTGGCTTTCCTTATGGATCCTGTCCGATCCCGCCTGGCCTGTAATAGCTACCAGCGGTGATTTATCCAGATGGGCATCGGCGACACCGGTTATCAAATTGGTGGCTCCCGGTCCCAGTGTCGACATGCAGACTCCCGCTTTCCCGGTCAATCTGCCGTAAACATCCGCCATAAATGATGCTCCCGATTCGTGGCGGGTAGGGATAAACTCTATCGAAGACTTACTTAACGAAAACAACAGGTCTTCGTTTTCCTCGCCGGGCAAACCGAATACGTACTTAACTCCTTCTTGTTCAAGGCATTTCACTATCAGGTCGGATACTTTCATTTATATTATCCTAAGTCTAATTTCCAAATTAGTTATCTATCATCATAATTATCAAACCGTTTTTACGTCAATTGAGCAACTGTTTTCTTTTGTCATTTGTTCATTATCATTCAATTTGATAACACTTCGGACTTCAAAAAAAGAATATCGCTACTGCAACATTTTGTCTTCATATCAGTCAGATAAATTCAGATAGTAAAAATTAATAGACTCACAACTCAAAAGGAGCCATATTATGCATTCTTACGAATTTTTGATACCGATTGCCCTGTTCATAGTAATAGCTTATATATTCAAAGTAATAGCGGAACACAAAACCCGTAACAAGCTAATTGAAAAGGGATTAGTTGACGAGAACGTCAAACACCTGTTTCTTGCCCAGGGTCATAACATACTTTCTTCGCTGAAATGGGGAATGGTTCTGGTTGGAGTCGGTATCGCCTTTTTGATCGGACATTTCGTACCGGAGGATATCTCCCACGAAGTAACCGCATCATCAGCGTTGATTTTAGCCGGATTGGCCCTTCTGATATTTTACTTTATCGAAGCGAAGAAAGAGAACCGATAATGTCGATTTATAAGAGTGAATTCGGTTATTCTATATATCCAAGAGCTTTGAGCTGTTCCATGGTGGCTTTGTCCAGTTCCATCTCCTCGGACTTAATTGACCTGGAAACGTAATCGGTACCCATACTGTTCAAGGTATCCCGCAAGGTGTTGACCCGTTTCTGGTATTCGGGATTATCGGCAAGATTGTTCCGTTCCAGCGGGTCATTGACCATATCATATAGCTCAACAAGCTTCAAAGAATCCCCGTGATGTACCGTATTCAAAAACAGTTTCTCTTCCCGGCTGGTTATACTTTCGGCTTTATATCGCGGTAATCCGATCTTACCGAATGTCCAATTGATCGGTTCAGCGGAAAATAGATTTCTTCCTTCCCATTGATTCGGTATCTCGCCTCCCACATATCCGACGATTGTGGGGGCGATATCGATCGATTCAGTCAGCGCGGAATCGACCGTCCCCTTCATTTCCTTGCCGGGGAGTTTGACGAGTAAATTGGCTTGCAGTTGTTCATCGTAAAGGGAATTACCATGTCCCCATCCTCCGTGATCGTAGAACTCCTCGCCATGGTCCGATGTAACTATAATAAAAGTATTATCATACAAGGCTTCGGATTTAAGGTAGTCGAAGAGCGTTCCCAAGACAGTATCGATATACTCCACTTCGCCCCGATAGAGTCTCTTAAGTTCATTTAAATGCTCATCGGTGGGCGGATTGGATTCTTTCCCGTATCCGGGGGGGCCCATCTGATAACCGGAATATGGATGCTCGAAATAGGGGAAATGAGGATCCATGTAGTGTAGATACATAAAGAACTTTTTATCCTTGTTGTCCTTGATCCAGTCGATCCCTTTTTGGGTTATGTTCTCGCCGGCGGTATAAAAATAATCGACTACAACGGTCGGATAGAAGTGCTTCACAATTCTCATCATGAACAAGCCATGCCGTTTGCTTAAGGTGAACTGAGGCAGTTTGGGATGACGGCGAGCCGCTTCCTTTATCGTAAAGGTGTTAAAACCGATATGAAAATTGCTGTTAGTATTAATGTGCGGATTATTCTGAAAGGTTACGGTATAGTATCCCATATCGCTTAATGCTTTAGCCAGAGTCACTACTTCCGGATTGATAATTCCCTGATATGTTTCCACGCCGTGCTGCAGGGGATGAAGCGAAGTCATTAAGCTGGCAATCGATGGCTTGGTCCAGGGGGCGTTATTGTAGGCGCTGGTGTATATAATCCCATCTTCGGCGAAGTCTTCCAGATTCGGAGTATCAGCATCGCCGCCGTAGGGCGAGATGGCATCCTGCCTCAATGTATCCAGCATGATAAGAATGATATTCGGTTTATTCTTAACTTTTTCCGCATCGGAAGTAATATATGGCTCGAGCTCGACAGTTCCCAGGGGATTGGTGCGAGTGACGATTATTATTATGGCGTAGGCTATAATAGTTATTGCAATCCCGCTGGTGCGCCAGCCGACTTTGATCAGTGATATAAGTTTACCGTAGAGCCATTCCAACAAGAAGATAATCGATACGAAAATCGCTAAAAGCACAGCCAGCAGTAAAAATCCGGGAACCGATGCGTACTCCAGCTGAAACCATCTGTCAATAATCAGAAAGGGAATGGCGGGAAAAAACAGAAATGATACCGCAGCATTAAAATAAAAGGCGCCGAGAGATGGGGAGCTATCTTTTCTGCCGACAATCTGCATGATAATAAAAACGGCTGCCGCACAGAAAACGGCAACGGCTAATCCCAAAAACGGATAATAGTATAAACCCTCGGAACTCCAGGCAATACCGGTAACCAAGGATATACTCGACGACTCAACGATTCCGACTACTGCGCCTCCCAGCAATCCCGGGATAATAGCGCCGGCGATTTTCCTCAGAAGTCTGACAATTAAGTTACTATTCTCATTAGACATATATGAATTTCTCTTAGCCTCTATTATTCATAAATTTAGTCACCGGTAGCGGAAGCCTTGCGTTTCCGGTATTTCTTTGGAATCATCAATTAAAGTCTGTAAATGTCCTAATCCAGTTGAGCTACCGAAGGACAAGCCTTCGGCTACGAATTAATGTTTTTTTATGAATTATCCGGGTTAGATCCTATTCCGATTCAACTAATAACCGCTTTGTCAGGTTGACCCCGCCTTGACGGCTCTACTTGGTAGTAATTTTGATAATTATTACGTTCCGATCTGTCAAGACAAATCTGCCTACCTGTCTTAGCGGCTGTGCTTAGAACTCGGCTCCAAATGAGAAATAATGGCGCGGCTTAGCCGAAACGCTATTCCAGTCAGTTTGCCAGGCGGCGTCATATTTCAAAACAAAAATGCCCAGATTAGCTCTGGCTCCAAAGCCGAAACCGGCGCGGAGGTCATGTAAACGCGTAGAACCACCGGTAGTTTTCACGCCCCGAAAACCGTCATCCTCATACCAGGCAGCGCCCATGTCATAAAACCAAACCCCGTTGATATATGCCAGCGTCATCGGCAGCGGGAAGCGCATTTTAAAATAGTCGACAAAGGGATAGCGAAGCTCAATATTCATCAGGGCATAGCGGTCTCCGGATTGTTCGTAGTATTGATAAGCACGCAGTGGGGAAGCTATGCGGCTGAAATATATATCATTGACTCCGTATATGTCATCCCGCTTCCATGAACGCCCTATCCAGTTGGCGGTTCCGCCCAGGAAAAACTCCTGAGGATCATTGCCGTAGGAAGCCCCTCCGGCAAAGCGAAATGCGAAAAGGTAACGATCTTTGATATTGAAATAATTCCGGTAATCGAGTTCGATAGTCTGAAAATCAAGATTCGAGCCCAGGACATCGGGAATCGACTGCGAATAATGAAGCGCATAACGATGCCCGTCAGTCGGTCCCGTTATTCCCCATAAAACGGTATCGTTTATCAGCGAAAGGGATCCCTTTAATGATCTCCTGTCCGCATCATCAAATGGCGGATCGTGATATTTCCGGTCGATTGATAAATGCAGCGCAGAAAACTCAACTCGTGTGAATTTGGAGAACGGTCGGCTGGCTGAGAATAAACCACCGTAGATACGGTCGTTGAACAACCGGTTCATGGAATCGACATAGTAATACTGACTATGGAATAAACCCACGCCGTAATTTGTCCTGCGCGCATTATAAGCATAGAATCCTTGTACATTTAACTGGTCGAGGAAATTTCCCAGGTTGGTTGCCAGGAAAATGTTATGATCACCCATTATGTCCGAGAAAGCGAAATACGACTGGCCGGCGAATCCGTAGTATGTATCATAGCCGATATTTCCGGAGACGAAATCCGGGGTGAATCGCAATTTGTATTCTTTCTTGACATATTCGCCCTCGGAGTCCACCAGCGCCGCGGTGCTGTCTTCCTCCGTCTTTTCCCGGTCGGTTTCGGTTGTGTCGGGCGCTTCTACATATTCGGAATCTGTCGGAACTTCGCCGGCGCGGAAGATGTAATTGCTGAAATCGAGCTTTTCTTCCGGCTTTTCAACGACCGCTTCTTCCGCCTCGGCTGGACCTGGTACAAAAATCGATCCCGGGTCCTTAGACATGAATGGAGTTAACTTCAATCCCTCGTCCTCGGTGTCTATCCTTCGAATCTTCTTCATTAGAAATATATCGAATCCGGCTTTCTGGAAACCCGAAAAAACTATCTGATCCCCGTTAGGTGACCAGGTAGGGGAAAAACAGCCGGAGAGAGCATCGGTTATCGGAAATATATTTCCGTCGGAAAACTCCTTGACATAAAGATTGTATATCCCGTTCCGGTCGGAAACGAAAGTCAACCGGTTACCATCGGGGGAAACCGCAGGATCGGTGTTTATCCCTGTTGTGTCGGTAATGGCGGTTATGGAACGGTCGCCCAAATCGATCTTGAATATATTGTAAGTACCGTAGTTAAACGCCGTGTCGGGATAGGATTGTTGGGTAGGTCTATCTGATGAAAAGTAAACCTCATTACCGGACGGCGCAAAGTCGGGCTCTTTGTCGTCATAACGATCATCGGTTAGCCGCTCGAGACTCTCTCCAACCGCGCTGGTGATATATAAATCGGATTTCCCATCTTTGGTTGCCGAGAAGATAATTGATATTCCATCCGGGGAGTAATCCGGCGAAGTAATGCTATCGAATCTGTATGGGAAAGTTTTTATTACCTCTTTCTCTTCCACATCCAGCACCATTAACCGGTCGTAACCGTGGCTTTTGGATACAAAAGCGATCCGGTTACCATCCGGCGACCACGAAAGCCCCGACTGGTAAGTATGGAATGATTCGTACTCGGCTGAGCGAGAACTACGGAGCAGCTTGTCGATTACTTTTCCATCGATGGTCGAAAGCACCAATATCTCGGGATACGATGAACGATCAGAGAAAAAAGCTACCCGATCGCCGGAGGGGGCGAATTCCGGCTTCTCGTTGTAATGGGAACCATCTTCCTCGTGGTCTGTTAGCGGCTTTGCGACTTCCTTCGGTTCGGTTCGTATCGCAATTTCAGGCCAGTATTCCTTACGCATAGCCAGCATCCATTCCTCATTGAACTCCTCCATGTCCTTGCCCAAGACCATTTTCATCGCTTTATCCATCGTAAGATGAATCTTGCCCTTCTCCAGTATCTCCGGAATCCTCTCCTCGCCATATCTCTCCGCAATGTAAATCAATGCCGACTGCCCCTCCTTATAAACCAAGAAACCTCCGGCATACTCGAGCGGATACAGGTAACCGTTGATTGTCGCATCCCTGAGATACATATCGGAGAATGTATCCCAGCCATTTCTGGATGAGTATTCGGCATAACCCTCGGCAAACCACAAGGGCAAACGGAAGAGATACTGACGGGACAGAAGCGAACTAAAAGCTCCCCCATAGAGCATATCGAATGTTACGGCGTGAGTAAGTTCGTGGTGAAGCACATGACGAAAATCCTCGTATGAGCCATTAAAAGGCACAACCACCCTGTTCTTAAAAGCTTCGGTAAAGC
>WJIR01000108.1 GCA_014730175.1 Candidatus Zixiibacteriota bacterium
CCCAAATAGCGTCTTCTGTCTGGTTGTTTTCCATATATAGAGGACCGAGAAACATCCACCAGAATTTTTCTTCGGGATATTTCTCAACTTTATACTCAAGTCTGTCTATCGCCTCAGCAAGCAAACCCTCAACTTGCTCGACCCTTCCGGTTTTCAGGTATATTTCCTTCAGCTTCAACGGAGTCCGGAAATAATACGGGAACTTCTCTTTGGCTGTAAGTAAAAGGTCGATTGCTTTGGTGGTGTCGCCCTCGGCATAAACCTGGTCTGCTAAAGCAATATAAGTTTCGGGATAGGTGATAGACATTGACAACTCGGTGTTGAAAAATCCCACGTCCGGCTCATCCAGATTGGTATATTTGTAGACATTGTTCAGCAGAGAGTCGGTAGCTGCGACATCAAATTTGCCATTATGTTCTTCCGAGGTTACTTTATAAACCATACCCTTCCGGTGCAAGTACCTTCGGGCAACATCCTTGATGTCATCGGATACGGTGGCTGCAAGATAAATCGGTCGTTTCCAGTTGTTATTGATGATTATCATCTTGACCATTTCGGCCTTCACGTTAACCTGATTCGGACTTAAGTACTTTTTCTGCTTGGTAATCGGATCTATATAAGGTTTTTTGGGTGTCATTAGAAGATTGCCGTATCTATCCTTACCGAATTCCCATTCGATCTGATCATCATCCAGCGGAATGGGAACATCATGCTGATGCTTATGCTGAAGTATGTACCAATCGGTATTCAGCAGAGATAGATTCATGACGTTTATGTCGGCTCGCACGCTGTCAATAGCCTGCAAACACCAAAGCGGATAAGTATCATTGTCGCCGTTGGTGAAAAGTATGGCGTTTTCCTCGCATGAATTCAGAATATTGTAGGCGTACTCACCCGGTACGTAAACTCCGGTTCTGTCCAGATGAGTCCAGTGCGCCGGTGCGGTCTGAAAAATCAGAATAACCAGCATAATGGCGGCAGGCACCATGCTGAGGATCTTACCTGTCCCCCCTCTTTTAGCCAGAAGTTCATACAGGAACGCCCCAAGCGCTGAAACTCCCAATCCGATGAGCATTGCAAAGAACATAAAACCCGGGGTAAAGAAATAATCACGGTCGCGCACTTCCATTCGCTCCCCGTGTAAACCATCTGAGAAGTTCATATACAACACCAAACCGACAGTACATAACAGCACAAGCAAACCAAGGAGCAATCCCCGTTTGGTATCCCTCCTGACAGCCTCAGCCAATCCTAATAATCCCAAAATGAAAGGAATGAGAACGATATTCGGTTTTGAGAACTGATCCTTGAAGTAAAACCAGAATCCCAGGTTGTGGAAATTCCCGAACTGGTTTTCCCAACTTCCCCGGCGATCGAACATACGGGTTATCATGGACTCATCGCCATACTGTTTGCGTTCCATGAAATAGCTGAATGATTCATAAGTTTCCGGATCGTTCATGTCGATGTACGGATCATCCATTGACCTCAGAGGGATATATAAATGGACGGAAAATCCGAGGATAGCAAGTAAAGTCCCGGTTAATACGAAGCGCCATATTCTTTTATCGCTGACGGTATAAAGCGCAATAATAGATATTATTGCCAGAGCTATCGAAGCCGCCAGAAACGGTCTGAAACTGATTGCCGGAGAAAGAATGACGACCGCCAGCGCCCAAAAACGCCAATCGCGCAGCAGGTTTCTATCGGAGTATAGTATGAATAATATAATCGCAGGCATTACTAAAAATACAGTCATGTGGACAGCGATAGAGAGAAAAGCGATATAGAAAACCAAAAGCAAGTATCTCCAGGATCCCTCTTTGCCTCGACGCTCATACCATAACAAGGTAAGATAGACCAGAAGCTGCATGAGGAGCATTGCCGTTCCGTAGACTTCCGCCTCAATCGCCGAAAACCAGAATGTCGATGAATAGGTGAAAGCTAATGCGCCGGTTATCGCTCCCAGATAGATTAAAGCGTTGTATGGAAACCGGGAGGATTTTTCTTTGAACCAATATTTGAGGAGTTTTATTATTATCAGACAGCTTAACGCCACAGCCGCTGCAGAAACCAGGACCGATATGAAGTTCATTCGCGCCGCTATATCCTCGAAGAAAGGATTTATCAGAATAAATACTCTTCCCAGGAGCAAGAATAGTGGAGTGCCGGGAGGATGAGCGACACCCAGTGTATATGAACAAGCGATGAATTCACCGCAATCCCAGAAGGGTATGGAGGGTGTCATGGTTAACAGGTAGGTGATAAAGGCGTTTACAAACACGGCTGCGGTTGCAAAGATAGCAATCCAATCTCGATTATCTCTATCAATTGTATCCATCTAAATCCTCACTAATAAAACTCTTTATCCAATGACCATTTTAATTAAGTCTAAACTTCTCTCCAAGATAAATTTTTCGCGCTTCGGGATCGTTTGCTAAAAATTCCGCATTACCGGATTTCAGTATCTGCCCTTCGTATATAATATAGGCTCGGTCAGTAATGGAAAGGGTCTCCCTCACATTATGATCTGTAATAAGAACTCCCAGTCCTTTGTCCTTCAACCGAGCGATTATTTTCTGGATTTCCTCTACCGTGATCGGGTCGATACCTGAAAACGGTTCATCAAGAAGCAGAAATCGGGGATTGGTAACCATCGCCCGGGCGATTTCCACTCTTCTCCGTTCCCCACCGGAGAGGGTGTAGGCTTTGTTTTTAGCGAGATGGGTGATATCCAGCTCCTCCAGCAATTCTCTGCATCGGTCTCGACGTTCGGCGCGGCTCAATTTCTGCATCTCCAATATCGCCAGCACATTCTGTTCAACAGTAAGTTTTCTGAATACCGATTGCTCCTGCGGAAGATAACCGATACCGAGTCTGGCGCGCTTGTACATAGGAAGATCGGTTATCTCGTTTGAATCGAGAAGAACGGCGCCGGAATTTGGTTTGATAAATCCGGTTATCATATAAAAGGTAGTTGTTTTACCGGCTCCGTTGGGACCAAGCAAACCAACGATCTCGCCATCATCAATCTCGATATCGATACCCTTAACAACGGTGCGTTTGCGATATATTTTAACCAGTTGTTGCGCTGCTAATTTCATGGGATTTTAATCATTATTCAAGTTCATCCTCGGGAATATCCTTCACGGTTCCCTTAACATTCCGCAGGATTTCGATATTCTCCATCTTCTGATCGGTTCTCAGACCGTATCCCGTTAATATATCCTTACCTCGTGTAACCTTCACGAAATCATCAGTCACAATTTTATCCGTACTCGGATCCCATCGAAGGCTCTCGGTTTCAAGCTTGGTGCCATCTTCATTGATGACCACCACATCCCCCATTACTTCCATTTTCTGCCCGTCCTCGTCGAACCAGCCGGAATCCGCGACCACATCGGATGTATGCTCCCCGTCTTCGCCATAAAAGTCAGCATGGATACCTTTACCGAATGTTTCCTGCTTGTCGCTGTATTTGGCTATGTATTCAGCCCGGATTACGGTATTACGCACCCCCTTGGCTGTAAACACAATAGTTGCATTGTATAGCTCCGACTCCGGCATTTCCGTTTCGTTGTTCCCTTCCGGCGGTTTGTCGGTTTCAGCACAATTAGTAGCGAAAAAAACAACAAAGGATAATATTAAAAAAAGGCAGGCGTATTTACTCACGATATGCAAACTCCATTTCAGTCTCAAGGTTGTACTAATTTAACTTCCACCATAGTTATAAGCAAGAATATCATTACCGTTCATGGAAGTTTTCAACTACACAGCTTCCGATTCTACTTTTATATCCTCGGGTCGAGTGTTCCATCTTTTATGCATCCATACCCATTGCTCGGGATTCTCCCGGATGACTTGTTCAAGGACTTTCGTAGCATCAGCCAGGACTTTTTTTACATCATTCATCCGTTCAGCGCTGTAATCGAATTTTATCTCAGGAAAAACTTTGAGAAAATAATTGCCGTCCGGCTTTCTCAAGATAATCAGCGGGACAACGGCAGCCTTCACGGTGCGGGCAAGCAGAATCGGTCCAATCGGCGTATATGCCGATTTGCCGAAGAAATCGATAAACTCCCCTCGATAACGCCTGCTATCCTGGTCGATCAAAACCCCGATTGCATATCCTTCCCGCAAAGTTCTCATAAATACGTTAGCCGGCTCTTCACTATCAATGTTTTTCACATTGGTTGCTTTTCGGTTATCAATCAGCAGCTTGTTCAACCGCTGATCATATATTCTGCGCCCGACTGCCGACGCTTTATAACCTGCCTGCCCGAACCAGGCGGCGATTAGTTCGAAATTGGATATATGTCCGGTAACCGCCGCTATTCCTTTCCCCCTTTGATAAGCTCGGTCGAAATCATCCATGCCTTCAACTTCTACAATATTCAGAATCCCGTTTTTTCCGAGGCTTTTAAATCGGAGCACGTCGATTGCACATAATCCCATATTAATCAACGATTTCCTGTAAATTAAATCCAGTTGCTTCGGATCTTTATCTGGAAATGCTGTCTTCAGGTTCGACATCGCCGTATTTCTATCGGATGGGAAAACATGATAGGAAAGTATACTAAGGAGATTTGCTAAACCATAAGCGATCTTCAGCGGAAGAAGATTCGCCAGGATGAAAATAAACCTCAGAAAAAAATATATAAGGAAATTCCTGATCCCTTTTATAGTTTTTCGCATATCAATAAACTCAGATTACTTTAGCGGCAAGCAGATCATGAAGATGAATCACACCTTCCGGCTTATTTTCACCATCGACAACAACCAAAGATGTGATTTTATGCGTTTCCATAACATGCACAGCTTTCTCCGCTATAGAGTTCCTGCTGATAGTTTTGGGATTGCGGGTCATAACATCACAAATCGGCGTGTTTCTCATATCTTTCGCCTGCTCAATGGTTCTCCGTAAATCGCCGTCGGTATACACCCCCACTAATTTCCCATCGGAATCCACAACAGTGGTGAATCCCAGCCTTTTCGAAGTAATCTCCAAAATAGTCTGCGATATCGGCGTTTGGTCGGAAACAACCGGAATCTCATCGCCGGTATGCATTAAATCCGCTACCCTCAACAAACGTTTACCGATTTCACCGCCGGGGTGTAGAAACGCCAGGTCGTCATTGTTGAAGCCCTGTAGATCAAGAAGAACAATCGCCAGCGCATCACCCATTACCATAGCCGCGGTTGCGCTTGATGTCGGGATCAGTTCATTGGTGCCTGCTTCGCCATCGGTGGAAACATCCAATACCGCATCGGATTTCTGCGCAAGGGGCGAAGATAAGTTGCCGGTCATCGATATAATCGGCACCCCAAGCCTCTTAAACATAATCAGAACCTGTGCTAATTCCGCGGTATCGCCGGATTTGGACAGAGCCAACGCCACATCACCGCGGCGCACCAAACCGAAATCACCATGAACACTTTCGGCGGGATGAAGGAAAAACGCCGGAGTTCCGGTGGAATTGAGAGTTGCCGTAATTTTCCTACCTATCAAACCTGATTTGCCCATGCCGGTCACGATTATCCTTCCCTGGCAATTCCGCATCAGTTCAATAGCCCTTTCAAAAGAGCTGTCGAGTTTATCCACAAGAGCAGCAATCGCTTGCGACTCATGCTGTATAACTTGCCTTGCGATATCAAGCAAACTTACTCTCCCAAAGTTCAACCACATCGATCCCCTTCGCCTCCAGTATCATATTCACAATCTCTCTCACAGCGCCGCGGCCACCGGGGCAGGAAGTCGTGTAATCGGCAACCGCTTTCACCTGGGGAGCCGAATCAGGGACGGTCACACTGACTTCGGTTTGCTTCATCACCGCAATATCAACCAAGTCATCCCCCATAAACATCGTTTCATCCAGGCTAATTTCATACTTTGTTAGTAAATCCGCTACCACTTCAGATTTTTCGCCATACCCCTGATACAAATCTTCAATGCTGAGTTCTTTAGCCCGGGAATCGGTTGCGGCGGAGTACCTCCCTGAAACCAGAGCCACCCTTAAACCGGCTTGCTGTGCCAGATAAAAAGCAAAACCATCAGCGATATAAAACTGCTTGAATTCCGCTCCATCGGACCCCATGTATACGGAATTGTCGGTCAGGATTCCATCTACATCAAAAACCAGAAGTTTCAGTTTTTTGAGTTTGTCTTCAAATGCCATATATTCTCCAAACAAAAATAGTAATTAAATCATATAATTTGGGCAGTCAACAGAAACTTTTCTTTGATTATAGAGTTATCCGAACTTATATACGGTTGTAAATAGCCTATAAACAAAATTCAACATGTCAAAAGCCAGAGTTGCAATAGTTAAATGTGACAACTATCATCCGCAGAACTTAAGAGACGCTGTTTATAAGCTCTTGGAATTACTGGATTTTAAGTTCGATCTGCATCGAGAAAATATCCTGTTGAATCCCAATCTATTATCAGCAAAGGGACCGGATCGCGCAATTACGACCCATCCTCACCTCGTTAGAGTAGTTGCGGATATGTTTTCTGTTAACAGCGCGAAAGTATTTGTCGGAGACTCCCCCGGTGGCGCCGATCGCGGTGTAAAAAGAATATGGCGAAATACCGGCTTGCTGGAATCAATGAAGGGTTCCAATGCTGATTTATTTTCTTTTGAGGGTCATGCGGTTATGCCGGCACGCCACAATGGGAGGCAATTTATGATTACCGAAATCAGGAATCGCTGTGATTTTGTTATCGGATTGCCCAAGCTTAAAACCCATGTTTTAACGCTTATGACGGGGGCGTTAAAAAACTGCTTCGGTTTTATTCCCGGTTTCCGCAAGAGTCTATATCACAAGGAACTACCGAAACCGTACGAATTCTCCGAGATGCTGGTGGATCTGTATGCCGCCACCAAACCGGATTTATTCGTAATGGATGCCATATTAGCTATGGAAGGTGACGGTCCCTCATCGGGTAAGCCCAAAAAACTAAATCTCTTGCTTGCCTCGACCGATGCTGTTGCGCTCGATACGGTTGCCGCTTCAGTTATCGGTTTTGATCCAATGAAAATCGACTATCTTAAAATCGCAAACCAGCAAAAACTGGGTTGTACGCAATTGGAGCAAATCGATATCGTTGGGGAATCTATCAATGAATATAAACCCGCCGAATTCGTTCTCCCGTCCAATACAAAACTGAAATTAATACCGGATTTTCTGATAAAAATGATCAGCCCTTATGTTTGGGCTCATCCGGCTATCGACTATGACAAGTGCATAAACTGCCATATCTGCAGGGATAGCTGCCCTATGAAAGCTATTACAGATGATGGAGAGGGGCTGGTTTATGACTATTCCAAATGTATAGACTGCATGTGCTGCCACGAATTATGCCCGAACGAAGCGATTTATTTGAAAAAGAGCTGGCTGGTAAAGAAATTCATCAGCTAACACCGTATCCTGTCGAATCTCCCCACCATGTAAGTACAGTATGTAAGGTTTCTTGCTTCGATTGGAAACCAATCTATTACTCGGTACGATTTTTCGGAGAAATCCGAACCGCGTTTTTTTGAATCCGTTGACGATTTTCTGGAGCGCTTCGAGAACATCACTCCCTCTATAATAATGGGAGAGCTGTGCGATTAACCACACTGACGCATGCGATTTGAAAAGCAAATTATTTCACGTAATCTTGTGTGGCGTAATCGGATAAAAAGTTGACTTGCAAATGAATGCATAGAAAAAAATCTGGATATTATGTATAATATTGGGGGGAAATCGGGGTGTGAGGAATATTATACATATTGTGGTATTTGGCGATATATTTATGTGTTTTCGGGTCGGGATTGGGTGGTATCAGCGGAATTGGGGAACGGCACATCGGAGGGGTGCGCTTTGTCGCGTTCCTTGGTCACTCATATCGGGTTTCTTCATTCGGCCATCGCCGGATTCCGGAACCCGACATACCGCGTTTCGCTGACACCCCTCACCCGTCTTCGCCCGGCGAAATGCGGGGCGAATCCACCCTCTCCCTCGTCAGGGAGAGGGGAAAAGGTAAGAATTAAATGATTTTTATAAATAGAAAATATCGACATTGTTCCCCTTCTCCCATTCAGTGGGAGAAGGGGTCAGGGGATGAGGGGATTTATCGTGGCGTCAGGTCGCCGCACCTGACGCCTTTTCTGTCGGGTGGGGGCACCCGACAGCACTTAATAATGATAATAACCGAAGGGCGAGCCTTCGGATACGGATTTATCATTTCGGACAAGGATGTCCGATTTCCCGAAAAATGGGTCGGACAGCAATAAACCGGAAGCTTACAGGTGTCCCACTTACAACCGAGGGGTAGAGATCGCTTCGTTTGCAATGACTGTCGAGTATCCCTGAGAAATAAAGAATTCGGAAGTCCATTCCGATTTAGGTATAAAGCTGAAGTGTTAGAATAAGCACGAATGGAGTAATGTATTTCATATTTTAAAAATCCGAATTACAACTGGCAACGATGCACTAAAATGTTTGCACTTTTAAGGAATTTAAGTATATTTGATTGGTATTGGTTCTTACAACATTTTTTGTAAATGCTCTTTAATTCATTTCACTTTATAATCTTTCTACCCATCGTTGTCGCGCTGTAATTCAGTATTCCGCACCGCTTTCGATGGGTCCTGCTGCTAATAGCCAGCTATTATTTCTATATGTGCTGGAGAGTGGAATACGCTCTGCTGATAATGGTTTCCACATTGATTGATTATTATGCCGGCATACAGATGGGAAAAAGAAAGGAGCGCCGCAAGCGAACCAAATTCCTGGTGCTAAGCCTGATCGTTAATCTGGGATTACTTTTTTCCTTCAAATATTTCAATTTCTTTAGTTCAGCGCTAAACGAAATTTTGGGAGATTTCAACATATTTTACGAGGCGCCAACCTTAAAGGTGCTCCTTCCGGTCGGGATATCATTCTACACGTTCCAAACGTTAAGTTACTCAATCGATGTTTACCGGGGAAAGAAGAGTCCCGAAAAACATCTGGGCATATTCGCAGTTTATGTGGCGTTCTTTCCGCAGCTTGTGGCGGGGCCTATAGAGAGATCCACAAGTCTGCTTCCTCAATTCTTCAGGAAGAACAGATTCGACTATGATCAGGTTACCGACGGTATGAAACTCATGGTGTGGGGTTTTTTCAAGAAACTGGTAATAGCCGATAATCTGGCGCTTTTTGTTAATGCGGTTTATAATAGTCCACATGATTACTCCGGGATGTCCTTAGCCCTGGGTACTTATCTCTTTGCATTTCAGATATTTTGCGATTTTTCCGGATATTCCGATATCGCGATCGGAACCGCGCAAATGATGGGCTACCGCTTGATGATAAATTTCAGGCAACCGTATTATTCCCGGTCCATTTCCGAATTCTGGAAGAGATGGCATATATCGCTATCCACCTGGTTTCGGGATTATCTTTACATTCCTTTGGGGGGTAATCGTGTGGTTAAGTGGCGCTGGTATTTCAACCTGATGGCGGTTTTTGTAATCAGCGGGCTTTGGCATGGTGCAAACTGGAC
>WJIR01000109.1 GCA_014730175.1 Candidatus Zixiibacteriota bacterium
GGGCGATGGCTTCGATGATCATTGAGATTCCTGCGTTCGTGATAATCACTGCTATAACATTCGTGATAGTATATAAAATTGCTATAATGCTGTTTTCCTTCTTAGACCGACTAACCGGTTATCCGACCGCTTTGTTTTTTTCACTATATCTTGCTGTATTCATAATCGCCTCGGTTTTACTACTGACCACGCCTAAGCTGGTATCATCATTGGAAATAGACAAGGAGGACTTACTATCGGCTGATCCGAAAGAAACCAATGTAATCGTATGTGTTCTGGATTGTCTGAGATACGACTTTATATCTGTATATGGCGCAGATATCGCCACGCCTGCGATTGAGGGAATAGCTAAGGAAGGAATAACATATAGAGATGTGTATGCAAACAGCAACTGGACCAAACCCGCAACCGCCAGCCTTCTCACATCTGCGTGGCCCGATGTCCATAATGTTCAATGGTATAATGCCTCCATGCCGGAGGAATTAATCACGCTAGCGGAAGTGTTAGAGGATAATCACTATACTACAGCAGGTTTTAGTACGAATCCTCATGTTCAAACCGATACCGGTTTTGACCAGGGATTTGACGATTTTTACTACTTAAAGGGTAAAATGACCGCCGTTCCTTATGATAGGGAAGCGCCTCAGCTAAGGTTGTTGAAATTGCTGTTACCGGATTTAATTAGAATATTTCCGCGATTGCGGGCTTTCAAGAGTATGTTCAGTAATGCGAAGGTTACCACCGATATGGTTATTAGATGGCTGAAAATGAGCGGTAAAACACCATTTTTCCTTTATCTGCACTATATGGACGCACATTCCCCGTACCATGACCATCCCTATAAAGGCGAGCGTGTGATCCCTTACATACATGGCCATTCGGATGACGATGTTGACCGTTTTGTAAACCTCTACAAGGAGGAAATCGAGTTTTTCGACAAACATTTTGCCAGACTGATTGAGTTTCTAAAAAGCGAAGGAATCTATGATAAAACCATGATTGTCTTTACCGCCGACCATGGTGAAGAGTTCTTCGAGCATTACCTGTGGGAACATGGAGCATCAATGTACGACGAAGTGCTCCATATTCCCTTGATTATCAAAGCGCCCCAGATCGAGAAAGAAGGCGTGATTGACACCTCATTGGTGGCACAAATCGATATTGCCCCAACGATTTTGGATTTGCTTGATCTCAGGATACCGCAAGCCTGGCTCGGGGAAAGTCTTGTGGAG
The DNA here is from genome assembly GCA_014730175.1 of Candidatus Zixiibacteriota bacterium. Lineage (GTDB taxonomy): Bacteria > Zixibacteria > MSB-5A5 > UM-FILTER-46-8 > UM-FILTER-46-8 > WJIR01. Next base: position 1,233 of record WJIR01000109.1, read on the forward strand.
CGCGATTCTTCCAGGAATTTCGTTGTTTCACAAGCCATAAATGGGAACATCGGCGATAAAGTAGACGCATATAGCATTCACAGTATTGCAACAAGGAATTTTAAATTGATGGAGGTGGATAGCGGTTATTCAGCCGTAAAAATGAGTAAGTATAGAGGAGTTCCTATAGACCCGCGAGGTATTTTCCCCGAGAAAAATCTCTTTGACCGCATTAATGATCCCGCTGAAATGGTAAATCTATATGGCGATCCGGAATACGATAGTGTGTTGATTAGATTAAGACAGATCGATTCATTGGCTGAGGAGACTATCAACGATAATGCCATTGCAACTCAGCAACGAGAATTGGATTCGGAATTAATAGAGAAGCTCAAGGCGATTGGTTATATAAATTAAGAGCTTATGATAGACGCTGTTTCGTAGTATTTCTTTGTCTCCCAATAAAATAACTATCCTACTTTAAAAATCTTCTTGAAATCTGTTGCATTTTTGGTATATTAACAATTAGGTAGTACACGTTTGTTTGTTACTCGCGATAATTCAGTTTTATAAAGGGAATTATAATCGGTTATGCCCTTAAAGCAATACCCTTCCAATATTAGCTGTTTGTATGCATCGATTGCCGGCGCTACGGTTGGTCTCGGTTTAATCGGATTAGCTGAATCGTTTGAGATAATGCTGCGTCATGGTGTAGGCGAACGGGTGTTACCATTTTACGGACTCTTGTATTACGGTGCCTCCGGTCTTCTTTTTGGTATAGTGATAGGTACCGTAGCAATTCTGCTGAAAATCATTTCCGGGAGGAAGCTTTCGAATGGCAGGTTATTCAGCTTATCATCCGGAGCGGGGATTGGATTACTTACCGCATATATATCCCTCAGGGCTTTTCGCTCCATTGATGTATTGATATCTCTCCCATTGGTTGAGGATGCGGTATTTGGGATTCTTGCAATTGTTTCATTCATAATAGTTTACAATATTTCTACCTTCATATATGACTTCATTGCGAATCTAACGGATTACCCGACCACGGCATTTTTATCTTTCTATTTGCTGTTGCTTACGAGCTCTTTTGTGTTGATTTTGGGGTCTTCAGGTATGATTTCTTCGCTGGATATCAAAAAGGAGGAAATTCTGTCTCATAAAACCAAGGACCCTAATGTGATACTATGCGTTTTGGATTGCCTGAGATACGATTTCGTCTCAACCTATAGCGCTGGAATACATACACCCAATTTGCAATTAATCGCAAATGAAGGAATAACTTATACCGATGTTTACGCAAACAGTAACTGGACTAAGCCAGCCACCGCAAGCCTTCTTACTTCGGTTTGGCCTGATATTCATAATGCTCATTGGCATGACTCTTCGCTTCCAGGGGAGTTAGTCACATTGCCGGAAGCGCTTCGCAAAAACGGATACATTACGGCAGGTTTCAGCACTAATGCCAATATCATGGCAGATTTCGGTTTTGATCAGGGTTTCGACGACTTTTATTATTTTGATGGTAAACGAACCGCTTTCCCTTACAAACGGGGAGTCCGCGTGCCCCGGATAATAAAACTGATCGAACCTGTGCTGGTTTCGATATTTCCGGGAGTGAAGGCGCATAAAATGCTCCTGAGTGATGCGGAATACACTACCGATAAAGTTATTAGCTGGTTAGACAAAAATGGAAAGACTCCGTTTTTTCTGTATCTGCATTATATGGATGCTCATGCTCCCTACCATGACCATCCTTATAAAGGTAATTTTTTATTCCCATACAAACATGGTAATTCCGAACACGATATCGATCGATTCATGACACTTTATAAGGAGGAAATCGAATTTTTCGACAACCATTTCGGTAGATTGATACGATTTCTTGAGGAAGTGGAAGTCTATGATAATACCATGATAGTCTTTACGTCAGATCATGGGGAGGAGTTTTTCGAGCATTACCTATGGGAACATGGGCAGACGATGTATGATGAGGTCCTTCATATACCTTTGATTATCAAAGGACCGCGGATAAAACAAAGCGGGGGAACCGACTCAGCGCTTGTAGCTCAGATAGATATAGCGCCAACAATATTGGATCTCCTTGATATCGCGATTCCAAGATCCTGGCTCGGTGAAAGCTTCATTAGTCGGGATACTTCCAAGTGCTTCGTTCTTTCTCAGGCTATAAACGGATCTGTAAAGGTTCGCCAAAAGCAGTACGTACTTGAGAGTATAATGACCAGACGATATAAACTAATCGAAATCGAGGACGGCCACCAGCATTTTGAGGACAACATAATAAGGGGCGTGCCTATTGATCCAAGAGGGGTATTCCCGCCAAGAAATATGTTCGACCGGATCGAGGATCCGGACGAGATGAACAACCTGTATGGTGATCCGCAATATGATTCTGTAATCGAGGAACTGATGGTTATCGATTCCCTGACTGATAATATTATAGAAAAAAGCGCTATTGCGGTAGAGCAACGGGAATTGGATTCGGAATTAATAGAGAAGCTCAAGGCGATTGGTTATATAGATTATTAATTGCTTACTTCTGGTGTTTAGCAATTACAATATAGCGAAGAAATCAGAAGTGTTCGATATAGAGTAACCGTACCTCACGATCGAATGATGGGATATCGCGATTGCGGAGCAGATCTTTGAAATCGAATTCGATCGAAACCGAAGGCGTTAACGCCCATTCCAAGCCGACATTCAAAAATCCCCGCCCGTAACCATAGATATCATAGCGAGTATTATCATTAATTGCCAGATCGTATTCCGCCATAAGATACACTTCATCGTTTATCTGCGTATACATTCCGACATATCCTGATGGGTCTTTGTCCTCGTCGCGATCCTCCATACTGAGATTCATCCCGGCTGTGAACGCCATAACATTTCGATAGACCAAAAATGATTTCGTAACCACCACGAAGAATCCCTTCGACTTGATTGCATATCGGCTGTTTACCTCATCCCAGGCACCGCTTCCCTGTGAGTTATAGCCAAAGGCGAAAGCGGGATTAGAATAACTCTCTTTCAGCAGACGGAATTTCAGCAGAAATTCCATATTGGGATTCCAATCTGGATGCTCTACCGACAATAGCTGGCCTGCTCCGTATGAGAGACCGATATCGATTTGATCCAGGATCCCGACATTGACGCCCGCTTGAACGCCTCCATGCGAAAATGTGCGGACATCGAAATCAAACGAGGCGCGAGGCAGCATACCTGCAGTGATTGCGTCTATGAGAATCCTGCGCTCAACCCTCCCTGCCGGATAGTTATTATATTCATCGCTACGGTTATAATAATCTTGAGAGATAGCTGTCGTACAAGCGAATCCCACAAACATACATATTATGAAGACTACATAGCTGATAGTTCTCATCGCTGGACTCCGTTTGAAGTTTCCGGAAATGCTGTCAATACAATCGGCAAACTCTAAACCAGAAGCGACCTTCTGTCAAGATAGAAAACAAAAGTTGGAAAAATATTTACTGACGCATAATCGTGATAATACCGGCCCCAGTCCGAGCCTGCTGAGCACCGGTCATTCCACCGCATCCTTGAAAATCAATCGCATGATTACTATTATAGCAATCAGCGCTACAAAAGCTATGATGAAGAATTTTTTCATTCCGCTCTCTCCACAGCTACAGGTACTATATCATTATCCTTATCTTCGAACTTTCCGATCGTAATATCCGCATCGTGATCGAATGCGATGTAATGATCATTCTTTAAGCACTCGCCGATCATTGCCTTTTTCTGCTGCATCGACTCCAATGGAAACATATCCACCGCTCCCACGTAAGGCGCCTTTATATGGGCAGTTGTGGGAATAATATCTCCCGGATAAATCAGGGACTGATCCTCGGACTGAACTAATATAGCCATGTGTCCTCGGGTGTGACCTCCGGTGCGATGTACCGATACCGAATCGAACAATCGCCCGTCGTTATCGATTGCCTGAACCTCTTCATAATGCTTTAACAATTCGGTCAGATATGTGGCGGCGGTGCGTTCGTTAGTTTCCAATGCATCCTCTATCTCAAATCTATGCGCATAATACTTAGCATTAGGGAACACCTTCACAACACCGTCATTTTCATCGCGTGTTAGACCACCAAGAGCGTGGTCGGCGTGAAGGTGCGTAAATATAATTGAATCGATATCCTCCGGTTCCAGGCCGGCGTTTCTCAAAGATGGGACCAATTGAGAAGGCTCGCTTATCCCATATATTTTTCTGGTTTTATCGTCTATGGCATCTCCGATTCCGGCATCCAGAAGGATGTTTTGATCTTCCGTTTTAATCAACAGCGGACGCATATCCAGCCAGATGAAATTATCCTCGTCAGCAGGTCTAATCTTCTGCCATATTTTCTTCGGTATTATACCGAACATTGCCCCGCCATCGATGCGGAACTGATTTTCATAGAGTGGGATTACTTCAATATTTCCAAGTTGCATATATTTCCCTTATTGAACATTATTAACGGTTTTTTCAGACCGATACGCGTTGTCATAATTCTCGTTCGTCAGCCATTGCTTGTCCGGGCTAAAAGACGAGATTGCCATGGATCAAAGGTATAGCGGAAAGTTTTTCCGCCATACCAATGCTATTCATATAAAAACCGTTCAAGCGGTTTAGATTATAATTATCTAAGCAGTCCTGTTGCAATAACCAGCCTTTGTATCTCAGAAGTTCCCTCGTAAATCTCGGTAACGCGTTGATCGCGGTACAGTTTACCGATCACGGAGAATTCTTCGATATAACCATAGCCGCCATGAACCTGGATTGCCCTGTCGCAGCAGAAACCGGCTGCCTCCGATGCATATAACTTGGCTTGTGCCGCTTGCGTGCCGAACTTCTCTCCATTATCCCACATTACGCTTGATTTGTAGGTCAAAGCTCTCGCCGCCTCCAGACGACAGGACATATCGGCGATCATCCACTGTATAGCCTGAAGTTTGGCGATGGGCGCGCCGAAGGCATTACGTTTCTTCGCATATTCGACAGCCTCATCGAAAGCGCGTTGAGCAATACCTACAGACTGCGCAGCGATTCCGATCCGGGCTCCATCCAGAGTCATCATGGCATAGCGGAAACCTTTGCCTTTTTCGCCAAGCAGGTTTTTCTTGGGAACCTTTACGTTTTCCAGCTTGATATGGCCTGTGGTTGCGCACTTCATACCCATCTTATGTTCGAGCGTGCGCTGGGTAACTCCCTCTTGTTTCAGGTCAACTATTAACGTGGATACACGGTCTCTCATCCCCTCCTCCTGAATCTTGCAGAAGAGTACTCCTGCTTCGGCAACGTCGCCGTGCATAATGAAAATCTTCTCACCATTGACAATATAATTATCGCCGTCTTCAACAGCCACAGTCTTCTGATTGGAAGCATCGGAGCCCGCTTCCGGCTCGGTCAACATGAAACACATAATCATATCGCCATTAGCCGCAGGTTTCAGGTATTGCTCCTTAAGGTAATCATTACCGAAATGAATAATTGGCTGCCCTGCTAACTGCTGAATCGAGATTAGCAGGGATGTGGGAGGATCATGATATGCGAACTCCTCGATCATCGTGTTATATTCCAGTCCGCTCTTGCCACCGCCGCCGTATTCGGTTGGGTAAGAATACTTCGGAAATCCGGCTTTAGCAATTACATCGAAATACTCAAACGGGAACTGCGCCGGTTCCGGGCGACGGTCTAACTCGATCCCCTTCTTCACTATATCATGTTCTTTGCAGAACGCGCGAACTTCATCGCGAACCGCCTGCTGTTTTGGATCGATATTCCAGATATTATTAGGCATTTATTCCTCCTGCTTAAAAAACAACTCTATTTCGCTCTATTATCTTAACATATATATATCATTAATAAATCGCAAATCAATTTTTACTAATGTTAATCCCGGTACCGCAGTCTCAAATAGCGGCGTCATTGCACCGCTGGCGCGACAGGAACTAAACGCAGACCAGAATAAGCCAGAGTCTATTCTTGTCCGACATGATAAATCCTCGTGCCGTCCCCCGATTTCATCGGGGTCACCCGACCGCATCGTAACGAGGGGAGAATTAATCCTTTAAATTAACTACAAATACAATCGAACTAGCTCAGAATCATCTCCTTCATCGCGCTAATATGAAAAAGAACTGTCATTTCTGCCGATACTTAAATAAATAAAGCAATTCCAGGAGGCGATATGGGCGTATTTATGGAAATTATCGAATGGATGGATCCAACTGGTAATGAGATGATCCATCGCATTCCGGAAGAAGGTTCGGCAGACATAAAACTCGGTGCTCAGCTTATCGTACGCGATTCTCAGGCGGCGGCATTTTTCGTTTCGGGTAAAGCATGCGATGTGTTCGGTACCGGAAGGCATACGCTTTCCACCCTGAATTTACCGATCATTACCAGATTATTGTCTTTACCTTGGGGATTCAAATCACCCATACGCTGCGAGGTGTATTTTATCAACACCAAGCTATTTACCGACATGAAATGGGGAACCAAGGATCCCGTCGCTTTTCGTGATAGCGAACTGGGACTGGTGCGCCTCCGGGGATACGGGGTTTATTCCTGCAGGATCGCCGAACCGGTGCTTTTCCTTAATACTATCGTGGGGCGTGAATCGGTATATACTACGACACAAATCGAAGATTACCTCAGGGATATTGTTGTATCCCGTTTAAACGATCTCTTTGGCGAGAAGCTGGAAACGATTCTTGATTTACCGCGGCAGTATGATGAATTGGCGGTTGAAGCGAAAGTACGAATTAAGGACGAGTTTTTCAAATACGGCATCGAACTTGTTGATTTTTATATCACATCACTAACTCCGCCCGATGAAGTTCAGAAGATGATTGACCAGAAATCAGGCATGAAAGCTGTCGGTAATCTGGATAAATTCCTGAAGTTTTCACTGGCTAAAGCGATGGGCGGAAGCTCCGGTGGATTTACTCAGGCTGGCGCCGGTATGGGAATGGGCGCCGGTGTGGGGATGATAATCCCCGGGATATTATCGAAAACCCTCGCTCCGGATACCGATCTGAGGGAAGCTAATCTACCGACCATAACCTGTTCCAAATGCGGTGTGGACACTCCCGAACATTCCCGTTTTTGCTATAAATGCGGCGCGGCTATGGCAGTAATGAACCGCTGTCCGGAATGCTCGGCTGACCTTCCGGTGGAAGCCAATTTCTGCTTCGCTTGCGGACATAAACTGGAAAAGAAAAAAGCTGTCTGCCCTGAATGTAATCATGAGAATCCCTCCGGAGCCAAATTCTGCGTTGAGTGCGGGGCAAGAATCGAGGATAGACGGGAATAACGACCGGGGTACAGTTTAATGACTCTAACGAAGCAAAAGCAGATTCAGATTGTCGTTAATTGCACGCAATGCGGTAGTCCTTTCAAGGCGCCGGAAGGGAGTCACTCCTTTAAATGTCCGTTTTGTTCCAAGGTGCTTCTTATTACCTCGCCTCAGAGAATACTGAAGTTTTATATGAATACCAGGTTGAATCATCGAAGCGTCAAATTCGTTACCGAACGATACTGCAAGCGTTCCGGAATTGACTTGCCCAGATCGTTCGACGATAGTCGTCTTATTTACATTCCTTTCTGGCGTTTTAACGGGATGATATATCAGCTCCGAGCAGAGGCGGTTACATATACATTCTCCGATGGGGCGACGCTGGAAACCGAGAAAAAGGTGAAAGTGGATTCGAAACCATTTGACATTAATTTCCCCGGTGTAAATCAGGATTTAGTGAATCAGATCATAATGGGCATACGAAGCCAGGTGATGGAGCTTCATCCCCAACTACCACCGAAATTGGATAAAGATGCCGATATCATAAAGCCGGAGATCACATTGGATGCGGCGCGCGAGATGGCATACAGCAACGCATTCGGTGTTTATCGCAGAAAGAATGTATGCTACGAGGAATTGATCGGTGAGAAATTGACGCTGATTTATTTTCCGGTATGGATCTCGCGATTCACCAACAAAACCGGAGCACAGTGGTTATTGCTTGATGGTGTATCCAAAAGGGGATTAGCCTGCGGTCAGGACGAATTCCGCGGCTTTCACTCAAACGGTGATTTCGATGGTGTCGGTTCGATAAAGATACTCCCTCATCATTGCCCAAATTGCGGAGCGGACTTGCCTGCCGGCAAAAATGCAATTGTTTATACCTGTCAGAACTGCTGGCTTGGCTGGTATCTCGATGGTGATAGGCTGCGTCAAATCGAGATAGACTATGTAGATCCTGGCGGGGATAAGAATCTGAAGTTCTTCCCATTCTGGGAATTCGGCGCATCATTTAACAGTAGAGGCAGCATCCTGACCTACCATCAAGCACAGATGCTTTTCAGAAGCAAATTGTCGGTGTTCGTGGATGATTCCGAAGACGCGATATTCAGGTTTTTCGTTCCCGGCTTCTCGGCTCGTAATCCCCGTTCTCTGTGGAAGTTATCATCCCGTTTAACGCAATCTCAACCGAAGTTTACTACCAGTCAAAGGCTTAGATTCAGTTCCGTCCCCGCCACTTTGCCGGAGGACGAAGCCGCTCAGATGGCGAGAGCTATATGGTTTTACTTGATTTTTGGAACAGCAACCAATTCATTTCAAAGTTGGAATGAAAATAGCGAGGTACCGGAAGTTAACTTCCATCCCGGTAAGTTGATTTATCTTCCAATGAAGGAAGAAGGTATTTATCTCCGGGAGCAATTCACCGGTTTTGCTGTTCAAAAAAGAGGTATATTCTGAGAGTAGCCGTTATTGATTTTGGCACCAATAGTATCCTTTTGATTATTGCTGAGAAGACTGAGCGGGGATTCGATATTATCTATCAGGATAAGGAAGAGCCCCGATTAGGATATCGCTTCGAACGTACGGGAAGACTTGATTCGGATAACATGAAAAAAAGTCTTCGGGCATTGCAAAGATTATTGGGTGAGGTTCAGAAGTTTAATGTTGACAAGACTGTCGGGATCGGAACCAGAATCTTCCGCGATGCGGATAACACCGATGAAATCTTGAATCTGGTGAATGATGAATGCGATTTTAAGATAGCAATTCTCTCCGAAGAACAAGAGGCTGAATATGCATTCAAGGGTGCATTGTGGGGATTGAATCTTCCTGAGTTAGATTGCATCGTTGTTGATATCGGTGGCGGCTCTACTGAGATCTCGTATATTGATACTAATTTGAATATGATTTTGAGAAGCCTATCGCTGGGTGCGGTATACCTAACCGATAGATTCCTGCGTGATTTACCCCCCAAGGACGCCGATGTAGCTAACATCAGGAATTACATTAATAATCAACTATCGTCGACTGTCCCGGACGATACCAACTCAAAAGAGAATGTCGTTTTCTCCGGCGGCACGGCTACCACAACCGCTGCTGCTATTCTTGGCTTGGACAAATACAGCAGCGAAAAGGTGCACGGCAGCAGATTCTCTCGGAACGATCTGAATAGCTTTATCAATAGAATTAAGCAATCGGACTTAGAAGCATGCAAGCGGGTTCTTAATATCGATCCCGAGCGAGCTGATATCATTCTGGCGGGATTATTAATTCTCTCCGCAATCTTAGAGTGTTTCGGTTTTGATAGGTTTTTCGTCTCCGATGGCGGTGTTCGATACGGCGTTGTTAAAGAAATCCTAAAAACTGATTAGCAACTTACATTAATTCCCCTCTTAGACCAATTCCAGCTTGACAGAATCGTATTTATCGGTTTTCTTATATATGATCTTCGCTAACTCTCAATGATGGTGAAATTGGGAGTTCGTATGAATTTAAAAACGGAGGATATATATGAAGACTATATGTAAGTTTTGGGCGGGTCTGGTTTTCGCATTGTGCTTATTTGTGCCCGTGATGAATTCAGGCTTGATGGCTGCTGACCTTGCTTCGCACAATATCAGCCTGACTCACACCGGTAAATTTACTTTCAATGCCCCGAAGCCTGAGGCGAAACGTTTCTCGGACAATGGTAAATACTGGTGCAGCTATGATATAGGCCGCGCCGGGGATGAAGTCCGCGAGTTGAAGAATTTCAGATTTCTTGAAGGAGATAGACAGCTTTTTTCCATGAAGCTGGCTCCCGGTTCCGATCTCTATATTTCCAATTCCGGCTACATAGCCTTTATGGATCACAAGCGCCATTATAAGGGTGAGTTGACAGTTCACGTTTACTCACCATTCGGCAGCAAGCTCAGTAAAGAAACATATCACGGGGCTTCGCTTTTCGGATTCTCTTCCAAGGGGAATAAATTCGGTGTCGGTAATTCGAATCAATTGAATATTATCTCCATGTCGGACGGAACGACACAATCATATCCCTCGGGATTCCAATTCGATTTTTCAGAGGATGAGGAACATCTGGCGATAGCTTCGGAAAACTACGTACGGGTTTACTCCAATGGCAAGTTAATGAAGGTCCTGCAAACCGGTTGCTGGCACACCCGCGATGTTAAAATATCCGAAGTGCATAACATTGTCGCCGCTATCGATAAAACCAAACTCAAACTATTCGCTCTGGATTCCGGGAGTTTGTTGTATGAAGATTATGCTGAGAATGAGTTATCATTTCGCGACTTAGTGATAGCTGACGGTTTTTTGCATGCAGGGGTTCTATATCGCTCCAAAGGAATCCTGAAAGGTATTCTGCGTACTTATAATCATGATGGCAACATTATTACCCAAAGCGAAGAGGCATTTAAACAATATCAAACCTTTGATAATACTACCAAACCGGATGATGGATCGGAGTATGATACCGTTCCCTGGCCCTTCGTGCCTTTCGATGAAATGCATACGGTATGGAACTACTATGAACAGCACATGGGAGGATATGGCGGAGACTACTCGTATCTTCATCAAGGGCTGGATATGATAGTGCCGATTGCCGAACCTACGTATTCCGTACAGGAAGGATATGTGAAATGCGTACTTACGATAGGCGGCGATGCGTACTGGCGGGTAGCGATAAGTCCCGTCCAGGAACCGGGGTATTCCGACGGCTGGTTGTACGCTCATCTTATCGAGAGCTCAATACCGGTTGATGTCGGCGATCACCTTCCTATCCACACTTATCTCGGCGATATCATCCAATGGAGCTGGGATTGGGGACACATACATTTCGTGGAAATTCATGATGAGGGTACCGTCTGGGAGTATTGGGATAACGAGTGGGGTATTAATTTCAACCCATTGCGCGCTCTTCAACCGGACACCGATGTCGATCCCCCCTATTTTGAAGATGTTTTCGGTTACTCCAAGTTCGCATATTGCACTAATGAAACCAGCAATTACCTCCAGCCGGATAATTTGCACGGCGATATTGATATAATCGCAAAAGTAGTTGATTATATCGGGGAGTCGGAATGGCAGCAACCGGCATTCGAAACCTTCTATTGGGTCGAAAAGCTGCCCGAAAATATCACCGTATTTCCAAGAACCATGGGGCATAGACTCAATCATTCCTATCCGTTTTACGAAGGAGGAAATTATGAGCCTTATGCCGCTACGATTTTCAAACGAGATAATACGCTACAGCCTTCTTACTGGATGGATACGGAACGTAATTATTACCATTCTTTAACCAATAGTAATGGCGACTCGATTGTGGAATTATGGGAAAAGGATCTGGCTTTTTCGACGGCTGATTACCCGGATGGCAATTATAGAATATACATTGAAGCTACCGATGAGTATGGTAATTCCACAATTGAGAGTCAGGACGTGGAGTTCAATAACAGCATAAGCGGTTTGCAGATATATATGTACCCGGAAGAGTATCCTATCGAGATTGAAGCGGGAGATTGGTTCACCTATACCGGCGTGCTGGATAATAACAATAATTACCAGCAGACCGTGGACGTCTGGATTATGCTTAATGTACCGGATTATGGAATGTACGGTCCCCTTCATCGATATAATAATATCCCTATTCAGGCAAATCAGACCATGAATACTACCGTCAGACAAAATGTGCCAATCTTCGCACCCAGCGGGATTTATCAATATATTGCGTATGCGGGTGATTATCCTTCGGATATAATAGATTCGACTTTCTTTGAGTTCACCGTAATGGATTCCGGCGCTCAAACCGCCGTTGAGGATTGGAGCCAGAGCGACTGGTTCGAAGGCAATTCGGAAATACCGGAAGTAGTCACCCTTCAGGCAAACCATCCGAATCCATTCAATGCTCAAACTTCGATCGGATTTAGCATACCTGAACCCGGCAACGTAAGGCTCAATGTTTACAACATCATGGGGCAAAAGCTGGCGACGTTGCAGGATGGGAAGATGAATGCGGGAGAACATTCGATAACTTGGGATGCTGACAAACACTCCAGCGGCATCTACTTCTACAGATTGGAAGTAGGCGAGGAAATTATCACCAGGAGGATGACATTATTGAAATAGTCGTTAGAGGAATGGTGTTATATGAGGGGGGTATGTGTAATCCCGCCAAAGGTGGTATTAAGCATGATGATGATGGATACAAAACATGCTTATCCCGGATAATTCATAAAGAACGTTAATTCGTAGCCAAAGGTTTGTCCTTCGGTTGCTCAGGTGAATTAGAATATTTACAGACTGTAATTGAAGATTCCAAAGAAATGCCGGAAGCGCAAGGCTTCCGCTACCGGTGACCGAATTTATGAATAATAAAGGTTATCTCTCTACCTGCGACTACCAGCTAAGTAATACATGTCGGGTTTCTCCGCTTCGCTCGCAATGACCGTCGGGAAACCCCGATGAAATCGGGGGTCCGCACACCGCATAATACCGTTCCCGATAAGATCGGGAGAGCGCTGACCAGCGGTTTTAACGCTCTTTTGAGAGAGTGAGAGTAAAATCAGAATTCAGAGCGTAACTCCTGAGACGGCTCAAGATGGGGAGTAGCGATTGGTTACATCCAGTTCCCGTTCCCCCGCAAGAACCCTGAATTCAGCCGGATGAACCGTAGTGTCCCTGATAAGGTCTACCTTGACTTTTAACTTTTTGGTCAGGCTCCTCAGTCTTTCCCCATTACCGTTTGTCAAAACATCGCCGACTTTAGGATTGACAATTAACTGGAACCGGTTGAATTCGGAATCAACCCGAGCTCGTTTAAACCATCGTTCTATTTTCATAGCCACGCTCTCGTTGGAGAGAACCCTTCCGATTCCGTTGCAATGCGGACATGGTTCGGAGAAAGCATACATAAGAGAAGGCCTGACCC
>WJIR01000110.1 GCA_014730175.1 Candidatus Zixiibacteriota bacterium
CTTTTATACCATTCTCGTCCCAGTATGTATTCCCCTCAACATCGATTTTTTGAGCGTATATACCTCCGATGAGAGAATCATCGGTTTTATCATTCCACGTCACATAAATATAACCTGAGCTGTCCGTCCATATTCCAGAATCCCTTTTTCTGCCTTCTTCACCACCCGTTATTACCAAGCCCAAAGTATCGTCCATCCATAATCTTTCCCCCTTTTCATTCAAACATTGTGCCCGAACCTCTGCATACTGCCAATCTATAGCATGTGACCAAGCTATGATTGTTAAGGTGTCGACGTGTGAAACCATATGAAAGTCATACTGTTCGCGTGGAATATCAATAACAACCGGTAGTCCATTATGCAGCCACACCTCATTTCCATAAGCATCAATTCGCTGCGCATAAATATCAGGATACCCAACCTTGGATGTGTGGCGATAGTCCTTAAATGCCACCACTATGCCTCCATGTCTATCAGGGCATAATTCCGGTAAAGACTGGATATAAGTATCATCAGTAACCTTCTGTCCTGGATATTCCCACATCAGGTTTCCTTGGTTATCAATATGCTGCATACGGATATCTCGGTCCAGATCCTGCCAGACAGCCCACATTCCACCCTGACCGTCCGGGGCTACTTTGCAGTAATGCGCTAATGGTTCGAACGCTCCGCCAAATAACACCCCCCCTTCCGGCCATTCGGCGGTGGCAGGTAAAACCGATATTAATAAAATAGCGATTACAGTAAATATGCGTACCATAAACCTCCCTTTGTCATACCATAAATATAACAAATTATATCCATAAAACAATCCCGAAATCAGGTAGCAAATTCTTGACATTTTCATATTAATAGTATATGTTATTAACTATTAATAATTTTTAATAACCATTAGTGAGGTTTGATTTGAAATCTTATAAAGTACTGTCGATATCTATCCCGCCTCAACTGCTTACCAAGGTTGAGAGTTGGGCAAAGAAAGAAAACCGGACAAAAAGTGAGTTTCTTCGTGAGGCAATTCGCAAATATATAGAAGAACGTGAGTGGTTGGAGATTCAAAGATACGGTTATAAGCGGGCTCGGGAACTTGGCAAGCGCCCGGAAGATGTAGAAGACATAATAGACGATATTCGCGATAAATGAGAAATATTAGAGTCGTTTTGGACACTAATGTCTTGATTTCCGCGCTTCACTTTGGCGGTAATCCATATAAAATTCTCGTGTTAGCAATCAGAGAAAATGTTGATATGTATATTTCGCCATTTATACTTGGCGAATTGGAACTTGTGTTAAGGGAGAAGTTTCTGTGGTCCTCTACCAATATTCAAAAGGCGATTTCTAAGCTTCGGAACATATCCATTTTAGTTGCTCCTAATCAGCGGATTGATGTTATAAGGGGTAAGGATTCTGACAATAGAATACTGGAATGCGCTTTGGAAGCCAAAGCGGATTACTTGATTTCAGGAGATACTAAGCATATTTTGCCACTGGGACAATATAAAGGAGTGAAAATACTAAGCCCATCAGAGTTCCTTAAACAACATCTTGTTGTGTGAGATTAGCCATTATTAGTTCCCCGCCGGCGGGAGAAGTGGTGGTTTCTTCTCCCCTTAGCCGGTGAGGTTGGTTAGCCTTCATACATAGAGTGGGAGGGGGATTAAAGGAGAGGTAAAAATGAAGGCTCTGGTTTGGGCGTATTTTCCTGGTAAGTCGAAGTTTTCGTGGTCTAAACAATTAAGTGTGTCGGGTTTCTTTGCTCGTTACACTCGCTTCGGAACCCGACCTGCTTTAAAATGCCGCTGGATTGCTCCGTCTTAGCGAAGGTAAGCACGCCTGAGGCGCATAAACCCTCGGCTGCCGTTTAAATCCTGAATCCACCGATCACATCCTGCGCATAAGGCCGATCACTTTCCCGGCTATATAGAAACCAGGTGAATCCTTCTCCACAACGATCGGTCCGTAGTCAGCATTCTCCGGTTCCAGCCGGATTCTTTTCCGCTCCGGGAAAAACCTCTTTACGGTTGCTTCATCGCCGATTACTGCTACTATGATTTCGCCTTTGTTGGCGGTATTCTGTTTCTGCACCAGTACGATATCGCCGTCATTTATGCCGGCATCGATCATACTGTCGCCCTGTACGCGCAGCGAAAATACATCTCCACCGGGAACGAAACTTCTGTCCACCGCAAATGAATCCTCGATATTCTCCGCGGCGGTTATAGGTGCGCCTGCGGCGATACGACCGATCAAAGGAATACTGACGGAATCGGTCGCTACCGGCGTGGTCAGCTCGATCCCCCGGGAAATGCTTCCCCTGCGGCGGATGTAACCCTTTCTTTCGATTGCGCTAAGCACATCCCGCACCGCATTGGTGGATGACATCCCGAATTTAGCGCCGATCTCCCTGATTGTTGGCGGAAGACCATTTGACACGATGCTTTCATAGATGAAATCATAAACTTCTTTTTGTCGGGCAGTTAGATCCTTACCCATATCTCCTCCGTATATTAACAGAAAATACAACTGCACATATAATACTGCACGCACATGCCGTTGTCAAGCTGTTTTTAAATAATTTTTTGGAGAAAATTTTATTTATAGAGTTCGAGGGATGAATTCGAATGATTTACATCGGGAACATTGGTGGTCTCAGCACATTTTAGGGCGATCACAAACTCGGATCCTCTCCCCACCTCGCTTCCGAACGAAATATTCCCATCCATGGAATCCGCTAACTTATGAACAATCGCCAAACCCATTCCGGTTCCACCCGAACGCGTAGAATAAAACGGCTGCGAGATTTTCTCAATTATGGTCGCCGGTATTCCTTTACCATTGTCTTTGATACAGATAAAGGAGTATTTGCTGGAGTTCATCAGTTCTTGAAGTTCCGTATCATTCAGCTTTCGCACAGGCATATTGAAATCCCCGGTGGTTGTGTAACCTATCCTGTCTGGACTGAATCGGGACTCAATGGCAATTAACCCATTGTCGTCTTCGATTGATTCTATAGCATTTTCCAAAAGGTGAATCAAAACCTGCCTTAGTTTTTCCTTGTCGGCTAAGACCTGACAATCTTCCGGTAGCTCATTCCTAATTCTGATATTGTTCCGAAAAGCCTCGTATTTCAAAATTCTATCTAAGACCTCATCCAGAATCTCAGCTACGGCAACCGGCTTTGATTCGGAGCGCTGAATTCGGGCATACTGGAGGAATTCGCTCACAATCCGTTCGAGACGACCGGATTCCTTTACTATCACATCCATCAATCTCCGATTAATTTCGTTTAGCTCCAGCTCATCCCTCAATATCTCCACCGAACCGGATATGGATGTCAATGGGTTGCGAATTTC
>WJIR01000111.1 GCA_014730175.1 Candidatus Zixiibacteriota bacterium
ACCACGTGATTTTTTTCTCAAGAGAATTGTTGAAAAAGGTTGCGTTGCTGGAATTAAATTTGTATAATTACTTTATTACTATACATCCGCGATCCTGTTGTAGGTTTCAACCGGCGGGGTGGATCAATCATTGACATGTAGAGATTCATAGTGTGAGATTGTAAATATATTAGGAGGTAACATGAGTTACAGAGAGCCTTTTCTTACGGTAATGAGGTAAGAATAAAATGATTACGTTTAATAAAATATATCCACTCAGTTCCCCTTCTCCTGTTTCCCGATCACATCGGGAGGAGAAGGGGTCAGGGGATGAGGGGATTTATCGGTGTACAATCATGCTTATCTCTTCGCCTTCGGCTTCGAGCTAAACACGCTACCCGTTCCGAAAGCGTCAAACGGGTTTACGTACCTCTTGCGTGGATGTTTGACGCAATATAAAATACAGGTTAAGCGTAGTTCAATTTCTTTCTTTATTATCGGATTCTGAGCCGGATATCCGGAAATTGTGAAAAAAATAACTTGATCGCCAAATTACTATTGTTTTTACAGAATTAAATTTGTAATATTGTAAGTTATGAATTCTGTTAGATTCTGCACAAAAAAATACTGATTTTCTTAGAAAGTTGAGGGAATGTTTATGGATATAAAAACCATCGCTGTTATCGGCGGGGGAACCATGGGCAACGGTATCGCTCATGTTTTTGCGCAAAAAGGTTTTAATGTTACGCTTGTGGAAACCAAAAAGGAGTTGTTAGACCGAGCTCTGGAAACGATTTCCAAAAACATGGACAGGGAGATCAAAAAAGAGAAAATTACCGAACAGGACAAAAAAGATTCCCTCGGAAGGATATTCGGGACAACTTCAATCGATGATGCGGCATCGGCACAGGTGGTAGTCGAGGCTGTTTTCGAAAAAATGGAGATCAAAAAGGAGATTTTCGCCGAGTTGGATTCGATTTGTCCTCCCGAAGTAATATTAACTTCTAACACTTCATCACTACCTATAACCGAAATCGCCGCTTTGACAAAACGTCCGGACAGGGTCATGGGGATGCACTTTATGAATCCGGTTCCCATGATGAAGCTTGTCGAGTTGATCAAAGGTATAACCACCTCCGATGAGACATTCGATGCTATCGAAGAATTGACCGAGAAAATCGGAAAAACTCCGGTTGCGGTCAACGATTATCCGGGATTTATATCCAACCGGATACTGATGCCGATGATAAACGAGGCTGTTTGTTGTCTGTTCGAGGGCGTCGCTACCAAAGAGGATATAGATACCGTAATGAAGCTGGGGATGGCGCATCCGATGGGGCCGTTGACTTTGGCTGATTTTATCGGGCTGGATGTCTGCCTTGATATTATGAACGTACTTTATGAGGGCTTCGCCGACTCCAAGTATCGTCCCTGCCCGCTTTTGGTAAAAATGGTGCAAGCCGGATACCTGGGGCGTAAAACCGGTAAGGGCTTTTATGATTACGGGAAATGATTGACTTTGATAAATAGATTCCTTTAGTTTTTTAACGAATGGAGATAGATTATGGATTTCCAACTTTCCGAAGATAATTTAATGTTCCGCGACGCCGCCCGGGAATTCGCCGAGAAACGTCTTTTTCCCAATGCCGAGAAATTTGACGAAGAAGGGAAAGTGCCCAAAGAGATTTACGATGAGCTGGCGGAGTTGGGATATTTCGGGATGTTAGTCCCGGAAAAATACGGCGGGATGGAGATTGATACCCTCTCGTATGTATGTGCCATGGAGGAATTATCCCGCGGTTGTTCCGGGCTTATGATCGGCCTGTCGGTGCATAATTCACTTACCTGCGAAGCAATAGCAAACTTCGGCACCGATGAGCAGAAAGATAAGTACCTACCGAAATTGGCGGCAGGTGAAATTATCGGCGCTTATTGCCTTACCGAACCGAATTCCGGCACCGATGCCGGTTCGCTCAAAACCACCGCTAAGGAAGAAGGCGATTATTACGTTCTCGACGGTACTAAATCTTTTGTCACCAATGGCGGATTAGCAGGATTGTTCCTGGTTTTTGTGCTTACTAACAAAGACGCCGGAAGCAAAGGAATTTCTTGTCTGTTGGTCGAAGAGGGAACCGAGGGGATGAGTATCGGCGCTCCGGAGAAAAAGATGGGTTTAAAAGCATCGGATACCCGCGAAATCGCTTTTGACGGATGTAAAGTCCCCAAGGAGAATTTAATAGGTGAGAAGGATAAAGGTTTTAAAATAGCGCTGTCCCTGCTTTCCAACGGGCGTATCGGGGTCGGTTCTCAGGCTGTGGGAATCGCTCAGGCAGCTTGTGAGGAAGCGCTTAACTACTCCAAGGTTCGTGAGCAATTCGGCAGACCTATTTGCAGTTTCCAGGCGATCGCATTTAAATTATCTGAAATGGCTGTCAAAATCGATGCTTCCCGTCTGCTGGTGCATCGTGCCGCCTGGTTGAAAGATAACGGTATGCAGCATGATACCGAAGCGTCCATGGCGAAATATTATGCAACCAAGAGCGCCAATTGGGTGTGTAACGAAGCGGTGCAGGTTCATGGCGGCTATGGATATATCAAGGAATATCCTGTGGAACGATATTTCAGGGATGCCAGGGTAACCGAGATTTACGAAGGCACATCCGAAGCGCAAATGATAGTTATATCAAGGGCAATTCTAAAATAGGAGACCAACCGTGATTTTATCAGAACACCATGAAAAATACCGTCAGAAAATCCGGGAATTCGCCCTTGCGGAAATAGCTCCTCACGCTCAACGTCTGGATGAACAGCAGGTTTTTCCTCACGAGCATATCCCAAAACTCAATGAGATGGGTCTGCTGGGGATGGTGGTTCCGGAGAAATATGGGGGTTATTTCACCGATACGCTTGAGTACGCGATAGCGGTTGAAGAAGTCTCCCGGGTTTGCGGATCGACTGGTATCATACTGGCGGCACATAATTCTCTTTGTACCTATCCGATCTATCAATTCGGCACCGAAGAACAGAAGAAAAAATACTTACCTCCCGTATGCAGGGAAGGGGAACTCGGTTCGTTCGGTTTAACCGAACCGAGCGCAGGATCCGACGCAGCGGGGACCAAATCAACGGCGGTTAAAGAAGGCGATAAATGGATTCTTAACGGAACTAAATGTTTCATCACAAACGCTACGGTCGGTACCACTTTCGTGATGACCGCCGTCACCGACAAGAGCAAAGGCGCTAAAGGAATAACCGCCTTTATACTCAAGAGCGGAACCCCCGGGTTCACAGTGGGGAAAAAAGAGAACAAGATGGGATTGCGGGGATCGGACACCGCATTCCTTCACTTCGATGGAGTGGAAATCCCCGACGAAGATCGGCTCGGTCCCGAAGGCGACGGATTCAAAGAATTTATGATGACCCTTGACGGCGGCAGGATATCAATCGGATCGCTTGGTCTGGGATTAGCTCAGGGCGCTCTGGATTGCGCTCTTGAATATGCTAAGACTCATGAGGAAAACGGCAGACCGATAGGGGACAGGCAGAACATCCAATTCAAGTTAGCTGATATGTCCATGCAGATAGAAGCGGCTCGTAATTTCGTTTATGAAGCGGCGCTGGCAAAGGATTCCGGGAAGAAATTCACGCGGCTTTCCGCAACGGCGAAACTATATGCTTCGGAAGCGGGAAGATACGCATCATACTGGGCGGGGCAAATCCTGGGAGATAACGGTTATACCGAACGGTATCCGGTGGAGAGAATCTACCGCGATGTTAAGCTCTGCGAGATCGGCGAAGGAACATCGGAGATACAAAGGCTGGTCATTTCACGCGAGCTGCTTAGAGGAACCAGTTGAGGATAAAACTGTGCAGATATTCGAGAAAGTTAAGACCAACCAGCATGAGCAATTAGTATTCTGGCTGGATAAGGTAGCTAACCTCAAAGCGATGATCGCTATTCACGATAGCACCCTGGGTCCTGCTATAGGCGGAGTACGTTTGCTGAAATACGATTCCGAAGAGGATGCGATCGATGATGCCTTACGTCTTTCTAAATCCATGACTTATAAAGCATCGGGGGTGGGGGTGAATTTCGGAGGCGGGCAGGCGGTCATTATGAAACCGGACGGTCCGATTGATTCGGATGCTCTCTGGTGGTCGTTCGGTAGATTCGTAGATTCACTCGGAGGACGGTTTATCGCCGGCGAAGATGTCGGTACGTCTGTTGAGGATATGGAGAAAGCACGACAAGAAACCCAGTGGGTTGTCGGTATCTCCCATGCGCTCGGCGGCGGAGGAGATCCCGGCCCTATATCGGCACATGGCGTTTATTCCGGAATAACAGCTTGTGTTGAAAAGGCATTCGGTGAATCATCATCGATGGAGGATATCAGAGTATCTTTGCAGGGCTTGGGACATGTTGGCTATGCCCTTGCCAGACAGCTTAAAGTGGCAGGATGCAAAGTATATGGATGCGATATCGAGGCGGAAAAAGCGGAAGGCGCCAAGAGGAAATTAGGGATTGAAATCGTTCCCCCGGACAGGATTTTTGATATCGAGACCGATATATTCTCTCCCTGCGCGCTCGGCGGGATAATTACCGAGGATGTTGCCGAAAGGTTGAACTGTAAAATAGTCGCCGGCGCCGCTAATAACCAGCTTGCCGATGACAGTCTGGGCAGGGTTCTCCATGAAAGGGGTATTATCTATGCTCCGGATTTTATAATCGGAGCCGGCGGTTTGATAAATGTCTGTAACGAAATCGAAGGTTATGATCAATCCCGAGCGCTGGCGCAGGCGGGGAATATACATGATATGATAAAAAAGATTATCGATTATTCCGAGGAGAAAAGTATCTCCACACTGGAAGCCGCCATGGTGCTCGCCAGGCAGCGGCTGGATCGAGTGAAACGTCTGCGAGGATTAATTTAGACGCCGGTTCACCATATCGGTTTTGTAAACCTTGGATTCGATTATCAAAAAACAAAGAGGTTACGTTGGTTAGATCACTAAAAGAAATGGTGGAAAAAGCGCGCCAATCGGGGAAGAAACGGTTGGCGGTAGCCGCAGCTAATGAACTTGAAGTCTTACGAGCGGTCGAAGAAGCGCGCAAGGAGAACCTCATCGACGGAATTCTAATCGGCGATTCACTGGAGATCGAACGAACCTGCAAGAAGGAAGGATTCAATCCGGATGATTATCTTATTATGGAAAACTCCGACCCCAAAGAAGCGGCGTTGGAATGCTGCAGGATGATTCGCAAAGATGATGCTGATTTCATGATGAAAGGCGCAATTAAAACCGGCGATTTCATGAGAGCTATCCTGGATAAGGAGGACGGACTCACCACTGTAGGTTTGCTAAGTCATGTAGCGGTTTTTGAGATTCCCGGCTTCAACAGGCTGCTGTTTATTACCGACGCCGCTATCAATATAGCTCCGACACTGTCTGAAAAAGTGAAGATTATCGAAAACGCCGTAAGTATCGCGCGGAATATCGGCTACCATAATCCGAAAGTGGCATGTCTTGCCGCTGTCGAGGTGGTCAATCCCGACAAAATGCCCGATACGGTCGATTCGGCCGCTTTAAGCATCATGGCTGCCCGGGGACAGATCAAGAAATGCGTTATCGACGGTCCTCTGGCTCTGGACGTGGCTATCAGCGAAAATGCGGCGCAAACCAAGGGGCTAAATTCGGAAGCGGCTGGAAAAGCCGACATCCTGGTCACACCCGAGATAGTTTGTGCTAATGTTTTATATAAATCGCTAACCTATCTGGCGGGAGCCAAACCTGCCGCCATAGTTACCGGAACCATCGCTCCGGTGGTGCTGACTTCAAGGGCTGATGACCATTCCACCAAATTTTTGTCAATCGCTATGGGAGCGGCAGGTGTTAAGAAAAACAATTGATTTGAATAATAGAGATTAATTTCGGAGGAAATATGGGTTTTGACGATCAAAAAGGTAAGATTTGGATGAACGGCAACCTGGTGGACTGGAAGGATGCCAACATCCACATTCTCTCTCATGTCATTCATTATGGTTCAGCCGTGTTCGAAGGTTTGCGCTGTTATAAAACCAAGAAGGGATCCGCGATTTTCAGACTCAAGGAACATACACAGCGATTACTGCACTCGGCAAAGATTTATCGCATGGAGGTTCCCTACACTGCAGATGAAATCAACCAGGCTGTTATCGACCTGATTAAGCTCAACGAACTCGATGCCTGCTATATCCGGCCAATCGTTTATCGCGGTTACAAGCAGTTGGGAGTCGATCCGGCTGGGTGCCCTATCGATGTCGCTATAGCAGTATGGTACTGGGGAGCTTATCTCGGTCCGGAAGCTCTGGAAAATGGCGTTTCGGTATGTATTTCATCCTGGAATAGGTTTGCTCCCAACACCGCACCGGCAATGGCAAAAGCAAGCTCCAACTATATGACCGGACAGTTGATAAAAATGGAAGCGATAAGCCATGGTTACATTGAAGGAATCGCACTGGATGTTTATGGTCATGTATCCGAAGGCTCCGGCGAAAATATATTCATTGTCCGTGATGGTGTGCTTATCACTCCTCCGTTCGGAGCTTCTATCCTGGCGGGAATAACCCGGAACACGGTTAAAAAGATTGCTGAGGATATGGGAATCGAAGTGAGAGAGCAGATGATTCCGCGCGAAGCGTTGTATATTGCGGACGAGGTGTTCTTTACCGGGTCGGCGGCTGAGATTACTCCGATCAGCTCAATCGACAATATACAGATCGGAATCGGTAAACGGGGACCGGTAACCAAGAAACTGCAGGATAAATTCTTCGCTATTCTCGACGGAGAAGAAGAAGATAAATACGGCTGGTTGACTTATATTTAGTCGATATATCAATAGGCGAGGTTGGTAAATCCCGATGCAGTCGTGACCATAGGATGTAGGTCAGATTCTGAGTGAACGTAGCGAGCGAAAAACCGTACGCCAACAAATATATGGTATGCCGCAGATAAGAATGTCTGCTCTACCGGGAAATGGTAGGCGCCCCGATTCTATCGGGGTGTCCCGCGCATTCCATCGTGCCGTCGGGCACCCTCACCCGACGGAATATCCCCGCCGGTCAGCGCTCCGGCGCTGACGGAGCTAAACACTCACCCTCCGAAAATCATCGGTAGGTCGGACATTCCTGTCCGACATGATAAATCCATAGCCGAAGGCTTGTTCTTCGGGGACATATATCTTAGGAGGCGCTTCGATTCTATCAAAGCGTCAGGTCAGGCGACCTGATGCTACCAGCAACAATCCTCCACCGGTCAGCCAGCCTGAGGCTGGTAAACAGTCCAGCGCTGACGGAGGGCGATGTAGGTCCGGTTTAAACTTCACGATCTTGACAACATTCAATACCGACATATTAGAACTGTGGCGATCAAGACTTACCAATGATTTCTATTGTATTTTATCATCTGATTGCTTAGAATCCCACTTTATTCGATTCCGTGAGGTCTTTTTGGATTTTGTGATACTCATTGCAACCACCGTTTTCGCCGGTTTCGTCGGTTCCATACTCGGCCTGGGAGGCGGGATTATCATGGTTCCGGTACTGGTGATTGTGTTCGATTTCCCCATTATTTCCGCTGTCGGTACCAGTTTGGTGGCAATCGTCATAACATCGGCTGCGGCTTCATCGGTATATCTCAAGCGTGGAATTGTTTCCCTGCCAATGGCTTTCAGATTAGAGCTATATACGGTCTTAGGAGCCACCATGGGAGGTTTGTCCGCACCATATCTTCCGGCGCGGCTGGTGGCGATTTCCTTCGGGGTGGTTTTGCTATGGACTGCTTATCAGATGGCTAAGCGCTCTTTTTCCAAAACCAAAGGATTATCGGCGGCCAAGAACGATAATCGAAAAGAATGGGGTTTTGAACAGGTAAACAAAAACTCACGAGGGAAGGGATACATTTCGGGGATATCGGCGGGATTGGTATCAGCGATATTGGGGGTAGGCGGCGGCGTGATAAAGGTCCCTATAATGCACCTTCTTCTGGGTGCGCCGATCAAGAAATCAACCGCTACCTCGGCGTTTATGATCGGAATAACGGCATCGGCTGGAGCGGTGCATTATCTCGGAGGAGGATATGTAAATCCAATGGCTGCCATAATCGTAGCCGGATCGGTTTTTATTGGCGCGCGGATAGGAGCCGTTATCGCGCCTAAAATCAAATCCGATTATATCAACCTGGCTTTCAGTTTGATTCTGGTTTACTCCGCTATTCGAATGTTTTTGAAGGGATAATGAGTATGAATGATGAGTTGCAGCGTAAATTGGCAGGATTGTATATGATATCGGTTATGGTGATACTGATAGGGATTGTATTCAGCATCATTTTACATTGGGATTATGTAATCGTCGCCGGTAACTATCTAATGGGAACGATGGTTAACTTGTCGCCCGGCTTTCCGGGATTGCCAGTAGCATTACTAATCCTGCTAACTCCTATTATAACCATAGTAGGCTACCTGGTGATATCCCGCGGTGAAGATAAAGCTACCTTTATGTACGCCGTAACAATCGCACTATATTTAATCATTAATGCTCTATTAGTATGGATCTGACACCATTTCTTGTCCTTCGGGGGTTTACTGGCTTTTATAGATTATACGGGCTAATCGAGACTATGAGCGGTCTTTTCGCTGCCGGGCGGGGATGTCCAATCCGATGGGAAAGGCCTCGGGTCGGGCAAACTGGCGCCGCGAGAAGATACATTGTATGATATATATTCGATAAAAAAAGCGTCAGGCCATGGACCTGACGCCAACAGAAGATATACTCAGTAATTAAGGTTTACTTCACAAGCGTAATTCTCTTGGTGATAGTCTCATTGTCAGTGGAAAGCTTATAGAAATATACTCCACTTGCATACTGAGAAGCGTCCCAATTGACATTATGATTACCTGCTGCATAGGAACCATTCGCCAGGGTCGATACCTTGCGACCCATCAAGTCGAATACTTCCAGAGTAACTTTAGAATCTTCGATGAGATTGAAAGATATCTGTGTGGAAGCATTGAACGGATTAGGATAAGCGTTGGTGATTATTGCTTCGGATGCCATATCACCTATTCCATCTGTCCATCCGGCAACATCCCAGCTATCGGAATCGCCGCCACGGCCGGTAACCACCGTGAACGGGAACGCAGCCTCGTCTATTACGTTAGTGTCAAAATCGCCACAATACGCTATATAATTATAATCTCCAGGAGGTGCAATGTTGGGAACGTTCTGCCGAATATTCGGAACCGATATGGTTTCATAGGGATCCATAAACACATTGTTCACTCTCATCACCGGACCGTACATTCCATAGCCGGGAACGTCAATCATCACCCAGACATCGACCCATTGGAATAAGTTCTCGTTGTTGGTCAGAACACCTGTATACGTAAAATGACCGCCGGGATTAACAATAACCGGGTCATCATCAGGGATCATATCGATAGCCACCGAGTTGTACATATCTTTCAGAAAGGCTTTCGCTCCCTGCTTCATGGTTTTGTGCGAATAGTCTTGTACGAAGGCGAAAATGAATGTCTGTTCCCAATCATAAGAATTGTTTAGTGTGAAAGTCTCGTTGTATGAATATGATTCGCCTTGTGTGTATTCTACAACATCACCTGATGCGGAGGTCAAGAAATCCCTGAATGTTTGATGATGCCAATCCAAATTGTTGGGGGCGTTAAAATAGATGCTATCCTCTGCAATCCCATAGAATATACGCAGGCTTATGCCGGGATCATCATCCACATCGACATTGATAGTGATATCCACTTCTCTTGTATCCTGGTCATAGGAACCATCGATACTCATCTCCATAGGAGAGGAAACTCCCATTCGACCTTGAATATACGATGCCCAGCCGCTGTAGCCGGAACCTCTGTCCACTCCGTCAACCCAGAAATGAGGGACATAATCAGCTCCGTAATAATAAGTGCGAGTTTGATTTTCGGGAATATTGTGTTGATAAAACGGATCGCCGGATGAGGGCCACCATGTGTGATATCTAACTACTAATAATTCATCCCAATAATCTTCTACGATGCCATCAAGCGTAATGTTGGCGTTATAACAAGGTCCGCATGATGTGTTGGTGAATAACTCCCCCACCGGCATTCTTTGTGCTGCAAGCAAATTAGAAGCGGTCATTGCGAAAATACAGATAGTGAGAATGAGCAAAACTTTTTTTGACATTCTTTTTCTCCTTCAATAAAATAGTGTATCACTTAGTGCGATTAAAACATGTTAACGCTAATACGAATTATTATTAATTATCACCTCCAAACTTGCCAATCAGGCTTTCGGCTTATTACACATTAATGTTATATTCTAAACAACCGGGGTTGACAATTAATCACTGCTGTCTACCTTCGAAGTTTTGTGCTGAAATGACCATGATTAAGTAGAAAATGTATTCAAGATTCATAATAATATTATATACCAAAATTGTCAAGATACTTTGTTTATAGTATAAATAAAAATTCGCTTATTGAATAGATATATGCCATAATTGTGAAGTACTTCGATTTATTAAACAGCTTGAGCAGATATGAGCGGAATATTAAGCAATCCCCGCAAAATGAAAGATACCCGCACTAACAGGAGATTTAGATCACGGTTTGAGGAAGCCGGGAGCCTGATATTCATGATCCCGATTCTTTTCAATCTGCTCCGATTGGGACAGGTATCGAATCTATTTCTTGATCCCGAAAAGATCAGCTTATTATTAGCGTTAGGGCTTATCACACTTTTCTTATATAAACCGGAATATAGCGAAATGAATAGTCGCTTGAAAATCATTCGGGATTTCGCCCCTTTATTCTACATCCTTGTCATGTATTCCAATCTCCCGGTCTTGATCCAATCATTAAATCCAAAGGATGCGGATCATATATTGCTCGCGATGGACCAATACTTATTCGGCATGCAGCTTTCGGTTGCATTGCAGGAGTATATGTTTGAGCCATTAATAACATTCTCTACCATATCTTACGCTACGTACTACTTTTTCCCGCCGGTATTAGCTATTCTGATTTATGCCAAGGGAAAATATGAGATTTTTCGAAAACTATCGGCAGCGATGTTCTTGAGTTTCTTTATTGGGTACATAGGCTATATAATAGCCCCGGCAATCGGTCCTCGC
>WJIR01000112.1 GCA_014730175.1 Candidatus Zixiibacteriota bacterium
AATCGTTAGTTTGGCGCCAATTCTGGTCGCGTGTTTATTCATTCGAGGATATGGTGAAAACAGTGCAGATCGTGCCTGGCGGTATATCGGATACGATCTCCTGGGCTCGTATGTTTATCCTCATCCTGCCGTTTCTATCGATAGCCTCAACTTTGTGGTTGTCTCCAAGGGGACAAAAGGGGGAGACGCAAAAAGATATATTTTGGCCGGAGATATTTTAGGAGATGAGCGATTGGAGCTATGTGTAGCCATTGATCGCCAGTTATATATATATGATTCCAACTTGGAATGCATAAACGGGTTGGAGTGCAACTTCGAGACCAATTTACGGCTTCTTGAGGACATTGACGGGGATGGTTACCTTGATATGGGAATCTGTAAAGAAGCGGGCGATGGTACAGCTATGTTGTTTCTGAACGCCGAGGGGGACACAACATTAAAAATCATAGACAGTGGGAAGTATGATAATAAATATGTTCCGCATGTTGTCTTACGAGACGGGGACTTGATAGCTTCTGTTAATACGGGATACGACCGATCACCGAGAGGTATTATTAGGTATTCTCGACAGACAGGTAAACGAAAATGGTTTTACAAAAGGGGGCCGATAGGGGCAATAGCTTCGGTTGCTGATATCGATAATGACGGTAAGCTGGAGATATCCCTTGTCTCCGGCGCTCCCGAAAACGGCGGCGTCGGCTTTGGAGGTCCGTTCGGCGGCACGGTTACTTACGATGATTGCTGCTACAGCGCTGTTATCGATGAGAATGGAGTCGAGAGATTTGTTACTATTGAGTCATCAAAATGCAACGGTGCATTCATGAGCAGATTCGTTAGATTCCGAATGGATTCACCGTTCAAGCTTCTTTGCTGGGGTTACCAAGCAAGTCCGTTTAGACCCTTGAGAGCGTCGAAAATTTTATTGCGGGATGTTCGAAAGGAGAAGGTTGAAAAGTCGTTTTACGGAAAAGCAGGTTGGTCCTTCAGGGTTATTGCATGCGATATTAACTCGGACGGAGTCCATGAAATAATCGCCTCAAACTACAATGGAGAAAAATATAAATACATAGGCGCCTCTTTCAACCCCTTAACATACATACTTGATGCGGACCTAAATATAATAAGGTTTTGCAGAGAGGTCCCCGGCATAATCAATTGTGCGAATGATATAAATGGTGATGGACAAATTGAATTGGTCTTCCGAAATGAACATAACTTAGTTATAACTGATAGTGAATTAAGAATCATAGAGACTCATTCATTTAAGAACCCGATCTCTTCTAATATCATTATAGTGGATGCGGATTTAGATGGATACAACGAGATTTATCTTGCGACAACGACAGATATTTATTCAATCAAGATATTGCCCCGAAATTAGTCTCCTGCCTGACGCTTAAATATATGGGGAAATCGATTTTTAACCAAAATGAACAACCAACAGCATGAATAGTTTGAAAGAACACTACGAGCAGAAGGCAGGTGCTTTATCCTCCGGTGAACAACAGATGCTGGCATTAGGTCGAGCGTTGATGCTCAAGCCGAAACTCCTGCTGGTGGATGAACCATCAGTAGGTTTGTCCCCGAATTTCGTGGAACTGGTGTTCGAAAAACTAAAGGAGATCAACAAAGACGGTACGAGCATACTGTTGGTTGAGCAAAACGCCGCAATGGCATTAGAGACCGCGCATCGCGCTTACGTGTTCAGCGTCGGGGAGATTGTAATGGAAGATACTTGTTCGAACCTACTCGAGAAGGAAGAGGTGCAGCGAACTTTCTTGGGCGGATAGCTCTTCCACTTCATGCTCAATTTCATCTAAGCTATCTAACTGTTGATAGCGACTTCTGATTAAATCACAGAAATACCGCATCAAACACAATTCATCAGCGGTTGGCGGCTTTGACAGCCATTAAGATATTTTTCTCGCCATATCTCTTAATTGATACTCGTCCATCAGTTTAGGCTCCGGTCTTGTGAGTTTTATAATTAGCCAAAACAAAAAAAGCTTAGTTAAGAAATTTCGTTTCTAATCATACATTTGACTAATACTTGTAGGTGTACTCTCGAGTCTCATGTTGTGTGATTGGCGCTTCACCCCTATCGGGATGTTTTGCTACAAATCTAAGCGTGCGTTCTATTCTTTCGTGGTATATGAGCATCGTAGCTGGATCGATCAGTCGCTCTCCTTTACCAGCCATCGAAACATCACTCATTGCGGGCATTTGATTGGCAACTCCCAATTCCTTACCGAAATTTTTGATTGCTTCACCAATGAAATCGGCTAAAGCGTCGGGATCAATGTTATAGGCGAATTCGATCCTGACACATTTATTGCTATCGCATTGTTCCATCGAGGCCAGCTTTGTGGCAGTATGATAGGACACAGTTCCGCCTGTTGGCAGGGGGTAGTCGCTGATTCTGAGAAACACATCGCCTATCTCTGTATCCAGATCGACAAAATCCACGATTCTGCTATTCCATTCAGCTATTTCCTTATTGATCATGGCTTCCTCGTTTAACACGGTCGCCAACTGACGCCCGACATCGGGAGGAAAAGAATCCCGGATCAGCTTCTCCAACTTGTCATAGCCCTGTATAGATAGGACGTTGCCATTCTCATCTAAGTTATAGACAACTTCAATGTCTTGTAGCAATGACAGAATCGGAGAATTCGCTTCCTTGCCATCGATGGACATTTCAAGTGACAAGGGTGTAGACATTACTCTATAGCCAGCGGGTGTTTTTTCCATTTCGACCTTAACATGAGCCGTAGTTATTTCAGTGCGTTTACCGGCTTCCCCCTTTTCGGTGATTTTGGTTATTGTTAAGATCTGTTCAAATGTCAGTTCCTCCGGGGGATTAAAGTTGAACTTTACTTCTTGGGGAACAGCATTTGCTGGAAGTAGTACACATGCGAGGAATAAAAGAGCGACGAAAAATGAAATACGGATTACCATTCTCATTGAACTATCTCCTTGATTAATTGGATTCCATTTAAAATGAAATTACTTTAATAGTGCGTTCAGCTTCGGCACCAAATCACGATCATGTTCCTTCCTATTTTAGCAGCGTCATCCGATTAGTAATGACTTTATCCCCGGCAGTCAACCGGTAGAAGTAGAT
>WJIR01000113.1 GCA_014730175.1 Candidatus Zixiibacteriota bacterium
TCTTGAGCACTTGTTTAAGAAACGGTTGTCTCCGTCAAGCGTGGCGCTGAAGATATCGGCTTTGCGTTCGTTTTTCAGCTTTCTTCATCAGGAGATGTATATTAAAGTCAATCCGGTGGATAATATCGATTCACCGAAATTGGCTCGTAAGCTGCCGGTAGTTCTAAGTATTGAGGAAATGAATAACGTCCTTAACCAGGATTTCCCCGCCGGAAGAATGGGCATACGGGATAAGGCGATCATGGAATTTTTCTACTCCTCCGGCGCCCGTGTTTCCGAAGTTATCAACGTGAAAACCGATGACATCCTTTATGATCTACAGACGGTTCGTCTACTGGGAAAAGGCGGAAAACAAAGATTGGTTCCTCTGGGAAAACCTTGCCTGGAAGCCATAGAAAACTATGTTGAAACGGCGCGCGGGAATTACACAGGAGACAGATCCAAAAATCATCTTTTTTTATCCTCGCATAAGAAGCCGTTCACGCGGGATTCCTTATTCAAATTAATCAAGAAATACGTAAATAAAGCAGGAGTCAAAAAACGCGTCTCTCCGCATACTTTCAGGCATTCCTTTGCGACTCATCTTCTTGAGGGCGGCGCCGATTTGAGGGCGGTTCAGGAGATGTTGGGACATGCCGATATTTCTACTACGGAGATATATACGCACATTGATAGAGAATACCTTAAAGAAATCCACGCAATATACCATCCCAGAGCAAGATCGGGCTAATAATGCATCCGAATTAAAGGCAAAACTATCCACCAAGTATAATGTAGCCCTTTTCCATGACCAGATGACATACAGGAGCAGATTGTATAATTGCTTCGGCAAAGGCAAAGTATCCATTTATCAATTCGATACTCTTGAACAGCTTCATCAGAACAACTGCCGTTATCATCTGGATATCATCTTTTTCGCCGTAGAAGATGATTTGGATCATTTAATTAAATTAATAAACAATATAAAAAGCCATCCGACGCTGCATTTAATCCCATTGGTGGTATATTCCCCCAGTCCGGCTAAAAACGATATTATGGAGTTGTATGATATCGGTGTTGACGAGATTTTCTATGGCGAATGGGATGCCGAGATTATCAACGTTAAGCTGCGATCGTTATGTTTCAGGAGTAAGCGGGATATAGGCACAAATCCGTCATCGGGGCTGCCCGGCGCATCGGCGATTGAGGCTGATGTGGAGAACAGGATCGTCAATAATGAGGATTTTGCGGTTTGCTATGTGGATCTGGATAACTTTAAGGCATATAACGACTATTACGGTTATGTCTATGGCGATAAAGTTATCCGGATGGCAGCCACCATTATCCGCGATACCGTTTTCGATCTTGTCAAGGATGGTTTCGTGGGGCATATCGGCGGAGATGATTTCGTGTTTATAGTTCCCAATGATAAAGCTGTAATCGTCTGTGAAAATATCATTTCGATCTTCGATAAGATGATTATCGCCAGATACGAGGAAGCGGATATCGAGAAGGGATTTATAAAGGTAGCCAATCGAGCCGGTAAGATGGAAAAATTTCCGATAATGACAATCTCAATTGCGGTTTTTCCTCGAAGAAAGATTAAGTTCACACATCTGGGTGAGATTTCGCACATGATGGCTGACCTGAAGAAATATACAAAATCATTCCCCGGCTCGAATTATCGAATAGAAAGACGCGCAAAGTATTGATATGGTTAGTCGTAGCTTATATCAGTATCCCTGCGATGCAGGCGGTTGTAAATGATGCAAATGCCCCGGCGATCATTGCCCTCAGCGCAAGTTTTGCCAGGTCGGGGCGTCTGGATGGAGCAATTCCGCCGATTCCGCCCAACTGAATACCTATTGAGCCAAGGTTAGCGAATCCGCATAACGCGTATGTACCGATAATCTGGGTGCGCGGTTCCAGAACCGATGACAACTCCTGCAATTTCATGTAAGCGACAAACTCGTTGATCATTAATTTCGTCCCCAGGAGGTCGCCGAAACGCGCCGCATCTCCCCAGGGGACTCCCATCAAAAAGGCAACAGGCGCGAAAACTTTGCCGAAAATCGTAGCGAGAGTTAAATCCTCGTGAATCTGAGTAAGTCCCAGATTAATCAAGGCAACCACCGCCAGGAACGCAATTAGCATAGCAGCAACATTCAGTGCCAACCGCAACCCATCGGAAGCCCCTCTTGCCGCCGCTTCAATACCGTTTCTATCCACTTTTTCCAGGCTGACTTTCACTTCACCTTTAGTGGCCGACTCCTCGGTTTCAGGGAAGATAATTTTTGCCATCAAAAGCGCTGCCGGCGCTGACATAACGCTTGCCGCCACCAGATGCCCTGCTATATCCGGCACCGATGCTTTTAACAATCCAACGTATGCGGCAAGAACGGAACCGGCGATCGTAGCGAATCCGCCGGTCATAATTGCGGTCAGTTCGGAATGAGTCATTTTTTCGACGAACGGTTTAACCACCAAAGGGGCTTCGGTTTGCCCCACAAAAATATTTGCAGCGCAGGAGAGTGATTCCGAACCGGAGGTTTTCATTGTTTTCGCCATCAGTTTAGCTATGACCAGAACCAACTTCTGCATCACTCCATAATGATAAAGGATAGTCATCAGGCAGGAAAAGAAGATAATGGTTGGTAAAACATTGAACGCAAAAAACGCCAATCCGTTATCAACCACCATACTGCCTTCCCGGATAAATTCCCCGGTTTGTGGATCAAGCGAACCAACCGGAGCGAATTGCGTTATCAAGTTCCCGAAAACGAAACCGGAACCGGCTTTGGTGCAAGCCAATATCGCCAATACAAAATCATTGATTCTCTCGAATACCCATTTGCCGGGGGCTGTTTTCAATATTAAGACTGCGAACGTGATCTGCAATCCGAAACCCCAGAAAACGGGGCGCCAACTGATCCTCCTTCTATTAGAGCTAAAAAGAAATGCTAATCCGACTAAAAGAAGTATACCAAGTATTCCAATAAATCTCTCCATATCACTCCGCCTGTTTCATTAGTTTTCGATATGATAAGAATCCGAGATTGATGCAGCAAATGGAATTTTAATCATGCATCGCCATACAGCTTAAGTAATTGCCTTGAATTGCCGTTTTAGTAATAGAATAAACCGGGAGGCGATATTGAGCAGAAAACTTAAAGTCATCAATGTGGTCGGCGCCAGGCCGAATTTTATGAAAATCGCTCCGCTATGGAGAGAGCAGAAGAAATATAGCAACGATTTTGAATCCATTCTGTTGCACACCGGACAGCATTATGATTATCAGATGTCTCAACGGATATTCGGTGATCTGGATTTACCCAAGCCCGATATTTATCTCAACGTCGGTTCCGGATCCCACGCTGAGCAGACAGCGAAGGTGATGATACCGTTCGAGAAATGCCTAAAGGAACTCGAACCTGACCTGGTTCTGGTTGTAGGCGATGTTAATTCCACGCTTGCTTGCGCGGTGGTCGCATCGAAAATGCATATTCCTGTGGCTCATGTGGAAGCCGGTTTGAGAAGTTTTGACAGAACGATGCCCGAGGAGATCAATCGGCTGCTGACAGACCAGCTCGCCGACTATCTGTTTGTAACCGAGAACTCCGCTATTACAAATTTGATACATGAGGGGCGTCCGATCGGTAGGATATTTTTTTCCGGTAATGTGATGATCGATTCTCTGGTGAGATCGATCAACAAGTCGGATGATGCCATACTGGATAAATTCAAATTGAATCCTGATGAATATGCACTGGTTACGCTTCATCGCCCGTCCAATGTCGATGATCCTGAAACGCTCAAAGGGATTATAAATGCGTTGATAAGGATTTCGGAATCGGTAAAAGTGATCTTCCCGGTTCATCCCAGGACGCGTAAGAATTTTAAAGCCTTTTACCTTGATGATCTTATCAATTCCACAGCGGCGAATTTGATTGTGTGCGATCCAGTCGGTTACCTTGATTTTATCGCATTAGAGCGGGATGCAAAAATGGTTCTCACCGATTCCGGCGGCATTCAAGAGGAATGCTGCTATATGAAAATACCTTGCTTGACATTGAGATACAATACCGAAAGACCGGTTACTATTGATTGCGGTTCCAACAAGCTTACAGGATCAAATCCGGAAAATATAGTGCAACATGCCATGGGCATTATTAATAATCCCCCAACCGAACTCCACACGCCCGACAAATGGGATGGCAGAGCAGCGGTACGTATTATAGAAGAGATTCGCTGGCTCTTTGAGATGGCGCCCAAATCAAAAAGACCGTTATCTGTAAAGGTTTAATGATATTATGTGTGGTATTGCCGGAATAGTATCTCTGGACGGAAAACGTCCGGTAAACAACCTCCTTCTGGAGGATATGATATATATCCAGAGCCATCGCGGTCCGGACGAAGGCGGAATCTACCTTGATGAGGGGGCAGGCTTGGGGCATGCCCGTCTATCCATTATCGACCTTTCGACCGGAGGTCAGCCGATGACCAATGAAGACGACTCACTCTGGTGTGTCTACAATGGCGAGGTTTACAATTATCTCGAACTACGGCCCGAGCTTAAAAGAAGAGGTCACAGGTTTAGGACTACATCGGATACCGAAGTCCTAATCCACAGCTTCGAGGAATATGGTGTAAAGGCATTTGATGATTTCAACGGGCAATTCGCAATCGCTTTCTGGGATAAGCGGCGAAAAAAGCTGACATTAGTTAGGGATCGGGTTGGAATCCGACCCCTGCATTATGCTATTGTAGATAATCAATTATTGTTCGCATCGGAGATAAAAGCGATACTACTGCATCCTAAATTCCAGCCGCAGCTTGATCCTCAGGCGTTAGATGAAGTGTTCACTTTCTGGTCGGTGCTCCCGCCCAGGACTATGTTCAAGGATATCCATGAACTTCCTCCAGGGTGTTACCTGACATTGCAAGACGGTCAAATCGAGATTAAAAAATACTGGCAGCCCGATTTACCATCCGCCGATAATGAAGATCAGAGATCTCTGCCGGAATTGGTGGAGGAGTTAAAAGAGCTCTTGAGGGATTCCACTATAATACGCTTGCGGGCAGATGTTCCGGTGGGAGCGTATCTGTCCGGCGGTTTGGATTCATCCGCTACAACGGCATTTATCAGGAATTATACTTCTAATCCCCTCAAAACATTTTCTGTCGCATTCGAGGACAAAAACTACGACGAACGGGATTATCAGGTTCAGTTATCGAACTACCTTAGAACAGACCACAGGATGGTAAGTTGCGATTACGAACGTATTGCCAACATATTCGATAAAGTCATCTGGCATACTGAGAAACCGATCCTGAGAACTGCTCCGGCTCCGATGATGATGCTCTCCAACCTGGTGCGAGACAACGGAATTATCGTTGTGCTTACTGGCGAGGGAGCTGATGAATTTTTAGGGGGCTATGATCTGTTCAAAGAAGCCAAAATACGATGGTTCTGGTCAAAAAACCCTGATTCCAAGTGGCGACCATTGCTGTTAGAAAGGCTTTATCCATATCTTGCTATGTCGCCGGCAAAAACCAAGATGTTTTTGAGAGCATTTTATCGCGCGGGAATCGAGCATCCCGATAATCCGCAATTTTCTCACATCCAGCGTTGGTTAACCGCATCAAAGATAAAAAA
This sequence comes from Candidatus Zixiibacteriota bacterium, assembly GCA_014730175.1. Classification (GTDB taxonomy): domain Bacteria; phylum Zixibacteria; class MSB-5A5; order UM-FILTER-46-8; family UM-FILTER-46-8; genus WJIR01. The sequence goes on from WJIR01000113.1 coordinate 5,636, forward strand.
TTTCTATACCAGTAGTTTTCGCGATACGATTGGCGATTTCGATCCAACGGCGAATTATATCAACACACTACCATCGGAATTCCAAAACTGGTCTTACCTGGCAAAGGCGCAGTTTTTGGAGGTACAGACATTGCTCTCTTCATATCTCCTTTCCTCTCAAGGTGATAGAATGGCGGCAGCCAATAGCATTGAAGGTAGATACCCGTTCTTAGACCATCGGGTGATTGAATTTGCATCAAAGCTCCCGCCGAAATACAAGATAAAGGGACTGGTAGAAAAATATATCTTAAGGGAATCGGTCAAAGGCTTGATACCGGAGGAATTGAGAAAGCGAATCAAGCGTCCCTATATGGCGCCGGATGCGGTAAGTTTCCTTCATGGCAGTATCCCCGCATCGATTAAGGAGTCGATTGACAGCAAAGCGATTGAAGATGCCGGAATATTCAATGCCGGCGCAGTTACTAAACTCCATGAGAAGCTAAAAAGTCTTCCTTCCGAACGGATCGGTTTCAAGGATAATATGTCCTTTGTGGGGATTCTGTCGACAATGATGTTTTATGATCAATTTTTGGTCAATTTCGGTAAAAACTCTTCCGATATGATAGATAAGTGGCGAGATAGAATTCCGAGAATAATATATAGAGGTGAACATGGACATAAAAGGGAACATCCGGCAATTCATTATCGATAATTTTCTAATGGGCGAATCATCACGATTATCGAGTGACAAGGTTTCTTTTTTGGATTCCGGCATAGTCGATTCCACCGGCGTACTGGAGTTGGTAACCTGGGTCGAGGAAACCTTCCGCATAAAGATTGAGGATGATGAGCTTCTTCCGGAAAACCTGGATTCCGTAGACCGACTTTCCGATTTCATTCAGCGGAAAAGCGGAGCGAAGCAGCCGGTAAAATCCTGATCACTGTCGACTCCTTCCCCTTATCATAAGGAAACATCCCGCAATAATCGTCAAACCACCTATCCACTCTTTTACGGTGGGTATCATCCCCAGTGCGAAATAAGCTACGATAGCGACTGGGATAGGCTGCACCTGATTTACCATTGCTACCTTTGAAACTTCCAAGTGTTTTAGAGCGTGGAGATATATCGGTCTGCCGAGCGCCGGTCCCAGCAATCCCGCTAAGGGAAAAAGGTAATGATATTTCCCCAGTTCCGAATACTGATAATTACCTTTAATGAGAGTCAGTATGAAGACAAACAGCAAAATATGGCAGTTGCGCAGAAGCGCCAATAATCCGGGACTGACCGTTCGGACGATCCGCTTGGCAACCAGTTCGGAGAAACCGAAAAGCACCGCAGATGTCAGAATTATCATCATACCGGCAGAAACTGCGATGCCTGCATTGTAACGAATTATAAGTAATCCCGTTAATATCAACATCCCGCCAATCGCTTCAATGAGATTAAATCTCTCCCTGAATAACCATATCCCCAACAACACAACCATCAGTACTTCAAAACGGCTTAAAAATGAAGCAACTGTAGGATCGATTAGCTTAACACCATACCACAAGGTCAGGATCGCCGTTACTGACAATCCCGCCTGAAGAACAATCCACAGGTAACCATTAAATGTCAAACCGGATAATTCATCGGGTTGTCTATGGAATAACCACCATACAAGATTAATCGGTATAGCGGTAATGAATAGATACAAAACCAACGTCTGGGGATCGCCATCGGTTAGAATTATCTTACCGACGCCCACACAGGCGCCGGAGAAGAATGCTGCGGTGATGGAATAGATGTAACCTGTCGAAGATGCCATATATCTTTAATTCTATCTTTAGTAGTGATTTCACCGTACCGAGGGACAAGTACGCCAGAGGCGTTTAAGCCTTCGGCTACTGAATATACACTTACAATATCACCTATGGTAGCCGAACTCCTGAGCTTCGGCTTAGACGATTTAAACCAGTATCCCGTCAGCGCTGGAGCGCTGACCGGCAACTTTTCATTATCAAGTCGAACAGGGAGGTCGGACCTGCCTGCGCAGTTGTAGAGCCGATCGCTCTCGATATAATCGGGAGAAAGGCTGCTGACAAAACCAATGCACTGAAAGGTGCAGGCGAGCCCCACGTTTTTAGTCCGTCCCGTATTTAATCTATCGATATAATGGAATGAGAAGCTGAAGGGCAATTATTATTTTACCAAAGTCATTCGTCCGATCTGAGTAGTTTCACCGAATGATAACCTGTAATAGTATAGTCCGGAGGGAAAATTATTGCTGTCAAGTTTAATGGAATGCTTGCCGGAAGTAGAGAATTGCGCTGAGGAGTTGAATATCGTCTGCCCGATAAGATTATACACCTCCAGAGTTACCTCTCCCTTGCGCGGCAAAACAAAGCTTATTTTTGTGGAGGAGTTGAAAGGATTCGGATAATTCCCCAGCAGTTTAAATTCATCGGGCTGTGCTGTTTCATCCTCATCAACTGAAGTTACTATGGAAAAATCGGAGAGATGAATTTTGTATCCTTGAAGAATCTCCCGATCAATCGTTGATTGGACAAATACCACCAGCCAGCAGTTTTCTTCGGCTATTTCATCGCTGATGTTGAAATCCGTCGACGTTTCGAAAACGCCATAATCTTCCATATCCATGAGGATGCCATCTGCATCCGGGATCATGTCGCGGAAAGTCTGATGGTGCCATTCGGTTCCGTTTGGAGCAAGCCAGTAAAGGCTGTCTTCGACCAACGCTATCCGTAGATATTCATCGCCGGCGGGATTAATATTGGTAAGAAAAACATCGATATTGAGATTAGCATCGCGAGAGGAAGGATAAAAATCCCCATCGACGATTATCATGAAATCCGACTCGACTCCGTAACGCTCCATAAACATCGCTTCCCAAAGCTCCTGGTAATTGGAACCATCGGCATCCTCACCATCGATAAACAGGTGAGGGGCATAATTGTTGCCGTAGTAGTTATTACGCGCGGCGGATTCTTGAGGATTGAACTGGTAAAAGGGATCATCTGATGAAGGCCACCAAACGTGGTAACGAATCAGTGCAATTTCGGTTGGGTACTGCATGACCAACTGGTCAAGGAACTGCTCCGGCAGCGCGCAGGCTCCTCACGAGGTGTTGGTAAACAGCTCACCGATGACAACGCGGTCAAAGGCATTCGCTGTTATAGGATACAAAGCTGTTAGGAGTGCAATTAACGCCAAGTAAGTAGGAACTCTCACAATTAACTCCGAAACGATAAATATATAATTTATATTAGCTTTCGTCTGTCAATCCAAAAACAATACGGTGGAAACAAATACTATTATTCTTATAGGTAGCGCAGACATTCTTGTCTGCGATTGTCAGCGCGGGACAGCCCCGATGGTATCGGGGCGCCTCCCATTTCTCGCACCTTGCCGCCTACGCTACCGATAAATGGAATGTGAAGATCGTCACGATTGAATTGAGGTTCTTCAATTAAAATATCGATCTACTTCAATAATACCATCCGTTTTGCGGTCGATTGACCATCCTGTGTCAGCCTGTAAAAATAGACTCCGGATGAGAAATTATCAGCATTAAGGATTCGGGAATGTTTCCCGGCATTAAGAACACCGTTAAAAACATTCGCTATCTTCTGGCCTGCAAGGTTATAAATATCAAGACTTACATTACCTTTCTCAGCGAGATTGAATTCTATCACAGTCGAAGCATTAAACGGATTCGGGTAGTTTCCTATCAGTGCGAAACTGTTGGGAATCTGTTCAGTGTCATCTTCAACCGATGTATATTCTCCAAGTTGATCAAATGGTAATTTGGCTGACTGATAAATATCTTTTAGATGCGACTGAATGAAAAACACGAATTCGCAATTTTCATTCAACAGGTCTTCCGACATCTGAAATTCGAAATCAATAGAGAAGAATCCATTATCATCCGGTTCAACATAATCGCCATATCTATCAGGAATGAAATGCCTGAAGGTTTGATCATGGGACCGACCGGCATACATCAGACCGCTTTCCACCAATGCACATCTAATGAATTCGGTACCTTCCGGATTCTCGCCGTCCAGCATTATCTCAATATGCAGATATACGGAATCATTAGCTTCGTTATACATCCCCGATGGCATTATTTCCCAGTCGCTTTCAACATTGGATGCATTCAGAAATATCGATCCCCAGCGATCCGTGTCATAACCGGCATCTATACTACCATTTACGAAGAGATGCGGAGTGTAGCTGTTGTTATAATAGTTGTTTCTCCAGGTATTCTCATCTATATTATACTGATAGTAAGGATCCCCGGAACTGGGCCACCATACGTGATAGCGAATTAGAGCTATATACTCAGGATTATCCTCGATCAACTGATCGAGCACCGATTCGGCGTACGGACAGGACGGTCACGAGGTGTTGGTGAACAATTCGCCAAGAACCATCGAATCGTACGCTTGCGCATTTACTGCTATCGAAGAAACTAAAGCAAAAATGCCAAGCAGTAAGACTGTTTTCTTCATTTGTTACTCCTTTCGATTATCATTTGTAAACAATAAAATAACTAATTACTACTCAAAAACCAAGAAGAAAAGTAAACTTTTACCTCTGCAATTATAGAATTACTGCAAATTCAATACCAGCGGTTAGAATATTTAGAATTAACCATAACTTATTTGTGCCACAATCATTAAGCTCCCAAATCGCAGCCCGTTAATTTTCTATCTATTAAGTCGGTAGCGGAAGCCTTGTGCTTCCGGCAAGATTGATGACGAAGTAGGATAAGGCATTTGAGACCCCGGACTTCAGTCCGGGGAGTTTCACGGTTTTTAATAACCGAGGACTTCAGTCCTCGTAACATCCTAATGCAAGACGGGTTAAAAATCCGTCGTTATTAAAAATAGCGATCCTCTCCACGTTGAAACGTGTGATCTCGTTTCAACCTTTCGGTACATTGGTTTTGTCAACAACTTGCCATTCATTAAGAAATTACTTTATTAAAACCGCCTTTCTGATGAAATCCCGATTGTTTACTTTCATTTTGTAAAAATACATGCCTGATGGCTGGTTTTTAGCATCCCACTTGACATTATAGCTACCCGGTTGATAAATATCGTGCAGAATATCGGCAACTTTCTGCCCAACGAGATTGTAAACCAAAAGCTGTACTTCCGATTTCTCCGCCAGCTCAAACCGGATAACCGTTGAGGAATTAAATGGATTGGGATAATTATCTAAAGATACTCGGTCAGGCATTTGAAAATCCCGTTCATCCTCAATTCCGGTATGAATCTGATTGACCGATATTCTGTTGGTTTGTAGAATATCGTAGCTTGTGGAATCCTGGACGAAAGCCACAATATCGCAATTATCTGCCACCAGTTCCGGATAAATCTCTACTTCCTTCGAAAAGTGCAGGGATTCACCGAATGAGATTCCGAATTGCTCGCCATCGGCGTTCGGAATCATATCCCTCATTACCTGGTGAAAAGTCTCAGCTCCATGTATGAGTTCGCTTTCCACTAACACGCAATGAAGCCTAAGTTCGGTGTAATCAATTGAATCCGTAGCTGTTAGTTGGATATCGAGTTGTAGTTGTACGGGATAATCTTCCCAAACACCGGCAAGTTCAATTTTCAGAGGACTCTCAATCTGTAGCCTCTGTTCAACCAAATCTCCCCAGGTTTCGTATAGCCATTCACCATCGATAATGCCGTCAATAAGTCCGTGAGGGAAATAAGCGCCATTATCAGGAGGATAATAGTATACTCTATCGTAGCACTCGGTTGGGTTGAAATTATAGAATGGATCACCCCCACCGTAGTGATATCGAATAATAGAAATCTGTTCATGGTATTGCTCGAACAACTGATCGAGCGCCTCTTCGGCAGGCGGACAACCGCTTCACCAGGTGCCGGTTAGCAGTTCCACCAGGACCATCCGCTCGGAAGCTATTGTCCCGGACGAGAGCAACAACAGACACAGCATCGAGAGTAACATTAACTTTTTCATATCATACCTCTGAGGAAGTAGGAGGATGAATACCGGAGCCTCTTTAGCATCAGCTCCGGTAAGTTGCGTCGACTTATTTCGCCAATATCATCTTCCTGGTAATCGTATCCTCGCCGGTTTCCAAGCGGTAGAAATAAACGCCTGATGATTGGTCCGCGGCATTCCAGTTTACCGAATGCAGCCCGGCGTCATATTTGCCGTAAGCAAGTGTCGCCACCTCTTCACCCAGTAGATTGTAAACCTTCAAATTGACATCGGAGCGATTGTTGAGTCCGAAAACTATTTTGGTTTGAGCATTGAACGGATTGGGATAATTCTGCGACAGCTTGGTGCTTCTGGGTATAACTGTTTCGTTACCGTCATCAACACTGCTGGTGGTTAAATCCGCCCGGATTTTGGCAGCTTGATAGACTTCCAATGTAACATAATCCTGAACCCAAACCACTATCACACAATTTGCCTCGATAATTTCATTATCAATCGAAACGATTCGATCGAAATTGACAGTTTCGCCGTTGGCAATTGTGAATGATTCACCCTGTGGATTCGGAACGATATCCCTCATGACCTGAAAGTGATCCTCAACACCGTTGCCGCCATTATAATACAGGCTATCTTCGGTGTAGGTAACGTAAAAACGAAGGTTGCCGGAAGATATATCATCGGTAGCGGTTATCGATGCATAAAGATTGGCTTCCCGGGTATCGGGATTCCAGTTATTCTCCAGGTAAATCTCCAGAGGGCTCGCATCACTCATCGCAAGCAGCAGGTAGTTTTCCCAGGTGTTATACTGGTATCCCCTGTCAACGCCATCAAGGTGTAGATTGGGAACGGAATTAACACCATACAAAGTGATGCGGGCTTCATTCTCCGGTACATTATACAGGTAGAATGGATCCTGGTCAGAGGGCCAGTAAGTGTGATACCTCACCAATGCAAACACATCATAATACTCATCAACAAGATAGTTCAACATCGGATCGGCTCCGGCGCAAGGGACGCAGGCGGTATTAGTGAAGTCTTCACCGAGTACCATTCTTGGGGAAGCGTTTGCCGTTAAACTGAAAGCAAACACCATAAGAACAGACAATAGCACAGCTCTCTTCATTTTAGTTCTCCTCTCGGAATTACGTTTATTAAATTGTTATGGTTTTCTTTACTCACTTTATTCTAAAATCTTGAAACTAAAGTGGTTTTCAGCCCTCTAAATGGTGGCACCTCGCGGCAAGTACCTTCGGTGCAGACGAATCCACCTCGCTGATCTCCATAAAAAATATTCAGATCATGTTCGCCATATCTGAGATTCAAAGATATTGCTCCGCTCCTCTCCGGGAATCCCAACTCGTGTTCGGAGAATTCCTCCGAGGTGAATCCTCCAAAAAGCGTCAGGGTAATGAAATAAGAGTGCGAGAAAGCGATTGAGAAATCGGTTTCGTTATAATCCGGCTTACCACTGATAACCTTCTCATACTTTTTCACCTGACCGGTCATGGTAACAGTATTTTCATTATCTATATAATACGTAAATTCGCCGTAAGGCAGATGTTCAATCCCTTCGACACCCATATTCGTGCGTTCGTAGTTGAGAATCAGGATATGCCTGTCGATATATCCTCTGGCTTCATAGAAGTTATTATAAATGTAATGGGCGGCATGTCCGGTTTCAGGATCCGGTCTTTCCGAACTTTGAGCCACACTGGCTTCAAAAGTCCAGTTTTCGAAGGGAGCCAAAAATGTGGATATCTGGAAACCGCGCTCGTTAGCGCCATTAGCGCCGGTAAAAGCGTTTGCTGACTGGTTTCGATGATTGGCAGCCGGAGGAGCGTTGATATCCAGTCCCAAATTGTAGTAATTTTTATACTCGCCGGCGATACCGATTAATCCGGTGGAAATAGCTGCGGTAACATACGTACCGTCTCCCTCATCCAGTTGATCGAAACGCATCAAGCCGAAACTGGTGGTTCCCTGTTGGCGAGCGTAATTGGCATAAAGGTCGAATGCGCCATGGGTGAAGTCGAACGCTACCTCCTGAGCGTTTGTATGGCTTGTACCGAAAAGCGGGTCGTTCTCGGTGTAACGAAGCGCAGCTCCTCCGAATCTGATCTGTCGGATCGGAGTTATCTCGCCGCGGAATCCAACCACATCGTTTCTACGGACTCTTACAAGTGGTGATTGGGACAGAGGATCCCGCAGTTGGATTTTGCCCGTTAAAGCCTCGAAGTTATACTTCTCGGCGCGGTAACTTCCCCAAATCCCTTCGATGTTGCGGTCAATCTGTACATCCTCGCTTTCGTAAGACCTTAATATTAAGCCTTTGTTAAAACTGGCGTAATAATTTCCAATCCTGACTTCAGCGTTATCGTCCGTCCACCCGAAATATCGCTGGGTGATCCCCTGGAAAGATGTATCCTTTTCAATCGGATGGAATGCCTCGTACCATATTCCCCCGTAGAAGTTGCCATAAAGCAGGTCAACCACCAGCCGGTTGCGAAGGCTGTCGGAACGGGCGCCCAGGGAATCGGCTTCTCTATCCAGATAATATTCTAATCTGTTTTGCGCTTGTATAGTCACATCAGTTGCATCAGATTCTACTAAACTGATTAAAGTTAAAACAATTACCAATACCAATATGATAGAAACTCTCATCATTTCCCTCTCAAACGTTTCCGAATTTACTCTTCTGTTTCTTTCTCAGATGTATCCTCTTCAGATTCAAGAAGATGAGGTTCTATCATTTCTTTTAATTTGGCTTCATCTCCAGCGCGGAATCCATAAGCGGTATGGATTATATTACCTTCGGCATCAAGGATAACAGAATATGGTAAACCGAAAGCTTTGTAATCCCGCTTCACCTTTTCATTGTCATCCAGAAGTATCGGGAAATTCCAATTCTTAGCTCTGACGAAGGATTTTACTTTGCTATGTGAACGCCCCGCATCTTCATTTATACCAACTAATTGAAATCCTCTATCCTTATAATCCTCATATACTTTACTCACGATTTCCAGTTCCTTGATGCATGGCTTGCACCAGGTTGCCCAGAAGGCGATATATACAGGTCCTTCCCCCAGCAAGCTTTTCAGTGAAACTTGTTTGTTTTGTAAATCATTAAGGGTGAAATCGAATGCCTTCTTGTCTGCGGCAAGAGTATTCGAGGCAGTTGATAATACTAATAACATAGCGACTAAGATAACAGGGATTCTGTGCATTATTCCTCCGTAATTAATTCATCTATAATAACCATCTATATTTGTCAACAATTAAATAAATCTCAAAGTTTCAATAAGTTAAAAAATGAGGTCTTTAAACATGGCCGATGATAATTACCTATTCAAAATACTAATATTTCGAATATTGTCAAGATTTAAAAAGCGGTTAATACCTTTAACAGGTATAGCCCCGTTTGGTTCATAAAAACCGGTAAACCGTAGCCGAAGGTTTGTCCTTTGGGGATTTTACAACAATTAACAATTTACAGTCTGTAATATGGAGTCCAGAAAAGAGCCGGAAGCGCAAGTCTTCCGCTACCGATCAGGATACTTATGAATAATCCAGAGTAAGAGTCAATTTGATAAAAATAGCGGATTTTGGCGATTTACCGCTTCCACGATGTCATATTAACAGTGATAATGTAACAGCTTCAGCTCGCGAGGGAGCTACGGTATTCTTTCAATCGGGTGATTACTTCACCACAGTCTGAGAGATTGAATAACTCCCGTCGCAATTCCGACTTACGAGGTAGTTGATGAGTGTACCACACTATGAACTTGCGCATATACTTAACGGTAAAATCGTCTCCGTATCTGTCCTTAACTCTTGCGTGGTGATCCAGAAGCATATCGATTTTTTCCGGAGGCGTCGGTGCCGGAATGATTTCTCCTGTTTCGAAGAACTGCCTGACTCGGTGGAAAATAGAAGGATCGCCCATAGCGGCACGGCCTATCATTATCCCATCCGAGCCTGTATGTTCAACAACATCGCCTGCATCCCCGGGTGATCTTATATCACCGCTGTAAATAACCGGAACTTTGAGCTTTGGTTTGGTCCTGCAAACCAATCCCCGGTCAGCTTCTCCGCAAAACCCCTGCGCAACCGTTCTGGGATGGATGAAAATGGCGGATACGCCAACATCCTGCAATCTCAAAGATAATTCAGGAAAAACGATGGAGGAGGAATCCCAACCGGAACGCATTTTCGCCGTAACCGGAATCGGTGAGTTTTTTACCATCGTCTTTATGATCTCCGCTGCCAGCTCAGGATTCTGAAGAAGTGCAGCCCCTGACCCCTGTTTTATAACCTTCCTCACCGGACAACCGAGATTAAAATCAATGAAATCGGGATTTACCTCAAGAGCTTTTTCAAGTCCCCTTAATGCGGAGTCCGGATCAGGACCGAATAGCTGGATACCTATCGGTCTCTCTTTATCCGTAAAGAAAAGGTATTTCCGGGTTTTTTTATCTGAGAACTTTAGACCTTGTGCGGAAACCATTTCTGATACTGTAGCCGAAGCTCCATATTCCCGGCAAAGAGTTCTGAACACCGAGTCGGAAATTCCCGCTAACGGGGCTGAAAATAGATTACCATCAATATTTAAGTTACCAATGTTCATACCGACAATATATAAAAGCTTGAAAGAGCTGACAAGTGATACCTATCTTGCAATTTATGGCGCAATATCGGCAAGTCTAATTGCTACTAATAGCGGAGGGCAGCATGGCGGAAATCGTGGTTAAATTCGGGGACAAAGTTATTGAAAAGTTCGTTACCGAAAAGGAGCGAATTTCGATAGGTCGATCCAGTGAAAATGACATTGTCCTGGACAACAAAGCCGTTTCACGCAAGCATACAATCGTTGAATTCAAAAGCGATACTGCAATCGTTATTGACAATGAATCCTTAAACGGCACATTCGTGAACAATCGTAAAGTATCCGAAGAGATTCTAAATCAGAACGATGTCATCACCATCGGTAAGTTCGACTTGGAATTTCATCCGCATGTAGCGTCTCAATCTCTGGTCCCCGAGGAAGATGGGCTGGAAGGAACCATGGTGCTGCAGACAAAGCGGCAGAAAGAGCTCATTGAAAAGGATAGGGAGGATAGGAAGATTGCGGCGGAGTACGGTGGTCCTCTGCTTGTTGATGAGTCGACTGGAGATGATTCCAAATATCTGCTGGATGGGATATTAACAATCGGTAAATCAAAACTCGCTACTATTCAGGCTAAGGGATTTCTATTGTCAAACCTGCAAGCGAAAATTATCCCCGACGGTGATCGTCACATGGTGGTTAATATCGGTAAAAAAGGTAAAGTAAAGATAAACGGCGAGGACTCCGAAAAGCAGATATTGAAAAACGGCGATATTATCAAAGTAGGAAAATCAACATACAGATACTTACAGGCTCAGTAGGGTATATCTGATGCGAATCGGCTTCTTCTCGGATGTACATGCCAATCTACCTGCTCTGCAAGCTTTTCTCGAGGATTCTAAGTCAGAGAACCTGGATGAACTTTACTTTTTGGGTGATGCTGTCGGTTACGGTCCCGATCCTAATGAATGCGTGGAATTGATCGTTGAGAATGCCCAAAAATGTCTGATGGGTAACCATGATTATGCCGCCCTGGGGCTTATGGAAACCACATGTTTTAACAATTTCGCCGAAGAAGCTATCGAATTCACGCAGAAAACACTGTCCCCCAAAAACAGGCAAGTTATGATGGATTTCGAGTTGGAGTGCTTCCTTAAGGACTTCCATTTAGTGCATGCTACTCCACTTAAACCGAATCATTGGGATTATATAATGACGCTGGAGGATGCCGAGGATAATTTCCCCCATGTGAAACGTTTGGTTTGTCTGATCGGACATTCCCACTTTCCGGTGATTGTCGCCAAAGAGAACGGAACCATGTCTGAGATAGTACACGATACTTCGGTAAGAATCGAAAAGGAAAATAAGTACATTATCAATATCGGGAGCATAGGTCAGCCAAGAGATAAGAATCCCGATAGCTGTTATTTGATATATGACTCCGATAAAAGGGAAGCAAAACTCAAGAGAGTAAAGTATGACATAAAAGCGACGCAGAAAAGAATGCGCGATGTGGGACTTCCGGATTATTTGATCCAACGATTGGAAAAGGGGAGGTAGTAATGATTCGTAAATTAATCGCTATAGCTATATTAAGCGGGGTATTATTGCTGGGGATATTTACCGATTCCAATCCCACCGAGCAAGCCGTTACACGGAACATAAAAAAGGGCGAAACCATCAGCTTCTTGTCGTTAAAGATTTATGGTTACTACAATGAAGAGATTGCGCTTCTGATTAAGGACGCCAATCCGGAAATCGATGACCTGAATCTAATCCGGATCGGACAACAAGTCATATTTCCACGACTCACGGAATTGGTGAATAAGCCGTATTCAGTAAAAACAACCGCATCGACCGCCGTGGTAACCTTTATCGATGGCAAAGCGCGATTCCTGAAAAGCGGATTGAAGGATTGGAGGAGACTAACCGCCAATACTATTTTAACTCCTGGCGACAAAATTAAAACGGGTGAAAGAGCTCTGGTTGAACTGGTTGTGAATAATACGGATGTACTTCGTTTATCCTCGAACACCGAATTAACTATTGAAGGCTTATCGAAAACGGAGAAATCGGAACAGGACTCTCAAGAGCCGGAAGCGAATTTCAAATTCAGTATGGGGAAGATATGGGCGAAAATTAAATCTTATGTTGAAAGAAGCGGTAAATTCGAGGTATCATTCCCAACCGCCGTAGCGGCGGTTCAAGGAACCGTGTATAATGCGGAATTAAACCCGGACAGTTTAGCAACATTGAAAGTTTACCGCGGTCGAGTGGAAGTTGCGGAAAAACTCGCCAAAATGAGAAATCAGAGTCGAAAACTGAGAGCCCCGAGTCAGGTTTCCGGGCCGAAACAGGTTTCCATGACTCAGTGGGTGAAAATCGTAAGAGAGATGCAGCAGTTAAGTTTCGGACCCGGTCAAGCTCCCGGTGATCCAGAGGATTTTCAGGAAGATTGGAGCGGAAGCTGGGAGAAGTTCAACAAACAGCGCGATCAACTTTTCGAAGGGCAATTAAAGTAAAGGCAAATGAAAAGATCAAGACGTAAATTAACAGCAATATTACTATCTATCCTGGTGACTGTTTTCGTCATTGCGCTGGCTTTAGAGCGACCGACACATATAGAGAAATTCGAGCTGGCTATCAATGACATTATCTACAGCCTGGGAATCGGCAAGGGGAATCTGGATAATATAGTAATTGTTGCCATAGATAATGCCTCGGTGAGCGAGATCGGTCGCTGGCCATGGCACCGGGATCGATTGGCGGAATTGGTTTCCGGTATTGCGCTTCATTATCCTAAGGTTATCGGGATGGATATACTGCTTCAGAGAGATTTTGAAGAGGATACATTGGGCGCAACAGACAGATTGTCATCCGCAATCAAGGCTGCCGGTAATGTCGTAATACCGTTTTATTTCACGTTATCCAAACAGGGTGAAGTTATCGATGAGGAGATTCCGGATTTTATCTATCACAATTCATACTTGCTGTTTGATAATCCGATGACAATCGGTTCCTACCCTATCCCTCGCGCAAAAGAGATATTCCCGCCGACATATCAGATCGGGGAGGTTGCCGCAGCAATCGGGCATGTAAACGTGATTCCGGATGTTGATGGCAAAGTCCGATGGGAGCCATTGGTCATCTCGTACAAATCACATTATTATCCCTCGTTTGCCATGCAGGTGGCGCGGTTGGCTTCAGATATAAGCCCGGGCGCTATCAAACTACAGGGCGGACAAAGTATTCAGTTGGGAAGCAGAGAGATACAAACCGACGCCGCCATGAGAATTCCGATCAGCTATTCCGGAGGATACAATACATTTAATTATATATCGGCTCTCGATCTGTTTGAAGGCAACCTTCCGCATAAAGCGCTTAAAGATAAAATAGTTTTAATAGGCTATGCAGCGGCGGATAATCGCGATGTGGTAGCAACGCCTCTCACGGAGGTTTTGCCCGGGGTTGAAAAGCAGGCAACCGTCGTGGAGAATCTGGTTAATAATAATGTCCTTAAAGGAATTAAAGCGAGCGCCTGGGGAAATCTAATTATTCTGATCATTTTCGGGATCGTAGGCGCTGTGATTCTTCCTCGACTGCAATTGCATTACCGGTTCATCGTTATTATAGGATGCCTGTTCCTCCTGTTTAACATCGAATACTACATTTTTGCCAACTTCGAGGTGATGCTGCAATTTTTCTATCCTGCACTGGAGTTGGTGTTGTTTTTGGCGGTATCCTCTCTTTTCACTAATGAGCCGGAGATTCCAAAGAAAAAAGTCGGGGATACTTCAGTGCAGGGAAGCTCATCCCGCACCATACCGATACCGCAAACAGATGATGATTCCGATTCATCACAGCAACAGACTATTATTACATCGGCGGCGGGAACTATCGAAAGAATGGGAAGATATGAAATAGACGGGGTGCTGGGTAAAGGAGCTATGGGAACCGTGTACAAAGGCGTTGATCCGGCGATTGGACGTCCCGTGGCGATAAAAACCATCAGACTTGACAGGCTTGACTCCGATGAGGAAGCCGATGAAATGCTCAGAAGGCTTAATCAGGAGGCACATTCGGCAGGAAGGCTGTCGCACCCCAACATAATAACTATCTACGACGTGGGACAGGAGAGGAATCTGCATTATATAGCGATGGAATTCTTGCAGGGACAGACATTGGAAGAGCGTATAAAAGAAATGAAGCCGTTGGATTTCTTTACGGCGGCGCAGGTACTCAAGCAAACCGCCGATGCGCTGCAGTACGCGCATAATCACGGTGTCATCCACCGTGACATCAAACCGGCAAACATAATGATTCTGCCTGATGATCAGGTTAAGGTTATGGACTTCGGGATTGCTCGCACCGATAATATGCATATTACACAAACCGGAATTACCGTCGGCACGCCTAATTATATTTCACCGGAGCAACTAAAAGGCGGTGATATCGATGGTAGAGCTGATATATTTTCCGCAGGTGTGGTGCTTTACGAGTGTATAACCGGCGAAAAACCGTTCAAAGGTGATAATATTTCCGCATTGGTGGTGAGTATTCTTCACGCTAATCCAACTGCTCCTTCACAAATAAATCCCGACATCCCCAGCGAACTCGATGCGATAACCATGAAGGCGCTGGAAAAATCCAAGGAGAACCGTTACCACACCGCTATAGATTTCGGTAATTCTCTAAGAGCTTTTCTCGGTGAGAGTATTATCAACCACAATGAAATCCCCAAAGAAAAAAACGTCAACGTTTGATAAACGGGATGACGGAATTTTAGCCCAAATAATTTATAAATGCCGCTAATCCGTGGCCGACGGTTTACACGTCTCAAGCGTGCTTGCCCTTCGGTTCCCAAGGTGTGACATGTTCAAACTTGTATTACGTGCTGTCAGGTGCCCCCGCCTGACAGCAAATTTCAACGCAGTGTAGGGGCAGGTCTTGCGCTTGACCTGACCGCTTTCAGCTAAAATCTGCAACCGAAGGCTTGCCCTTCGGGGATAATCATATCGGTAGGTCAGGGGATTTATCCACCTGACGCCATGTTCCGTTCCCCTCTCGAGAGGGGCGGATTAGCCCCGCGGAACGCGGGGCGAAGACGGGGTGTGTATCTGTTTCCACAAGTGTGGCATGCTTATCTCTTCGGCTTCGAGCTAAGCATGCCACCCTTCGCTGGCGGGTGCGGCGACCCGACAGCACACACCAACACACCCCGTTTTCATCCTGCGTTCCTCCGGAAATAGCGACCCCTCTCCAGCGGGAGATAAATCTCAGCAGCGTGTTGCCGGTCTGGATTCCTCGGTATTAATAATCCACACATCAACCGCATAACCTGTTGACTATTAAAGTTGGGATAATTATTATTATTTAAACCAGAGAGATTGGAGGGAGAATTGGTTTCTCAGCAATTGAAAGATCATATAAAAAAAGCGCGAAGAGTTGCTGTTTTAACCGGAGCGGGTGTCTCGGCGGAATCCGGCGTGCCTACTTTCCGGGGAGAGCATGGTTTGTGGAAAAAATTCCGTCCGGAAGAGCTGGCTAATTTCGATGCGTTCATGCGCAATCCCGAATTGGTCTGGGAATGGTATCAATACAGACGTTCTCTTATTTATGATATAGAGCCGAATCCCGGTCATTTCGCATTGGCTAAAATGGAAAATGCCTTCGATGAGTTCTCGCTTATTACTCAGAACATCGATGGACTCCATCAGAAGGCGGGTTCCCAGCGTGTAATTGAATTACATGGTAATATCCGCAGGAATAAATGTGCTACCTGCGGCGAATTCCATGAAGATGAAATACCGATAACGCAAAAGAAGGTGATCAAGTGTCATTGCGGCGGTTTGATACGTCCTGATGTTGTCTGGTTTGGTGAGATGCTTCCGGTCGATGCCATCAGAAATGCGTTTGAATGGGCTGAATCCTGCGATATTTTCTTTTCGGTCGGCACCTCTGCCATTGTTCATCCAGCCGCTCAATTGCCCATAACCGCAAAGCAAGCAGGGATTTACGTGGTAGAAGTCAATCCGGATAAAACTCCGATAACGGCTTATGTTGATGAACATCTTCAAGGCCCATCCGGGGAGATTCTTCCCGAAATAATAAAGTTTCTGGAGTAGTTATAGAGTTGGCTATCACAGAAAACGCACGGCTTTTGGTAGACAAAGCTTACAATTTGCTTACTCCCTGCACCGTTTGCCCGCATTTATGCGCGGTGGATCGACTTGCCGATGAGAATTACGGGGAATGCCGCACCGGTTTGATGCCGAAAGTATCCTCGGCAAATCTCCATTTTGGAGAGGAACCGCCTGTCTCCGGTCACAGCGGATCGGGCACCATATTTTTCGCAAACTGTAATCTTTCATGCAAATACTGTCAGAATTACCCGATTTCACAATATGGCGAGGGCAAACCGGTTTCTCCGGAAGAACTCGCAAATATCATGTTGAGATTGCAGAAACGAGGCGCCCATAATATTAATTTCGTTACTCCTTCGCATGTTGTGCCACAGATTATTAAAGCATATTTCCTGGCAAAGGAACAGGATTTTGATCGACCCATCGTTTATAACAGTTCCGGTTACGATAGCGTGGAAACTTTGAAGCTCCTGGAGGGTATAGTAGATATGTATATGCCGGATATGCGATATGATGATTCCGTGATTTCACAGGAATTTTCGGGTGTAGCCGATTATCCGCAAGTGAATAGAGAAGCGATCAAGGAGATGCACAGGCAAGTTGGAGACTTGCAAGTCGATAAGGATGGAATTGGCGTTGGAGGATTGTTGATACGACATCTTGTTTTACCGCACGGATTTTCAGGTTCGGAGGGAATTTTCAAATTTGTTGCTGAAAAAATTTCAAAGAAGACATATATTTCCCTGATGAGCCAGTATTTCCCGGCATATAAAGCGGTAGAGCATCCCAAATTGAATAGAAGAATAACAAGAAAAGAATTCAAAAAGGCGGTAGATGTGTACTATAACGCCGGATTGTCAAACGGTTATATTCAACCGGCGCCGATCGGCGCGTTTTAGCGCTAAGGTAGAGATAGAATTGTGAAAAGATTTATTAGAAGATTGATTAGAGAATTCTTAAATCAAATCCGGATTGCAATTCCAGCAGGAATAGCAGGGGGTTGTTTCGCAGGATTTGCCGAGAGTATGTACCAGGGACTGTCGATTGGGCATTTGCAAACTTCTTTATTCGCCATGGGATTATTTTACTATCCGATTCTGGGGATGGCGTTATCGATCTTTATGGCTTCGATTGTTTCTTTTCCTATGGCTTTATTCGAAAGAGGTAAACTAAAGATCGGTTTGGGTATTATCTACTTCTCCGGGGCATCCGCTTCGCTTATATCTCCGTGGCTTATACTTCATATAATTTCCGGTGGAAATCAGTTCTTACATTCAAGCAAAGGATATTTTGCAATAACCAATGTGGTGGTTATAATTACCGGGATATCTATCCTCGCGATTTCCTATTTACTAATCACATTATGGAAGGCAATCCCCATAAATGTAAGCAAAATAGTGGGAATTATATTTTTATCATGTATTGTTTTAGGTAGCGGAATTTATTTATCGGTACCCCCCGAGAAGCAGAAAGAGGTTGAAAGCTTTCATTATACTAAAGATGCAAATGTTGCTGTCAATCCCGATATCTTTCTCATAGTTATAGACTGCCTCAGGTATGATTGCATTTCAGGAATGGGGCAGGGGGTCTCCACGCCACATCTGAAGAGATTGATAGATGACGGTATTTTTTGTAAAAAGGCCTTTGCGCAATGTTCGTGGACCAAGCCGTCAATCGCCAGTATTCTCACGTCTCTCTATGTATCCCAACATAATGTTCTCACCAATCTTTCGACTATAAATCCACAGTTAGTGACATTAGCGGAGGTGCTAAAGGAAAGGGAATATTATAACTGCGGTTTTCACAACAATGTCCATCTGAGGAATATCTACAATTTTGACCAGGGATTTCATCATTACGAGTATTTCGGAAAAGAATATCCTATTCCTTTCGACTTCAATGTCCCGAGATTGCATTTCTTTAGAGTTATAGATATACTTGTAAAGAGTGTGATTGGCGGCGAAACGTATGTCGGCCTGTTCTATAAAAATGCCCTCAGCTCTACCGAAAGAATTATAAAGCATGTTGACTCGAATGCGGACAGGGATATGTTCGTTTTCGTTCATTACATGGATCCTCACGCACCTTATTTTCGGCATCCATTCGATGGCACGAAGCACGATCCGCCCCCTACTGAGCTAACCGATACCATTAAAAATGATATCTTCAATACATATAAACAGGAAATCCAGTTCACGGATTCTGCGGTTGGTATGTTATTGCAGGAGTTAGATAAATTAGATATGTATGATGAGTCACTCATAATTTTGACGGCGGATCATGGTGAAGAATTCTTGGAACACGGCGGATGGGAGCATGCCCGTACTTTGTATAACGAGCTTATACATGTCCCCTTGATTATCAAACTGCCGGAAAACAGGCAGGCAAACAATGTCGATTCATCGTTAGTTCAGTTGATAGATATTGCACCAACAATCACTTCACTGGTTGGAGCCCATGCGCCGGGCGAATGGGAGGGTATCGACCTCATGAGTGATGAGATTAGAAGTTGGGTATATGCTGAGAAGATCAATGGGAAGACGATTCTTACTCATGATGACAAGCTGTATGTTACCGATGGCTCTGATGTAAGTCTACCCACGCTGGCATATTTTGATTTGAAAGAGGATTATGATGAATCCGCAAACTTAGCAGATGACCCGGCGTATGAGGAGAGGATTCGCGAGTTAGATGATTCATTGAGATCTATTGAATTACGCTTGGCTTCCACGAAGGTAGAATCATTTGAAACC
Organism: Candidatus Zixiibacteriota bacterium; assembly: GCA_014730175.1. Classification (GTDB taxonomy): domain Bacteria; phylum Zixibacteria; class MSB-5A5; order UM-FILTER-46-8; family UM-FILTER-46-8; genus WJIR01. The sequence continues at coordinate 25,103 of WJIR01000113.1, forward strand.
GAATTGGATTTCGAAACCAGGGAACAGCTTAAGGCTCTTGGTTATCTGGATTAAACTTTATTTGATGTGGTAGTATGAAGGCAGCAATAAAAATATTAGTAGTTCTACTGGTTGTATTCGGGTTAAATTGTGTATATTACAACACCTTCTACAACGCGAAAAAGAAATTCAATCAGGCACAAAAAGCGCAGCAGAAAAATGAGGACGGTGTAGCTACTCAGGCTGAAAAGACCCTGTACGAAGAAAGTATCGAAAAAGCCTCCAAAGTACTCACATTTCACTCTGATAGCAAGTATGTTGATGATGCTCTGTATCTTATTGGAAAGTCATATTATAACATGGAGGAGTGGCGTAAAGCGTCGAGAAAATTCCGTGAACTCATGGTAAATTTCCCTGAAAGCGAATATGTTAATGAGTCAGTTTATCTTTCCGGAATGTGTGAATATCATATCGAAGACTACGATCAAGCCAGGGAGTATTTTTATGAGGTTTTGGCTACCGAGAAATCCGATTATAAGGATGATGCCGCTTTTATGCTGGGCGAGATTCCGTTTGGAAGCGAGGAATTTGTCGATGCGATCGATTACTACCAGGAGATGCTTGAAAGGTATCCAAAGTCGGATTTAGCCGCCAAAACCTATTCCAGAATAGGAGAATGTTATTTCAAACTGGAGGATTACTCCAAATCCAAAACCAATTATGATCTTGCCAGGAAGAAGGGTCCCGACACCGATCTAAAATATGAAATACTCTATGCTATTGGTGAATGCCATTACAAATTGGATGAGTATAGAAAAGGTTTGGAAATATATAGAGACCTCAAAGGTGATCGAAAATATTTCGATAAATTAGCTCAGATCAAAATAATGATAGCGGAAGGTCTGGCGGCAACCGACGAAATCGATGAGGCATTGGAGAACTACGAGGAGATAACCGTGGAATCACCCCGCACGATGGAGTCTGCCGAAGCATATTACAAAATAGGTCAGATCCACGAAAGGCGAGGCGAGTTAGAAAAAGCCAAGGAAGCGTATGATAAAGGAAAGGATGAGAATCGCGAAAGCGAGTATGCGGAATTATCGTTGGCGAAGTCGTCGGAAATAAACAAGCTGGAGAGCTATAGATCGGCGCTTGATGACTCCACTGCGCAGGATCTGGTTAAAACTCAGCTTCTGCTTGCCGAAGCGATGTTGTTCGAATTCTCTCAGCCGGATTCCGCCATCAAGGAGTATAAAAGAATTCTGTTGGAATATCCTTACAGCCAGGAAGCTGCACTGGCGTATTTCGCCCTCGGTTATATCTATAGAAATATAAAAGCCGATACTGCCATGTCGGATAGCTTTTATATTGAGCTCGCCGGGCGATACCCCGCTTCCAAGTACGGTTTAAGAGCCGCTGAAATATTAGGGATACTGGAGGCATTTTCCGATTCGTTGAATACCGAGGAAA
>WJIR01000114.1 GCA_014730175.1 Candidatus Zixiibacteriota bacterium
CCATCCCCCCAGGTCTTGTCATGCTCATAGGAACGGTTTGAGGGTATAATCTTCTCCATAAACTCCGGAAGGTCTTTCTGGAGTCCGGGCTCATACTCGATTGTGGTGATTCCGCCGGTCGAGCCGGGACAGAAGATATTCACCAGGCCGTTGGTAATCCCGCTCTGCTGAATCGATTCCTCCACCCTGGAGGTAATATCGAGTATATCGCACATGCCTTCTGTTTCGAGCTTAATTCCAAAATTTTGAACCATCTTAACACCTCTCCCCTGCTTGATACGGTTTTTTTTCTAATTCGTGCTGGGCGTACCTCCTGGTGCGCCCAGATCACGCGGCGCATGAGGACAAACGCCGCGCACGCATTTTATGAGTATAGCAAGATATTCATAATCTGCCTAAAATAGCAAGATTATGTTTGACAAATCTGGGTCAAATTCGTTAATAGATTGTATACACCATTATCGCATAGACATCGGGGAATAATTCGGTAGTATAGATGTAGAATATATAGAAAAGAAATCAACCTAGTTTATTGGAGGTAAAATGAGAAATAAGGCGCTTTTTGTCATTACAATAATATTCATATCTGCATTATGTCTTGCCAATGATGAGGATGCCACAGTGCAGGACACAAAAACCGGAGATATTATGGTGGTGGCTCGCGGCTGCACACCTCCGCCCTATGAGACCGGGCTGAAGCTGATCCTAAACAGGATGCCGGCTGGAGCTGAGCGCATTATCATGACATCATACCCTGACACTTTGATTGACGACGAGGAGTCAATGCAAAAGATGTGGCGTGAATACATGCTTAAATTCCAATCTATGCTTAGGTCCGGCTGCATGCTCGATACCGCTAACGGAGTAGTAATTATCAGACCAAATGTTTATTATTATAATGATTATCGCGTTGCTGTTGGAATAACTGATTCGCTTGGCCGATATATTTTTTCGGACCTCCAGCCCGGTGAATATCAGTTGATTATTAATGGCTCACGACCTTTCAATCCGGTTGAAGAATATGAACGATCAAATAGACGCTTCGCGCAGAGAACTGATTTTCCTGATTTTAAAATCAACTATCCGCCCGACATTGAGGAAAGACTCTATCCAAAGGGAGGCAGTGACGAACTTCCGCTATTTGGGCAGACCATTTGCATTCAAGGGATCATAGACAGCATAAGAGTGGCACCTGATAGCATATCCATAGCTAAAATTATCACGCAATTACATAATAGTTCTGAACTCTATAAATATAAGGTTGGAATCTGGAATAGTAAATTTAAACCAAGGGACGGGCAAAATGAAAGAAAAAACAATAATTAAGAGGATGGCTTTATTCTATATAGTTGTAGTTTGCATTCTTTTGGTTAATGAAAACTTGTCTGGAAAAATCGATCCTCTATTGCAGAGCTTAAAAGCACAACAGAAGGAAAGCATAAGAACGACATTGGGGCTTGATGGATTGGAATATGTTTCATCGCCTATACCGCTTGCCAATCTTAAAAATATAATTGATATTTCCCAAGATAAGGGGGAATTAACCGTATATACGATTATTCAAACGGATGGTGAATTTGAAGAATTCAGTCATTTTGGAATTAGAACCAATACAAAGATAGGAAACTTTTATACTGCTGAATTAACAATGGATCAGATTGATTCATTGGCCGCGCAAAAAGGCATTATAAGAATAGATGCCAGTGTTAAATGTAAGTTGAATCTGGATACCAGTTTAACAACAATGAAAGTAGATGCTGCAATTGATACGTTCGGTTTAACGGGAAAAGGGGTAATTATTGGCGTTATAGATGCAGGTTTTGATATTTGGAATCCCGACTTTCAAAAGCAAAATGATACCACAACAAGGATATTATATTATTTTGATGTGGACGACAATTCAGGACCATCTCCATTAAGCTATGGTACCGAGTTTAATAGCAGCCAAATAAATAGCTTTTCTTGTGGACATCTCGATTTTGATGGTCATGGTACGGCGGTTGCCGGAATCGCATGTGGTAATGGCAAAAAGACAAAAAATGCAGTTCTATCAGGTACTTTCAAAGGCGTCGCACCTGAAGCTTCGATCATAATTTTTGATTTTGTTAATGAGCAATATATGAGCACAGGCAAAATTCTGGATGGGATTGGTTATATAATGCAGAAGAGTACATTGCTTAATATGCCGTGTGTGATTAATCTAAGTGCGGGGACTCTTTGGGGGCCACATGATGGTTCAAGTCCATTTGAGATGGCAATGTCGAATGCCGGTTTTGATTTAGGACGTGCTATTGTTTGCAGCGCGGGAAATAATAATTATTTTTATCCAAAACCATTGTCAGTGGGTCAAATGTGGCATGCAATAAGAAATAGCTCAATAGCACCCAGCATACAGGATACTGTAGAAATCTATATTGCCACTGATACGATGGCTCAACCCCAAGGAAGTGATGAGCATATTGCGATTCAGATCTGGTATGAGGCTGGGCAAGATTTTTATGTAGGTTTGATTACCCCAAGTGGGGATTCATGCGGTCATTGGGGACCAAACGATGGAAATGCTCCACCCGGACAGGCGTGCCCTAAGCCATTTGGATCAATCGGCATACATAATGAAGATTATGATCTAATGCATCCGGATACGTTTCCTAATACATACGGCGAAATAACCATAGATTTAATGGATTTTTATATGGGCTATCCGCTGGAAAGAGGAACATGGAAAATAACAATGGATAGTGGAGTGGGAAGATGGGATACATATATTTACTTCAGCAATACACATGCACCTCAAAATTCGGGAGATTACTCTTATATTCCGGACTTTAATAACGAAGGAAACATCATAGAACCTGGCAATGCCGAATGCCTCATAACTGTCGGAGCCTATTCAAGTAAATGGGAATGGCGTGATGCTGATAGTCTTTACCAGTCTGACACATCATTACTCGATCCATCCATGAATGTTGAGGATACCTGTTTTTTTCATCAA
>WJIR01000115.1 GCA_014730175.1 Candidatus Zixiibacteriota bacterium
GTCATCCGTCTGGTGATGCTTTCGCTTCCAGCGGTCAGTTTGTAAAAATAAATTCCGCTGGAATAATCCGAAGCGTTATAATGAATATTATGATATCCTGATCTGGAGTGTGAATTGACAAACTCCGCTACTGTTTCCCCTAACAAATTATAAACGGATAATTCGGCTTCTCCAGGATGCGGAATATAATATCCGATAGTAGTAACGGCATTAAATGGATTGGGATAGTTCTGTTCAAGCCGTATTTCATTGGGAATATTCACCGGTTCATCATCGACAGAAGTAGGGAAATAGCCAAGGTAATCTTGTAATATCGTAAGAAGTAATTCCTCCTTCGTGTTGTAACCTTCCTGCTCATCGATTAATGACGGATCGATATTCAAACTTACCGCGCGATAGTCAGACCTATCATTTTCATAGTAATCTCCGCGCCATTTCGCGATTGAGTTGTTATCCGCTTCCAGAGCGACGGAATCGACCATGTGCTGAGGATTGGCGTATGAATATGTAGCATAACCATAGGGAGGATTAAGTTCGATTTCCGGATAACGGAAATAAAATCCCTCAAGGAAAGTATTTTCCCCGCCACTTAAAAATTCCATTGGATACGTATCTCCCATGAGTTGTTCAACGCCAATTTTACTCCAGGGAAGGTGCAGCAGGTTGGATAGACCGAATGCTACTACATCCGTTCCTTTGTCAAGAAGAGCGCGGATTTTATCTAACTGCTCTTCGGAAACGTAATACCCCTGCCCGTATTCCAATACTCCGCTAAAGAGAATGAATACCTGGACATCCTCTTCGCCGGTTAGGGCATTACAGTACTCCGCAGAATAACCGTTATCGGTTACAATCTCGAAAATCTCGTTTCCCGCGGCGCTGGCGTCGGGAACATAATCGCAAACAACTATCGCCTCGCATCGAACTGAGCTGTGAAACACTGAGGTAATCAGTACGGCGATAATTATTAATCCTGAAATTCTAATTGGATTTCTCATAATTACCTCTTTCTACCTCAATAAAACCATTTTTCGAACTCTACTATATTTATCGGTATTAATTTTTAGATAATACACTCCGCTGGCAAGTTCTGAACCGTTAAATCTGATGCTGTGATAACCAGCGGATTTATGTTCATCGATTAACGTAGAAACAACTTTGCCCAAAAGGTTGTAAACCTGCATCTTCACGTTACAGTTTTCGGGGAGATCGTAGTTGATAACCGTGCTGGCATTAAACGGATTGGGATAATTCTGTGAGAGCGCAAACTGCCTTGGAATATCAGCATTGTCACTCGTTTTATTCTCCTCAAAATCACCATGTTTCGCAAATCCGGGGTCCCGCACATAGATAATCCGTTGAGTTGTCAGGAAATTGTGGTCTTCCCGCGCCCAGGCGGATACCGTGAAGTATACAGGTTCCTGGGACACTACTTCCCATCGGATTAATGAGGAATCCTTATCCAGAATGTAAGCATGGTCGGTGACGAATCCGAGATAGTAATCCTCGCCCTGGCGGAAACAGACCGTAGCGTCTTCCAGGGGATCGTCATTAGGATCTAAAACCAGGAAATCGAAAATGTTGAGTCCCATATCAACCGAATCGGGTCCGAAGGTCGTTATCTCCTGCGGGATGTCAGTGTAAATCGACATCGCCGGATCGCCGAACAGGTTCATGGTATAACACTCATCGAGATAATTGGGGTAATCTATTCTTGCATTCCTGAAAGCAAATCCTGCGATATGCTGACCTTCGGAATTAAAAATGTGATCCCAATATTTGGCAGCCATATATTTGGAAGAATATATCCAGCCCCACCGGGAATGCCCGAAGTACACGATTGTGCCGCCATTCGGTACGAATGTATATCCTTCGGCCATGCAACGAAAATCACCGAACCATTCCGGGGCATCATAGGCGGCAACGTCACAACTTACCGTCCACATAGTCATCAAAACATCGGAGTTTTCAAGATCATAAATCGAGCCGTATTCCTCGGTTTCCGTGGTTGTGGAAACATAAGATTTGGGGAATTGATTGTAAAACTTGGTCTTTCCGGTATTGTGATGCGGTGCGCCGTGTGACGATTCGTTTACGAATGCCGGCTTGCTGTACCGATAATAATCGATTATCTCCTGTCCCAGAGGCGCAGTCGGCGTGGAATCGATACCGGTCGGAACTTCCAATCCCGATATAGTATCGATCTCGATATACTCCGGAATATGACGGGGGTAATATGAATATAAATAGGTATCGCGCATCTGGTCTATACAGGTGGTGTAATAAAGCATTTCGGCGCCGGGACCATATCTTTCGTATTGGATGACTTTATCAACATAAACCTGGAACTCCTCGGGATTATCAGCCGGAATCACCCCAACCATACCCTCGGTATAAAGATCAGGTCTATCATGGTCGGGCTCGCCATAAATTCCGTCGCCGTCCCAATCCCATTCCAGATAACTCTGAGAAAATTCCCCAAGATACACACAATTGCCGATATGTAAATCAGGCAGGTCTTTGGGGGAATTGGTGTTGGTGTGATAAAGATATCGTATCGGTTCGTCCCCGACCAAAATCAGAGCTTGTGCGCCATTGTATGTATAATATCTCTTGAATGTCTGCCTTATCTTCTCGGGAAGGTCGCCATCAGCCCACATATTCTCGATTTCCTGATAGGTGAATATCACAGCCGGACGGTGCGTGTCGATCCGCCATATACGCAATTGCTCGGCGGCGTCTATGTAGCCGGAATCCGGTATGACGATCAACTCGTAAATCCACGGACGGTTCGATGGTTGCTCGATAATTTCAAATGGCGCGCCATATTCTTCGGTATCCCCGGGATTTTCCAGCATATTCATCTTCTGTTGATCTCCCGGATATTCCAGATACGGCGGTGATATCATCTGGAAGGGTTTCTCCAATTCATGCTGTATATGGTTCAATGGCGGAAGCTGTCCTGCGTATGGCGCGGTTTCCAGTTGGAATGAAATTGATGATAACAATTTTAGGATACCGCTGGAGGGGTGGTAAATAAATGGAGTGATACGCACGGCGGCTACGGTGATATTCTCGAATTGCCCGCTTGCTTTAACCACCTCAACAATATTCTCATCCTCGGGATACTGCGGCATATTCTGATACAGGTCTATATTCGGGTGCTGGAAACCGGGATAATCGTACCCCTCCAGAGTAGGCGCCGGAGGTTGCGAAGGTATTATGTAGATATCATCCTCTGCTTCATAAATTACGGTTTCGGTATATTGCAGATTCAAGATATCAACCACCGCATGTCCTTGCGGAATAACGAAATGTGCATTACGGCAGGAAAGCTCCGGATATCCTGATGAATCCGACTGATGAAATTCGGCAAGGTGATACGCCTTCTTAACTTGTGGATTGAAATCTACCTGGATATAAGTATGACCATCTTTGATTACTTCCTTGACGGTAACATCCTGGGGACTAAAATTAAATGAAGCGGGAATAATTTCGGATCTGAGGAGAGCGGGATTGGCGGCAACAATGAGAAAACAACAGAGCAGTCCTATAATCCTAACTATTTTCATAAATTTCACCTTTCCATGTACTACGCATCCGTGTACTACACACAGCGAGTTTTGAATATTCAGTTTTTAAATAGAAGAGGGTTCGGCAGCTCTATCTTCTACCATTACCCATCGTAAATCCGAATATATTTAACAGGTTCTGAAATAGTCAAGTGTTTTTTGATGTTTCCGTTAGCCGAAAGATAAAGCGGGATATATGGTTAAACACATACGTCAATACGGGTTTCGCGGGGATAGTCTTCTTTTTTTCCTTGTAGAACCCTCATCCTTGATTATATTGCCAATGATGGAGTTTAAACTAAAGGAGAGTTGATGAAAAAGTGGTTTTTGATAATATGTTTATCGCTAATGATTGCCGGATGCGGCAGCTCCGAGGATATGGGTGGAGATGAGATTAGTTCCGAGGAAATATTCGATATGGAGAAGCTTAAATCGGTTGAGCTGAGCGGAGAGCCGGTAACAGTAGCCGGAGTCACCTTCCGGCCTCCCGCTGAATGGGAAAATCTGGGAGCGTCGGGCATGAGGAATGCCAGTTACCGGTTCGGTCCAATCGGCGAGGATCAGGATTCAGCCACCTTAGCTGTTTTCTTCTTCGGAGCGTCGGAAGGCGGCGGAGTTACTTCCAATATGGAAAGATGGCTGTCACAAATGTCATTATCCGATGGAAAACCGCCGCGGGAAATTGCGGTGCGCCAAAAAATGGACGTCGATCAGATGACTTTGCATTATATGGAGGTGGAGGGAACTTATCATGCATCAATGGGCGGGAGAATGATGACCCCTACAATCCCGAAACACGACTATCTCCTTTCTGCCGCTATTCTGGAGGCTCCCGAAGGAAATCTGTTCTTTAAATTAACCGGACCTGTTAATACCGCGCGGGAAATGAACCGCAAATTCCAAGCTATGCTGGTTAATATCCAAAAGGAGTAGCTGTCGGTGTATTATCCCTTTTTTCTTAACATCGAAGGCAAAAGAAGTCTGGTTGTCGGAGGAGGCAGGGTAGCTTTGCGTAAGGTTTCCATGCTTTTGGAGTACGATGCGGAGATAACCATTATCTCGCCCGAAATTATTAAGGAATTAGATGAACTGGCGTCTGTAGAAAAAGTGCGAATTATCCAAAGGCAATACAGTTGCCCGGAAGCTATCGAATATGATCTGGTAATCAGCGCCAGTGATAACCAAAAAGTAAATCAGCAGGTCTCCGAAGATTGTCGAAGTGTTAACATTCCTGTGAATGTGGTTGACCAGCCGGAGCTTTGCACATTCATCGTTCCATCTATTGTGAAACGTGGTGATGTCACTATCGCAATTTCATCCGGCGGTAAAGCGCCGTTTCTAACAAAATATCTTCGCAAGGAATTGGAACCTCATATACCTGATTATCTGGAAAGTTTATCCGAATATGCAGCAGAGTTCCGGGAGATGACACTGAAGAGATTCGGATCGGATCCCAAAATCAAGCAGTATTGCTTTGGAAGATTCCTCGAATTAAATTGGGAAAACTTGCTTTCCGAACCGGATAATCAGGTAATCCGAGACAAGCTCCAGGAAATATTGAAGGAAGGAGCAAAACATTATGAATAGTACATTCTCAAAATTACGGATTGGCAGCCGAGGGAGTAAATTAGCGCTTATTCAGAGCCAGAAGGTTGTTTCCGCGTTAAAAGCGGTTGCCGACAAAATCGAGGTGAAAATAGTTGAGATCAAAACAGAGGGTGATCGAACCCAAACCGAATCACTTCAACAGATCGGCGGAGCAGGCGTTTTCGTTAAAGCTATCGAACAAGCCTTGCTGCAGGGCGAGATAGACCTGGCGGTGCATAGCGCCAAAGATCTGCCATCCGAATTAGACCCAAATCTCACTATTACATCGGTCTTACGTCGTGAATCGCCCAGGGATGTCTTTATCTCGAAAAACAACTCTCTGTTGAACGAAATGCCGGATAGCGCGGTTATAGGCAGCGGTTCTCCCCGTCGGATCGCCCAGTTGCTGTATCACTACCCCCGATTACAATTTAAGGATATCCGCGGAAATATTGAAACTCGTCTCAGGAAGCTGGACGAAGGATTATATGACGGCATTGTTCTGGCTGAGGCCGGAATAACGCGGCTGAATTTATCGCATAGAATTACTCAAATTATTCCTCTCGATATCTGTATGCCGGCGCCGGGACAGGGAATTATCTGCATCGAAGCTCTGAAATCAAACCGGCAACTTATCGAGTTATTGAAGGAAATAAATCACGGCGTTTCATACTCAGAACTTTCTGCCGAAAGGGCTTTTCTGAGGATTTTGAAGGTGGGATGCTCCCAACCGGTTGCAGCGCTGGCTCGCTGCATGGACGGTGAAATGGAAATTGCGGGCAGGATAATGAATCCGAAGGGTAAAGAAATCGCCCAGAAAAAGCTCATTGGCGAGATAACGCGTGCAGAGGAAATAGGCGAGGAATTAGGCAGGCTTCTTAAACCCTCCGCTGATAAATTATTGGGCTCCCAATGATGAAGCGAAAGGGAACGGTATATCTAATCGGCGCCGGTCCGGGAGATGCCGGATTGATCACAATAAGGGGATTGCACTGTTTGCATCGAAGCGATGCTGTAATCTATGACCATTTGGTTCCATATCAATTACTTACGGAATTAGAACCACGAGTAGAATTGATCGATGCGGGTAAGCAGTCCGGAAAACATACATTATCCCAGGATGAGATAAACAAGTTGATAGTGAGTTTTGCCAATGCCGGAAAAACCGTAGCCAGACTCAAGGGCGGCGATCCTTTGATATTCGGGCGTGGCGGTGAAGAAGCGATGTTCTTAAAAGAGAACGGAATCCCCTATGAAATTATTCCCGGAATAACCGCTGCGATCGCTGCCGGAGCTTATGCCGGTATCCCGCTAACCCACAGAGGATTAATAACCCAGACACTTTTTGTGACCGCTCACGAAGCCTCGGAAAAGGACGAACCTCAGGTCGATTGGGAGCTTTTAGCAAGGCTTAAAACAGCGTCCATCGCCGGATACATGGGTGTGAAAACACTGCCCATCGTCACTTCCAAACTCCTCGATGCCGGGATGAATCCCGAGACTCCGGCGGCAGTAATCCGTTACGCAGCTACGCCCATGCAGACTTGCATCACCGGAAAACTGAAAAATATAACTGATTTATCAAAGCAACATGGAATAACTCCACCGGCGCTTTTTATTATCGGAGAGAGCGTGACTTTAAGGTCATCCATTGAATGGTTTGAAAATAAACCATTATCAGGCAGAAGGATAGTCGTTACGCGCGCTGCTGAACAGGCAGGTGAGTTCATCAGCAAGCTATCATCGCTGGGAGCTTATGTCATCGGATTTCCGACTATACGGATCGAATTTAACTTCGATAACCAAAAATTGGAGGAAATCCTTGAGCGCTCGGTAGATTACCAATGGCTGATCTTTACCAGCGAGAACGGCGTTAAATGCTTCTTCAGGGCGCTTATGGATGCAAAAGCAGATATCAGAAGCTTCCAAAATGCAAAAATCGCAGCGGTCGGATCCGGCACCGCCAAAGCCTTACAATCCCATTATATGAATGCTGATTTTATTCCGAGTAAATTCCTCACAGAATCGTTAGCCACCGAATTAGCTCAGCAATATAACATAAAAGATAAACATGTATTGAGGATCAAAGGGATCCCATCTCCGACAACGGTGGAGGATATCCTCACCGAAAATTCCGCTTCGGTTGATACTTTAATCGTCTACGAAACAAGACAAGCTAATCCCTTACCCCGGGTAACCGATGATTTAATTTCCAATGGGGCTGATCTGATCACCTTTACCAGTTCCTCAACAGCACGGAATTTTGTTAAGATAGTAGGCAAAGAAACAGCGCAGAAACTGGCTGTTTCGTCCAAAATACTCGCTATAGGTCCGGTTACATCCAAAACATTAAGGGACTTGGGATTACCGGTGCATTTCGAAGCCGAGACTCATACCATCGAAGGGATGATAGAGGAAATAAACAGGATTTTCGTGTAACCCGGATAACTCAAAGAGCATATTAATCGGTAGCCGAGAGTTTTAGCCTGGATTATTTATTAATTTCCTCATGGGTAGCGGAAACCTTGCGCTTCCGGCTCTTTTCTGAGTCCCCGAATTTCAGACTCTAAATTGTTTATTACTGTAAAATCCCCGATCCACAAGCCTTCGACTTCGAGCTATGTATCCCGTAGCAGTTCCGGAATTCGTTCCCGGCAGGTATTGCAGACTCCGAGGTCTCTATAATTTGACCCACCATTTAATATGAACCACGGAAGGCGGATCAAGCGATTCAAGTTATTGTGAGGTCGAGTGGGGGCGCCCGACATCACATAAATGTGGTGATATGTGGGATCAGGTTCTCTGACCTGACGCTTAAGTCGTCAGGGGGACAAGCCCCTGACATACCTATATGATAATCCCCGGTAATCGGATTATCCCATAGAATTTTCGGAATAGACCACTTTGCCGTTGCAGATGGTGCAAACAGCTTTTCCTCTTAGCTTATATCCAACGTAGGGCGAATTCCTCGATTTGCTTCGGAATTTAGAGGCATCTACAATCCATTCCAAATCGGGATCGATAATGGTTACATCGGCAAGAGAGCCGGCTTGGAATCCGTTGTATGGCAGCTTTAATATCCTGGTAGGATTAACCGTCATTTTCTCCAAAAGTCCTTCGATTGTTAGTACCCCCTTATGCACTAAGTAAGTAAGCGACAAACCGACCGATGTTTCCAGACCTAACATTCCGAATGGCGCTTGGTTGAATTCCACATCTTTCTCCTCCGGGGAATGCGGAGCGTGGTCGGAGGCTACACAGTCAATGGTCCCATCCTTCAAACCTTCGTGCAGAGCATCGACATCCGCCTGAGTCCGGATAGGTGGATTGACAATCAGATTGGTGTCGAATGAGCGAAGCAGTTCATCCGTCAGTGAAAAATGATGCGGCGTTGCCTCCGCGGTTACGATTATTCCTTCCTCTTTAGCTTCCCTGACCAGATTGACACTTCCCTTGGTGGAGATATGAGCGATATGTATGGGAGTATTGGTGAACTTGGAAAGATAAATGTCCCTGGCAACTATGATATCCTCGGCTATCGATGGTATACCCTTGATACCCAATACGGTCGAAATATAACCCTCGTTGACTTTGCCGTTTTTGGATAGATTCATATCTTCCGCGTGCGAGATGACCGGTATCCCGAACATACCGGCATACTCCATCCCGTTACGCATCAACTGCGCATTCATCACGCTTTTTCCGTCATCGGTTATCGCCACTATTCCGGCATCGACCATATCGCCGATCTCCGATAACTGCTTCCCATCCAGATCGCGTGAAATGGAACCGATAACGAAAACCCGCGCCGAAGAGAACCTGCTTCGGCTGAGAATGAAACGCACCACTTCCTGTGAATCGATCACCGGTCGGGTATTAGGCATACAGCATACCGCGGTAAAACCACCTGCCGAAGCGGCTTCGCAACCGGTAATTATGGTCTCTTCATCCTCTCTGCCCGGCTCCCGAAGATGCACATGCATGTCAACAAGTCCGGGGGATATGATTTTGTCCCCCGCATCGATGAACCGAGCATTCTTGTCGACACTGTCGGGGTCAGCTTTTTGTTTCTCAAAGGATTCTATTTTATCATCGGATATATATAATGCACCTGCGCCGGAATAATCATTATATCGATCTATAACGTTATCTCCGGTCACTATTAAATCGATCATGGCGTTAACACTCCTTCTTTATCGGCGATAGGTTCTTTAGCCATCAACAGATATAGTACCGCCATCCGGACGGCAACTCCATTGGTCACCTGCTCCAGTATAACCGAATCGGAGGATTCTGCCACATCGACGGTTATCTCCACACCGCGATTCATAGGTCCCGGATGCATGATAGTAAATCCGGGATTCAGCCGTTTCAATCTCGTGGCATCGATTCCATACAGCAGCGTATATTCCCTGAGTGTTGGGAAATATCCGGCATCCTGCCTTTCACGCTGAATTCTCAGAATGTTTACTACATCCACCCCTTCCAGCGCCTTGTCCAGATTCGAGAATACCTCCACTCCGGTTTTTTCAATCTCATAGGGCAACAAAGTTGATGGTCCGCAGATCGCTACCTGCGCACCCAGCTTCTTCAGTCCCCATATATTGGAACGAGCAACGCGACTGTGTTTAATATCCCCCACAATTAATACTCTCAGGTCTTTGACTCTTCCGTACCGCTCTCGCATGGTGAATATATCCAGAAGACCTTGCGTGGGATGCTCATGGGCGCCGTCGCCGGCGTTTATTACTTTGGAATCGCAGCACCTTGTCAGGAAATTCGCCGCTCCCGGCGATGAATGCCTCAGTACCACCATATCGGTGCGCATCGCTTCGATATTCTGGATAGTATCCTTTAACGATTCCCCCTTCTGCACCGATGATGTCACGCTGGAAAAACTCAAAGAATCGGCGGATAATCTCTTTTCCGCCAATTCGAACGATATCCTGGTTCGGGTCGAGGGTTCGTAAAACAGATTTACGACCGTTATACCTCTAAGAGTCGGTACTTTCTTAATATCGCGGTCGATAACCTCGCGGAACGATCTCGCCGCGTCAAGAATCGAAATTATCTCCTCGGCAGTCAGGCTTTCAAGGTCGAGAAGATGGCCGCCTCGGATTCCCATCACTCCTCCGTAGGTTTTTCAATGTAAACTCCATCCGCTCCATCCTGCTCTTCCATCTTCACCACAACACGTTCCGAAAAGGATGTGGGAATGTTTTTGCCGACATAGTCGGCGCGGATCGGCAGCTCACGATGTCCGCGGTCGATTAAAACCGCAAGCTGGATACATTTCGGCCTGCCGAAATCGATAATGGCGTCCAGCGCCGCCCGAGCCGTACGTCCGGTGAAAAGCACATCATCGACCAGAATAACCACTTTGTTGCTGACCCGAAATATTATCTCGGTTTTCTGCACCACCGGTTGTTCCAGCCGGGTATGTACATCATCACGGTAGAGCGTGATATCGAGCAAACCGAGCGGCAGCGAGATATTTTCGATTTTCTCGATAGCCGAGACCAAGCGTTCGGCAAGGATTGCTCCCCTGGTTCGAATCCCTATAACCGCCATATCATCCACGCCTTTATTGCGCTCGATTATTTCGTGGGCGATTCGGGTGACGGTTCTGGAGAAGGAAGGAGCATCCATCACTTCAATCAGTTTTTTCTCTTCACTCATTTTTTTCCACCATTATTTTGAGTAAAAAAAATACCGTCCCATCGAGAATGAACGGCATATAATGTATTTTCTATCATTTTAACCCTTTCCGGCATCTCCGTACCAGTATTAAAGGTGAATTACCAACCGGCAAGATAATGATAATGATAACATTGTCAAGGGAATTTTTCTAACCCGGATAATTCATAAAAAACATTAATCGGTAACCAAAGGTTTACACGCCTCAGTTGTCGGGTGGGGGCGCCCGACGCCAGCCAAATTAATCCTCATCCAGTAGAGCAGACATTCTTGTCTGCGTTAAGATGGTATCACTACCGCGGGACAAGAATGTCCCGCCTCCCGACAATAGTAGAGCAGACATTCTTGTCTGCGTTAAGATGGTATCACTACCGCGGGACAGGAATGTCCCGCCTGCCAGTTGTGAAGGAGAGGGATTGCTTCGCTTCGCTCGCAATGACTGGTAACGCATCGAAACCGCAAGCGATCCAACCTACTTCCTGCGCAACTTGCGGAAGAATTCCGATAATATGGCTCCGCATTCCTCGGCAAGTAATCCACCTTCCACCTCCATTACATGATTCAGGCGACTATCGGTAGGGATTTTATACAGCGTAACCGCCGCGCCGGCTTTGGGATCGTATGCTCCGAAAACAAGTCTTTCCACCCGCGCTAAGTTCAACGCACCGCAGCACATGGCGCAAGGTTCCAGGGTCACATACGCGGTGCATCTCTCCAGCCTTCTACTCGTGAGATAATTCGCCGCTGCAGTGATAGCCAATATCTCCGCATGCGCAGTTGGATCCTGCAATGATTCTATCTGGTTATGCCCTCTCCCGATGACAACGCCATCCAACACTATAACGCATCCCACCGGAACCTCCTGCGACTCCAATCCCTTTTGAGCTTCCCGGAGGGCAAAATTCATGAAATATTCGTCATCGCCTATCATCTATTCCTCAATCAACGACGGAGATCACGCCGTCTGTAATTGTAAACTTCTTTATTTCCCCTAAATCGGCGGGGATATCGAATTCATGCGCTGATGCCATAAGCACCTGGCCAATCGATTTCGATATCTCCAGCAAATTCACAGACCTGATGCCATCTAACTCGCTTATCGCTTCATCCAAAATCAAAAGCGGTTTTTCACCGCGAATTTTCTCCATGAACTCAAATGCGGCAAACTTCATCGCCAGCATAGCACATCGCTGCTGCCCTCGTGAACCGTAGTCTCGAAGTGAAATTCCCTTTATCTTTATGTCGATATCATCCCGATGGGGACCGATTATCGATTGGCGAATCCTTATCTCTCTCTGCAGTTTATGGGAGAGCTGTTCCTTTAGGCCACTGGCAATTTCAGCCTGGTTTTCGACGGGAAAGTTACTGCGATAAGAATAAGAAACCTCCTCGGCGCCAAAGAACTCGCCATATATCTCTTCGCCCCTTCCGGTCAAGTAATTCAGAAACTGAAGCCTTCTGTTTACGATCTCAACCGCATAGTCTATCAACTGCTTATTCCAAACGGATAACTGTTTCCTGTCAACAGTATCTTCTTTCAGATAAGCGTTTTTCTGCTTCAGTACTTTATTATAATAAAAAAGGGAGCTTAGATATGACGGATAGCAATGGGAGAGAAGCGAATCCAAAAACCGCCTGCGACTCTCCGGTGAGCCTGCCGTCAATTCGATATCATCGGGAACTACGCTGATAACCGCGGAAAACTCCAGCAAACGGGAGATCTTCTGCTCGCGGATCTCATCGATATAAAGGCGCTTCTTCCCCATTCTATCAAAACCGATTTCGATTTCATGTTCGCCTTCGTTATTCTCAATCATTCCCCGCAATCGAGAATGCTCCAATCCCTCGCTTATAAGCACACTTTCTTTGATACTACGGAAAGAGCGCCCCGATAAAAGGAAAAACAACGCTTCGAGGATGCTGGTTTTTCCCGAAGCGTTGTTTCCTACTACTAAGTTAATCTTGCTGTCTAAATCTATCGCTGCATCGGCGATATTCCTGAAGTTTTCAATCTCAAAAGACTTTACTATCAAGAGCCGTTTATAATAATTACTCTGCTAACCGTAGAGGCATAATGAGGAAGCAGTAGTCTTGATTTTCCGGGTGTGAAATCGAATCGATTACCGCAGCGGCCGTTCCGGTAGTGAATTCCATAACAGCCTGATCGGTTTCGACATGCTTCATAATCTCAAGGAGATAATTGGCATTGTATCCAATCTCCAATTCCTCCCCCTGATAATCCATGGCTATCTCGTCGCGCCCTTCGCCTCCGATATCGTAATTGGTCGCCATCGCCTCAATAGACTCAGCTCCAAAAACCAGTTTAATCTGATGAGTTATATTATTCGATAGAATCGATACCCTCCTCACCAGCGCCAAGAACTCATCCTTATCGAATACCGCTCGTTTACTATGCTCCTTGGGTATTACCTGCTCAAAGTTCGGATACGGACCGTCGATCAAACGAGTGGTCAATATAGTATTATCAAGGTTCAGCACCAAATTATCAGCGGCGAAGACAAGCCCGATCTCATCCGGAGCGTCAACCGACAGCTTGCTGAAATATTCCAACGCCTTGGGAGGAACGATCACCCCTTTCTCGATACCCTTAACATCCAAACCTGATTGTTCTACTTTCGCCAGGATATGTCCATTGGTCGCAACCATAGTCAGCAATCCCTCTTCGCATTTCCACAGGATACCATTCAATGCAGGTCTGGTTTCATCTCTGGAAACGGCAAAAATAGACTTGCTTATCATACCTTTGATCACGTCGGTATCAATTTTCACCTCATCAGTAAAATCAATCTTCGGAAATCGAGGGAATTCATCCGCGCTAATACCGGCTATCTTATAAAGCCCGCGTTCGCTTTTTACCTCTATTCTTTTGTCAACACCGGTGATTACTACATCCCCTTCGGGAAGCTCCCTTATAAGGTCAGCGAACATCCTACCGGGCACCGTTAGACTGCCTTTGTTTTTTATGTCCGCTTCTAATTCACTGGTAATGGCAACATCCAGGTCAGTAGCTCTCATTTTAACCTTATCCTTATCAGCTTCCAGAAGGATATTAGAGAGGACCGGTAATGTGGAGCGAACGGGTACAATATTAAGAACCTTTTGAACCAGAGAATTCAATTTGTCCTTTGAGATGGTAAATTTCATATTTTGCTCCGAACTCACGTTTTCTTATTATTATTTTTATTTATATAAATAACAACAATAATAATAATAATGTGAAAATGTTAATAAACTCAAGTTTTATTTTCTAAAGGTATCATTTTTATTGAGTTATAAGATTGAAAATAGTCAACGAGCTGTATTTCGACTGTTGATATTCTGTTATTAAATTCACTGTTTTCCACCGAGGCGTTTTTGTTGTATTTTATCAAGAAGTTTTCCACCGTTTAATTACTTGGTTGTCAACATCTAAGTATACAAACTGTTGATAATGTCATCGATTTGTGATTTGTATTCCTGATCGGTCTTAATTCTATCAGATACTTGATTGACAGCGTGGATAACCGTTGAATGATCCCGTCCGCTGAATTCGCTACCGATCTGCTTGAGTGAAGCATCGGTGAGTTTACGTGATAGATACATGGCTACACTCCGCGCAGTTACCAGATCCTGAGTTTTCTTTTTTGATACTATTGCGCCCTCGGGGATTTTAAATGATTTTGCGACCTTTCTTATAATAGTATCAATAGTCAGTTGTTTGCTGGCTTCGGGGATAGTGTCTTTTAGAATCTTGGAAGCAACTTCTATGGTGATAGGTTTTTTCGTTAAGGATGCGTAAGCCAGCAGCCTTATAAGAGAACCCTCCAGTTCCCTGATATTGTTGGTAATATGTTCAGCTATATAGACAACTACGTTATCCGGGATATCTATATGATCTGCTGCACTTTTCTTCTTTATGATAGCGATCCTGGTCTCCAAATCGGGAGGTTGTATATCGGTAACCAAACCCCAGTGGAATCTGGATAGTAATCGCTCCTCAAGCCCCCCGATATCTTTGGGCGCTCTATCTGAGGTTAGTATAATCTGTTTTCCGGTTTGATATAATACATTGAAAGTATGAAAGAACTGAACCTGTGTCGACTCCTTTCCTGCAAAGAACTGGATGTCATCCAGAAGCAGGAGATCGACATTCCGATAGAAATTTACGAATTCATTTGTTGATTTTGATGAGATAGAACTGATAAAATCCGAAGTGAATTTCTCGGAACTGATGTAAAGTGTTTTCATATTAGGATAAACTTCCTGTACAAAGTTTCCCACCGCCTGTACCAAGTGGGTTTTGCCCAATCCAACTCCCCCGTAAATATAAAGAGGATTATATTTGGTTTTTCCCGGCGCTTCGGCGACAGCCATTGCTGCAGCTTGCGCAAATTGATTTGATTCGCCAACGACGAAGTTATCGAATGAATATCTCGAATTTAAACTCGAAGTTTTTATGTATACTTTCTGAGCAGCCTCGGAAGCTTCGTTGACAGGCTTGTTCTCGATCCGAAATGTTTTTTCATCGGGTTGAGAGTTATTGGAGTTGACATTGAAAACAATGTCATAATCCTTGCCAGTAACGATTTGAAGTGCCTCACTGATCAAGTTAGAGTAATGCTCGTCCAACCATTCGGAAACGAATTTATTAGGTACTGAAATATTAAAGTTATTCCCCTCAATATTCAATCCCCCTGTTTGCGAAAACCAGGTCGTATAGCTTTGGGGTTTGATCCTCGAGGAGACAAACCTGAGGCAGTCATCCCAAATTGACTGACAGTTAGCATCGACCATACAAATCCACCAATTTTTAAAAGTTAAAAGGAACAGCGATATTTTACTAAGCTACTAATAAACCTCCTTTATTTATCAACATTGAAGAGTTTACACAAAATCCTTATAACCACAACCAAGCAAATAAGTTATGCTTCACGTTGAAAAGTAATCAACAAGTTATCCACAAAATGTTAATTTGGGAGTGCGCCCAATGACATGGGAAAAATATTAAAGCATCAGTACTCCGGTGTCAAGTCCATTATTGGTCTGAAAACTCATAAACTTTTAACAAACGGTTTCGTTTCGGATTACGTGAATAGATTTTTTGTCAAAATTATAATTTGAGTCTTGTAAACCATGAAAATGAATATTTTCTCGTCGATAATCTGTAATTACCTGTTAAACAATAAATTATGGTTTTTCATTTTTTCGCATAAACGTGATAGCGCTCATCGATGCTTCCAGTCCTCTTATTATAATATATAAGTATTGTATCCCTGTTTGTATATTTTATGGAAATATCCACTGCCTTTTGAAAGCTCATTGTGCCTCGAAATAGTTTGAACTTATAATTATTCGGAAAGTTACGGATAAATTCCTGATAATCTGCTTGGATTACTGCTAAATTCTGAAGATTCAACTTTCTCTTCACCATCTCCAGAAAGCGGAATTTGCGCGAGGCTCTCTCTAAAAGAGTAACTTGTGAATCAGGCAGCACGATTGCCAGGGGAATTCCGGGCAGACCTCCTCCGCTCCCGACATCCAATAATGTAACCTCAGCGTTCAAGCTATGAAACGAATAATCATTATCTAAGTATTTCTCCATGACAAAAAGGACGTCGAGCGAGTCAAGAATATGATTCTCAAAAATCGTATCGATATCCTTTTTGGATACAAGTTTCAATCTGTCAGAGTATTGGCGGAGTAGCGAAATATATCGGTTAAGGAGCTCGATTTGCTTGTCGGCGACCGCGATGCCTAATCCGGAGTATCTCCCTCTAATTTCGGATATGCCGCTATCGTTCAGGTTTTCCATGGTAATGACAAGATATCGTTGTTAGAACAATCAAGCAACATTTTCTACATTTCAACGAAATCAACTTGCTAATTTTAAAAGGAAACCATATCCTGTGACGATAGTAGAAATATTAGCGTATGTCCGCTACTATCAAAAGATCGAAAACTTAAAAGTTCAGATAGGAGATAAGGATGTTGAAAGTCTTTTCATCATGTCTGCTGATTTTACTGTTAATCACGACCTCCGCAATGTCCAAACCGGTATACGATTTCAAGCTGCAGGATTTCGACGGTAACACCGTGCAGCTTTCCGATTTTAAAGGTAAGGTAGTTCTGTTGGATTTCTGGGCTTCCTGGTGCGCTCCCTGCAAACGCGCTTTCCCCTATCTGGTATCGCTGAATAACAAGTATGGTGATGATGATTTCGTATTGATCGGAGTAAACCTGGACCGTAAAGTCGATCTTCCAAAGTTCAAAAAGCTTCTTGACTATTATAAAATCGACTACCTCAATGTCGTTGGAACCAACATAGGCATGAGGTACGGTGTCAGGGCGATGCCGACTACAATCCTTCTCAATCCTGCGATGGAAGAAGAGGTAAGGTTTATTGGTCTAACTCCGAAGTCCGAGAAAAAGCTGGAAAGTAAGATCCAGGAATTACTGTATAAAAAGGAGCAGCCGGTATATATCTGCCTGGATTATTTTAAAGTTTTCGGTGATAATGTTGATGCTGATTTAGGTGATGATATCCGCCGTTCCCTGTTTAAGTCGTTGAACGACTACGATCCCAAATTCAGAATAAATTTCTCGGTTCCCGGTGATACTTCCAATACTAAGTGTCATTATAACCTCTCCGGTTCGCTTTCGGCGAATGCCGGTAAAGGACGACTGGTTGTTTCCGTTTATGATGGCGAAAACGGATTGGAACTGGATAACGCTTCCGAATTCGGAAAGCTGGAAACCGTCGATGCGATGATTGATGTGCTTGTTTCCAGAATCGGACCGAAATTGGTTAATAAGTAGGTCCAAATCCTAATGGTTTTGCGTATCTTATAGGGGTGGGCCTTTGCGCCACGTGAAATAAACCGCCCCGTTTTCATTCCGCGTACCTCCAGAGGAAGCGACCCCTCTCGAGAGGGGGAATCCGACCTACCGCGCGCGGACACCCTCACCCGTCTTCGCCCCGATAAGTCGGGGCGAATCCACCGTCTCCCTCGGCAGGGAGAGGGAAGTAACGATTAACACCCTCTCCCGTTGAACGGGAGAGGGAATGAGGTAAGAATAAAATGATTACGCTTAATAAAATATATCCACTCAGTTCCCCTTCTCCCATTTCCCGATCACATCGGGAGGAGAAGGGGTTAGGGGATGAGGGGGCTATCACTTTCCTGTCGGGTGGGGGCGCCCGACAGCACTTGACAAAAATAATCACCGAAGGACAAGCCCTCGGCTACGACAAAAGCATGCTTATCTCTGCGCCTTCGGCTTCGAGCTAAGCATGCCACCCTTTGCTGTCGGGTACGGCGACCTGACAGCAAGCACCAACAGACCTCGATGTCCTCCCGCGTCACTTGGTCACGCGGGAGCGTGACATTCCCAAAGAGTATCTGTGAATTATCCGGTTAGTTTATCGTTTTCCCAGAGTCCTTTAAGAACTGCTCCGTGAAGGAGATATTCATAAGCGATCCCCGGCAGTCCGATACCGCTTTTTGCCAGCTTCCTGAGCGGATTATATATGAAAGGATGCAGCGCGATTCTAAGCATGAACCTTAAGAGAACCGATGAGGAGGCTAATTTACATACCGGTATTTCCGTGGTGGCTTGAGGATGTTTTTTTATAAAAAGCGGCAATCCCTCTAAACCGAGTTTGTACCGCTTCTCAAGCATGATTTCGAGAGACGGTTTAGTGATATGTTCGGCTAAAGCTGACGGAAGATATGATATACGGCAACCTGCTTGATGGAGTCGATAACCGAATTCCAAATCCTCGCCGACATTATGATGCTCAGTCAGAAAACTATCATCGAATCCGTTCAATCTTTCGAAAATGTGGCGAGGCACGGAGATATTCCAGCTTACGAAATATCTGAACGGTACACTTTCGCTATCCGGATTACGAGCCGCGCCGCAGGACTGAAGATAACGACTGAAAGCATCCTGATGACGATATACGACCCTGCCCACCCCTGCCGTAGTCTCTTTATTCTGCCGGTGGAACTCTATGTGATTGGCTACGAATCTATCGGATAGCTTAAGGTCGCCGTCTACGAATATCAGGATGTCGCCGGACGCGTTTGTAGCTCCGAGGTTTCTGGCGCCCGCTCTGCCAAGATTACGTTCGGAATTGATGACGACGAAATTTTCACCTGGCGGAAGCGAACTTAAATAAACTCCGGTTTCATCCGTGGAGCAATCATTGACGATGACAGTTTGGAAATTATCTTCGGTAAACTGTGAGTTGATGGAATCCATAAGCTCCTTGAGGCAATCCACCTGGTTATAGGTGATAACAATTAATGATGCGATCATATCAACTCCCTGTCAGCTCTGCATAGATATCCGGGTATTTTGAGGCTTCCTTATCCCAGGTGTACTCTTTGGAGAAATCAATCGCATTCCGCCGGTATCGTTCGTAAAGACTTGTTTCGGAAGCTATTTTTTCCACTGCGTAAACCGCTTCTTGAACCTGCGGAGATATCACCAGTCCCAAATTATATGTATCTACGAATCGCTTCAATTCGGGGATATCACTTACAATCACCGGCAAACCTGCTGAAAGGTAACCGAAGAACTTATTCGGGAGGGCATAGCGGTTGTTCTCCGCAATCGGCTCCATAAGCAGAATTCCCACATCGGCGGAGTTATAGTACTTTTCCAATTCATCGTAATCGACCTTGCCTGCAAATATCATACGTTCTTCTACATTTAACCGATTCGATTTCGATTCCAACTCCATAAGCAACGGGCCATCGCCGACAAGAACCATAACGGCTTTATCGGTTTTGGAAAACAGCTCAGGCAATATCATCAATCCCTGCCCTTCACGCAATATTCCAGTGTAGAGAACAATGAGTTTGTCCGGCGGAATATTGTATCTTTCCCGCAAATAGCTGGAGCGCTCGGTAATGATTGGATTAGTGCAGGAGTAGATTACATCCGGTGTTGGAATAGCGTATCGTGAAACGAGTTTATCCGCTATGGATTGGTTGACCGTAATCACCCGGTCTGCTTTATGGATAAGTAATCTCTCCAGAATACTCCATATCGATTTTGTAAAGGGACGGTTTAGTAACGCTTGAATGCCCACGTAATATTCATGTGCCTCATACAGCAGTTTACCCCGGTTCAACACGGATGCGATAAACGCCGGCAGCAAAGTGTCCAGATCGAAGGCATGATAAATATCGGCTTTGATATCCGCTGCTTTGATCGCCGCTCGTGTCATGTACTTAATAAATCTTCCCTTGGTCGTGGGCAGCCCCGAATTATTAAGCCGATATACACCCACCCCATCGATCTCGAGATAATCGTCCTCGCCCGACGGTGATTCGGCAATCACGGTTATTCGATACCCGCGTTCGGAGAGATATCTGCAAGTGCGCCTTACTCGCCCATCGTTCAGATAGGGATTGAGTACGAACATGCAAATGGAAGGCTTGGTTTCTAACGCCATGATGCAATCACCCGCTTAATCTTATCCATCCTAAAACAGGATCTGATCATAACCGAGATCGGCTGTTTTCTCTTCAAACTCTTGTGCCAGCATAAGGGGGGTAATCACGCGGAAATCCTTCTCATTCAATCTGCGTAATAGATACTCATAACAATCAAACCACGCCGGATAATCGACCGAATAGGCTGTCCGTAGATGCCACAAAAATCCGATCATTCCATGGACATTCGAGGTCTCCTCAATCAAAGAGTCCAGTTTTTCCCTAACTGCCTCAATAGTTGAAAATTCCGCAAACAAAGGACCATCCATCACGGCGAAAGGAATCTCTATCAAGCGGAGTGTTCTGTTCTTTTGTATGTCAAATGCCCGGAACGGTATTCCGGTACCGGCACGATAGCCGATAGTCTCCGAATATCCTATTGAGGAATCGTAGAGGAAACCGGCTTTTATCAATTTATGGTAACTGGAGGCGACGTCAAACCTGAGATAATGCGCGCGATGTCCTTGCACCTCAATCCCACTGTTTTTTTCGAGATATCTTTTCTCAACCTCAATATCCGCATCGCCCAGCAGGGAATTATAGGAACCATGCAAGCCGATTTCAAACTGATTCTCTTTGAGCCGCACCATTTCATTCCTTAGATTCTGATTTCCTATCTCGTATTTGGGATCGAATCGGGAACGGTTTCGAGGACAGACGAAGTTAAATGAGCTTTTCATATCGAACCCGGATTCTGCCTGGCAATACTTGCGGAAATTCCAGAACGGATTCCTTTCGAAGTTGGAGACACTCTTTAAAGCGTCATACATACCCTTGAACCGTGATGAAATTGAATTATTACTCACCAACAACAATTTCGCCGAACCTTTGATGGAGCGAATCGGCAGGTCAACATCATGGCTTAAAATAGCGGTTGGTTTTTGGTCGTTTTCGCATTCTATTCCGAGCTGAGCGAATAGTTTTCGCAATAACCTCAGATAATGGTCAACTACCGGATGAGCGAGACAGTCGCTTTCGTATAAAATCGATTCGGTGTGGGGAAATCTGTTATGCTCATCGCGAGCCTGAGAATAGTATTCCTCGCTTCGGGATAACAGGTAGAAGATTGAGCCGATTATATCGAAGTTGAAAACAATTGCGTTTTCCTCTTCTCTATATAAACGGCTACCTCTAAACCGGCTTCCGGACAGTATCACCAAACTGCTGATCTTATTCCAGGTCGGTTTATTGCCCCCGTCTATTAGCATCGCGTCTACCGGAATCATAATCCTGGCGCTACGGTCTTCGTCTGACGGAAATGAACCATAAATCAGCAAAGGATTATCGGTGGCAAACTCGAATTTTATACCGAAGTGAATCCCGATAAATGCGAATGCGTATATCGCTTTCGGGATATCATCCTTTTCGATATTTAGTCTGGCCGGAATTATAGTCATCGTTTTAATCTATCCTGTAGAGCCCGATAAAGGCGTCCTTTAATACTAAATACGTAATCCTGAGACGCAAACGTTACCCTCTCTCCCCCAAAAGCCTCTTTATATCGTCCCACCGAGGGTATGTTGACACCCATGAAGTCGAAATGTTTTACTGCCTGGTTGGATAATTGCTGCAGTGTATCTGATATGAGCTTGGGTCCCGCTCCGAGTTTGTAATACTCGGGATCAGTAGCGGAAAGCCAACTGTAAGCTGTATCATCGCGGATAACAATCGCTGTCCCGGCTACGTATCTATCGTCTTTCACGGAGAACCAAATTTGCAGCCATCCCTCTTGTTGAATCGCCTTCAGAGCCGAGTAAAAAGGATCTTCATTCCAACGGCTCTTCAATCCCGCTTTGTTATATACTAATTCGAGCAATCGATGCAGTTCAGCAGGATTAAAGTCCTCCACCACCGAAATACCCGAACGTTCAGCCTTGTTTATTTTATTCTTGATGTCTGCCTTAAAACCGCTTCTTAAACTCCCATTTGCGCTTAAGTCAACAAAACTGGTAAACCGCTCCGTCGATTTCAAACCATAGGCTGGCTTTGTTTCAACCGGACTAATGCCGGGATAAAATTGTATGATCAGGCGATCGCACAGCGGCTTTATATTATCGAGTAACAACTTATATGCTTCAATCTGATCCTTGCTTTCGGTCACTGACGGGTCAATGATAATTCCGTTGTATGGGGAAAGCAGCGGAGGTTCAAATATTCTTATCCCATAAGTACCGGATATAACTCCCGCCAAACCGGCAATGATGGAACCGCCTTCGGAAATCCCGATGATGCAGACCTCGGAATTGTTCAGACCCGATAGCGGCTTCACCCATCCCGATAGACTGAAGACATTTTCCCTCCGGGTAATTAATACAAATTCGTCCCAATCGGAGTAATTTTCTGGCGTAAATTTTAGAGTCTTTAACATGGGATTAGCGTGGTGGATTATCCCGGGAGCATTCCTGGGATTTAATGTCGACCATTAAGAGCAAAATTAAGCGATTCTTTTTCAGCGTATAGTGGTGACGTAGCGGTTGCCCCATCAAAGCTTCCTCCCCACCATCAGGATAAATTCGGGACGGTTCAGCAGTAAATTTGCGAACCTATCGAATACTCTCCATAGATTTAGCGACAGTGATTTAAGCATCAGGTTGATCCGGGTGATATCCATCCCCTTGTTTGCGAATTTCAAAATCCTGTTTATCTCGAATCCGTTTTCCCTGATTAATGAGCCGAGGTTGGCTTCCCGGAAACTATGGAGATGAGCGTAAGCCGGCGTCTTTTTGTTACAATGGATACACTGGTGATATATTATCTTCTCGTTATACGGCGTAACGGCGATCAACGCCCCGCCTTGCTTGAGGAGTCTGTTCATTTCCCGAAGCATATCCGAAGGTTCTTCGCAATGTTCCAGAATCGATGACAGAATCACCGCATCGAATGATTCATTTTTGAAAGGAAGTTTGTAGCCATCCGCCATAACCGGAGATATCCCGTGGTCATGCGAAAAGAATTTAAGGTTCTTAAGAGATAGATCGACAGGGAAGACCGAATTAACCGTATCGGTGAGTCCCATTGCCAGCTCACCGGATCCGCTGCCTACATCGAGAATTTTGCCCGCTGCTTTAACGTTTTTAACAACGGAAATAATTACCTGATTTCTCCGCCTTTCAACTTCCCGCCTTCCCGGAGTAATATAATCCTGGTAGTCGAAATAGTCTCCGTCCCGCTTGTAATGCTCGACATGATCCTTCAAACCGCTACCTGATCAGCACCATTTTACCGGTTTTGGAATAGTCCTTACCTCGATTTATTACGTGATATATATAAACTCCTCCCGCGCAGGATTCCCCGGAATCATTCTTGTAGTTCCATGATGTTAATCCGCCATCATTACCGGCATCCAATTTCCGCACCAGTTCTCCCGCAACAGTGTATATCCTGATTTCAGCGCCGAAAGGTACCCGTGAAAAATATACTCTGTCTGCGAATTTAGGACCTGCCGGACTGGGATATGTAGAAACGCTGGAGACAGTCGGATCAGGCATCTCCTGGCCGGTATCGAATCTCGATATTCCCCCCGAAGTGCCGATCCACAAGACACCGGTGGCGTTAACTAAGGAAAGAGCGAGAACTTCGTTATTAACCAGAAGGCTGTTTTCGGTAGTATAGGATATCCAATCACTATTATCAGCGGATAGTTTCAATAAACCATCCGAGGTTCCTATCCATTTGTTACCCAGTCCGTCTATTTCGAGAGCGTTGATAGTGGGACCGAAACCGAAAGGTAATGGCAGACTGTCCACATAATCGAACTCGGGATCGTAATAATTCAAGCCCTGTCCGGTGGCAATCCAGATATAATCATTGCGGTCGATATCAACATCATAAACGATGTTAGAAATCAGTCCGGAATTCACGTCAAAATGCCGCCATTGATTGTCTGATTCAACCTTGAAACCGGAGCCGACATCCAACACATCCAGCCCTTCTTCTGTGGCGAACATCACTTTGTCGCCGCGAACAACAATCCGGGTGAACAGGTCATTGCTCAGTCCGTCTTCGTCAGATTCAGGTATTTCATTCCAGGTGGAATCAGGTTGGAGTACGTATGCGGCATGGGAGTCGAAAGCCCGGAAATTACCTATCCAGAGGTTGTTCTGCGCATCAAGCGTCAAAGCGGTAATGACGATATAGTTGGAAGCTTCTCCCTCGCTTAATACTCCCAGCAACGGGCTGTTGGTGGAATCGAATGATGCCCAACTGGAGTCAGAGGGATCATAAACAGATAATCCTTTTCCCCAGTATCCGATCCAGGTTCGTCCGGAACTATCGATAGCCGCCGTGTAGAAGATATTGTTGACCAAACCTGAGTTCGACGCATTAAAATTTTGCCAGGATGCTCCATCATAATGGTTTACAGCCGTTCCGGGCTCGTCTCTGCTTCCTCGGGAAAACGCCCATAAATTATCTTCGGCAGCAATAATCTCTTCGCAACTCAATCCGCGCGGACCGGGGATGAAAAACTCCTCCCATTGTCCACTGAATTTAGCATATCCGATATCTGAATATGCAACAACCAAACCTTCTCCCGGAATATAAGCTAAATCGCTTATCTCCATGCCGGAATATCCGGTGGGATTATACTGATTCCACGAAGCTCCGCTATTGAAGTATGGTCCGTTATCGGTTGCGGCGAACAATGTATCTGCCGATGCTCTCAGGCTGTTTATCGCCGAACCTCCGAGTCCCGAAACATCCCACCAACCGGAATCGGCCGATTCATGGAACTGAAATACGCCGCTTGCGGTGCCGGCATAAAGCTGTCCCTGGAAATAAGAGATCGATCGCACATCGAAATTAGTCAAGCCTTGGGGATTTCCTTCGTAAAAGACCGTCCATTCGGAACCATCGGGAAGATAGGGCGAGTCTTTGTCTGCATACCCAACGCCTTCCTCGAAACCAAACCAGATCCTGTCATTCTCGACAAAAACCGTTTTAATATCTTCTCTGCTGAATGGTCCTGCATGTTCAATATTCTCCTGAATCTCTCCGCCGTTATTGTAGATTGAGAATTTGGATATACCTTCCTGCCGAGCAATCCACAGCCATTCCCCGTCGGCATGGAGATCATACAGCACCAATGGTTCGTCAATAACATTGCGGCGTTTGAATATGAAGTAATATGTAAGATAGTTGCCATCGGAATCGAACTTATTGAGCGTGCCGTTTTGTGAGGCTAACCATAGATTGCCGGCGCTGTCGATTTCCACCGCATTCAGTTCCAATCCCTTTAATCCTTCGATATTGGTGAGTTTCTGCTGGACCGAACCATCGCTGTCGATAGCGAAAGCGCCTCCGGGAGCGGCTCCCCAAACCAACTCGCCATCGAATTTGAACTCGTTGGCGGAATTCATATCGGTAAAACTGCTCCAGTCTCCCAGCGCATTAATCTCCGCTCTGGATATTGATTTATATTCAAGTAAGGTTATCAGAAGAAAGGAAATAATTAATAAAATCTGCCACGGTTTCATTCGGGATTTCAAATCTTATTCCTCCTATTAATAAAATCCCTGAGCAATATCGCAAACAGAGATAGTATAGCAACAATCAAGGACCACTTAGCCAGAAAATCCCCGTGCCGCATATAAAATGTTGATCCTTTGTTGATTGCGACTTTATCCACAACGATCTTTCTTTCGTTCAATTCAGTCATATTGTAAACTCGCCCGTAAGTATCATAGAAAAGCGAAATGCCGGTATTGGCGCATCTTGCTATTCCTACTCTATTCTCCACCGCTCTAATGGTTCCGGCGTAAAGGTGCTGATATGGACCTGAAGTGACTCCGAACCACATATCATTCGTAATAGTAACCATAAAATCGGCGCCGCGTTTCATATATCTGCGCACCAGATCCGGGAATACTAATTCGAAGCATATTAACACGCCAAAGCTATTTCCGTCAAGCTCAAATAGCATCAAACTATCGCCAGGGGAAAAGTCTGCCTGCCCCAGATGGATATCTTTTAATATCTTAACACGCCCTGAAAACGGTATCCGTTCCGAAAACGGGACCAGCTTGATCTTACGATATATCTCAGGACTGCTTTTATCGGGATGATAAAACAGCGCGGAATTGTAATAAACATACTGCCGGGGAGCTATCTCTGTATAATCCGGAGAACCGGTGAGGATTGGGGTGCCGGAGTTCCCGGCCATGCTCAGCATGCGCCGATTGTATCCACGGTGATGCCGCAAATAGCTCGGAATAGCTGTCTCGGGCCATATTATAAGTTTTGCTTCGCTACCGCTTACTGAATCAGTCATCGCTTTATAAGTATTAAATGAATATTGTACTCCGCCGGGTTTCCACTTCACTTCCCGGCTGATGTCTCCTTGCAGTAGCGCTACTTCAATATCGCCCTCTTTGATTTCCTCAGGTATTACTGCCAATCCGTACAAATACGGAGTCACTATCAAAAATATTATAGCTCCCAGATATGCAAATGTTCGCTTTAAGTTCGCAGGATTTTTAAAAAAGATGTAAAATAGTATATTGATCACTGAAGCCCATAATGATATCCCGTAAACACCTGTAAATTCCGCGTACTGTATGAACTCAGGATAAGTAGCAAAGCAATTACCTATCGGATTCCAGGGAAAGGCAACCTGTCCCAGAGTCCTTATGTATTCCAAAGCCACCCAGATAAATGGCGCTAAAATCAGAGCGATTTTGCTGTTTGCGAGCTCGATTTTTCTGAATAACCAGCAGAAAAACGCCGGAACTAAAGCCAATATAAAAGGCACCGGCAATGCGCCAAAAAATGTCGCCCAGGCTATCCAGTAAAGCAATGTGATGTAGAAGATTACCCCAAAGGCATAACCGATAATAAACGCCTGTTTTGGCGATTTATCCTTGATGGTGAATAGCAGTATGGCGATAAAAACCAACGCCCCCGGCCAGATATTGAACGGCTGATATGCGGCAACTCCAATTAAGGCAGCGAAATAAACCAAAATATAAAGTTGCCTTTTGCTGAGCATCTTCCGAATTATTCCCTTGGTTCAGGAGCTTGAAAATTGAGGGAGGTTGTTAAGTTCCACTTGTCTATCACCCTCGACTATCTCACCGCACAGGATTGCTTGAAATCCCGCGGATGATAATGCGGACAATGCCTTTTGAAGATTATCCTTGCTGACAACTACTGCTAAACCCGCGCCCATGTTAAATACATGATACATCTCATCGGAAGGGATAGAACCGGCGCGCTGGATGATATTGAAAATCGGAGGGATCGGAATAAATGAGACATCTATAACCGCATTGCAGTTTTCGGGTAATATCCGTGCGATATTGTCGAGTAATCCGCCGCCGGTTATATGAGCGATGCCCTTGGCGAAAGTTTTAACTGCTTTTATCGCTTCGAGATAGCTGGTATGAGGGACTAATAACTCGTCGCCGATGGACTGCTCAAGTTGCGGAGGGATAAATTTTACCTCCAATCCCAGGATATCGAAAACCACCTTACGCGCCAATGTGTACCCGTTTGTGTGTAAGCCATTGGAAGGTATAACAATGATCTTATCATACTTAGATATTGAGCTGCCGTCGATTATCGAATCCCTATCCACCACGCCGGTAATAAATCCGGCAAGGTCGAAATCCCCCGGCGCATACAGATCCGGGAGTTCCGCGGTTTCGCCGCCGATTAACGGGCAGTTTATCTCCATTAACGCTTCTGTCATCCCCTCCATTATTTCTTCAATGATCTCATCGCTCAAATGTGAGGTTGCGAAGTAATCCATGAAGAAAAGCGGCGTGGCGCCGCAAACAGCGATATCGTTAACGCAATGATTGACAATATCATAACCCAGCCCTTTGTATTTTCCGGCTTTTTGCGCTACTAAAAGCTTAGTACCGATACCATCAGTTGAAGAGACCAAAACCGGCTTGGATATGTCCAGCTCAGAAATATCATAAAATCCCCCAAAACTGCCCAATTCCCTGACTACTCGCTCATTGAAGGTTTTCTTAGCAAGCTTGCCGATAATCCTGGCAGCCTTATTCCCGGCTTCAATATCGACTCCGGCTTTTTTGTAATCCATAATCTGCTTTTAAAGAAGCCTGTGTCCGTTGATATTTAGTTCGAATCGCATTTCAAGGAATTCCGCGGCGCGTCTGCAAACAACCATGCGGGAAAGAAATATCTCGAAATATTCCATCACCGAGGATACCTGAGGGTCGATCTTTATCTCCAGGCTGATAGTTTTTCTCTCCACGTCCACGCGTAAAAAGGAACTTTTCGCGGCGTAATTCACTCGATCGTGAATATCGATGTTAACCGATTCCGGGCTGCGAACCCGCGAGAAATGCACATCCGATTTATCCGCCAGAATAAGGGCGGCGCATATATCGCTGATCGGATATCCGTCCCGTTCGTCATGGTTTCCTATCGCTGCCATAACATCCAGCGTATCCTCGTAATCCATACCCAATTCGGTCAGCACATCGTTAGCCATAAGCGCTGCGGTTTGAGCGTGATAATCGCGGTTGATAACATTTCCCATATCGTGCATTACTCCCGCTATGGCGGCGAGTTGAGCGCGTTTCTCATCCCTGCCCAGCCTGCGCATGATATTATAGGCTATATTCGAAACCAGGCTGGTGTGCCTCATTCCATGTTCGGTGTAACCCAAAAGCCCCAATATCTGGTCAGCTTTTTCGATGGTGGCTTTGACGCGGGGATGGTTTTTTACTTCCTCGGCGGTTATTACTTCACCGCCGTTCTTTTCATTGTTTTTTATTTTCATTTCTTGCATAGTAACTTAGAATATAATGTAAAGCATTTGTATCCACAATATAATAATCGGCTAAGATATGATTATACGTGAATGGTTTTACCGTTTACCTTCAAATAGCTTAAATCCTGTGGATTCGATTAATTCTGGCATTAAACCGCTCCGAATTTTATATTGTGTTTCACCTTGATATTGTTATAAATTCGACAATAATGAAATTCAATAAGGGATACGAAAATGAATGCGAAAAATATTGAACCGAATAAAGGTGAAGTTTCCACGGTTGAAATAAGAAGAACCACAGATTTCATCCGCGAAATAATCGATGAAGACCTGAGGAACAATAAAAATGAAAGCCGGGTGCATACCCGATTTCCACCGGAACCGAACGGTTATCTTCATATAGGTCATGCCAAAGCTATCTGCCTTAATTATGGAATTGCCGAGGAATACAATGGTTTGTTTAACCTCCGTTTCGACGATACCAATCCTGCCAAAGAGGAAACCGAATATGTCGATTCCATCATGGAAGATGTACGCTGGTTGGGCGCGGACTGGGAAGACCGGCTTTTTTACGCTTCCGACTATTTCGATCAGCTTTATGATTATGCGGTTCAGCTTATTAAAAAGGGCAAGGCTTATGTCTGTGATTTAAGCCCTGAGCAGGTGCGGGAGTACCGTGGGACATTAACTGAAGCCGGTAAAAACAGCCCTTATCGCGACCGTTCCGTGGAGGAAAATCTTGACCTTTTCGAACGTATGCGGAAAGGTGAATTCCCGGATGGAGCCCGAACCCTCCGCGCCAAAATCGATATGGCGGCAGGGAATATGAATATGCGTGATCCCGCGATTTATCGCATTAAGCACGCCTCGCATCACCGCACCGGTGACAAATGGTGTATTTATCCGATGTATGATTTCACCCATTGCCTGTCGGATTCTATCGAAAGGATAACTCATTCACTCTGTTCTTTGGAGTTCGAAGATCATCGCCCTCTTTACGACTGGTTTCTGGATGAACTCGAGGTTTTCCACCCTCAGCAGATCGAATTCGCGCGTTTGAACCTGTCATATACCGTGATGAGCAAGCGGCGTCTGCTGCAGTTAGTAAAGGAAGGATATGTAAACGGCTGGGATGATCCCCGCATGCCGACAATATGCGGACTCCGCCGACGTGGTTACACCCCGGAATCGATCCGCGATTTCTGCAGCCGGATCGGGGTAGCCAAACGTGACAGCATGGTGGATATAGCTTTGCTGGAACATGTCCTGCGGGAGGA
>WJIR01000007.1 GCA_014730175.1 Candidatus Zixiibacteriota bacterium
AGTCAGAGCCCGCGCCTCGGATTCTGTAACTCCGTTGAAAGCGAAATCGATTACCGCGATAGTAGGTTTGCCCTGCGAAATGGAGAAGGGAAGCAAAATGAGAGAAAAAAACAGAAATAGCTTACGGCTCATGAGCTTCTCCCGTGTACATCAATTATATCCATTATCAAGGATGAATATAAGATATTCTACCCCAGCAATCAAGCCAAAAAGTGGGATAATTGCTAAAAATCGGTAGCGCAGACATTTGTGTCTGCGGTTGCTGTCGGACAGGAATGTCCGGCCTACCGCTGAGGGGGGAGATTGCTTCGCTGCGCTAGCAATGAATAAAATGCGGCGACGATGGCGGCATGTTTAGGCACATTGTCGGGTTTCTCCATTCGGCTATCGCCGAATTCCGGAACCCGACCTACGGCGCTCCATTGTAGAAGTTCATTAAGAAAGTTCCCATTGCCGGCTCAACCAGTATGTCCTTCGAATCAGAAGAATATCTTAATCGAACATCATTTAGCTTTTGGAGAGTTTCCTCTATAGCCTGCTTTTCGTCAATAACATCTTCTTGCAGTTCTTTATACCGCTCGTTCATATAGAACTTCTCCCCTGGAAAGAATTCTCTTCCGTAGATGCTGCCTTATATCGTCCAGATCGATAATATCAACTTCGGGGCCAACTACCATAGATACCTTGCCGTAATACTTGAAAAAACGCTTTGGATCTATTCCGCTAACAGCTATGTCGATGTCATGGGCGGAATCGGCATCCCTGAAGTAAGAGCCGAAAAGGATAACTTTTTTGGCGCCAAATTCTTTACTGATTCTGATAATCTTTTTTAGCTCAGTATCAAAAGTCACCTAACAGTCCTCTTTGCATGGTCAACCTATCGACAATCCTCTTTGTCCGATTATAATTCAATAATAAATGTCTGTCAAGCTAAGATACCGCGTGGGGCGTGTAGACATTCCAGTCTGCGGAATATGCGGGACAAACCAAATGGAATCCCGCAGTGTGCGGGACAGGTTGGGGCGCTTCCCTTTGTATACAAAGCGCATTGTCGGGTTTCTCCATTCGGCTGGCGCCGAATTCCGAAAGCTGACCTACCGTTCGTGAATCATACCACTCGCCGAAGGGCAAGCCTTCGGCTACGGATTTATCATGCCGGACAAGAATGTCCGGCCTCCCGAAGTTCGGGAGATGCTCTGTTAGATAACTGTAAAGAAATAAAATTATTCTTTGGTTTCTTGCAATGCCCTCAGTTTACCATCGATGAGAACGCTGTGGGGGAGATTGAGGAGTTTGGAAAGTTTATGCATCAGGTAGTTTTCGTGTTTGTCGAGATTACCGTCAACATAGACCAGACGCCAGACAGCGTATATTATCTGCTGCTTCTGTTCGTTAGTGAAATTCTGATTTATAACGTTAGTAAACTGCCATAAATCAAGGCTTTGGTCGATCTCTTTCTCTGCGGATTCGATAATATCCGCAATCTCGTCATCTGACAACCGGAAAATATCTTTCAGTAACTCCGGGATATGTTCTCTTTCCTCATCGCCGAATTCTTTGTCGATATGAGCCATTTCGAGAAAAACAACTGCCGTGGCGAGCGCTACACGATTGGAAGCGCTTTTGATATTATCCGTATCATGTTTGGCTGTATCGGGTGTATCCACACCGAGTAAGCTCTTTATTACATTAATCATATCTTTTAAATCAACTAAAACAGGTACTGCGGTTTATATTAGATACCATCGCACAAGTTCCGAACATAATCGAAAAGATGTGCGGATACTAATTATTGTAATAAGCGGAATTTTCCGCGTATGTCAATAGAATTGAACTATCCGTTTGCCCAACAAAGGTAAGTTTTGTTTGCGTACCTCAAATTTTCATTTGACACCTGTTTGTTACCGATTAGTATAATAGAGTTTTCGTTTGACAATCGGGTATCGGATAATTAAATTTGATGCTTAGTTTTCAAACGGGGGTTTATAAATTGATATGAAACTTCTTAACAAAAACGTATTGGTACTAAACCAGAATTTTGAACCGCTTTCGGTATGTTCGGTTAAAAGAGCTGTAGTTATGGTTTTCCTCGGCAAAGCGGATATAATCGAGAGTTATGACGGATATAAAATCCGATCGGTGAGTCAGCAAATACCGGTGCCGAGTATCGTGAGATTAGACTTGTATGTGAAAGTTCCATTCCGAAGAGTTATTTTATCGAGGAAAAACATACTGAAGCGAGACCAGCATCAATGTCAATATTGCGGCAGGAAGGATAGAATTCTAACAGTAGATCATGTAGTGCCCCGACATCTGGGGGGAAAGGACGGCTGGGAGAACCTGGTTTGCGCATGTGTTAAGTGTAACAGCATCAAAGGAAACAGAACACCGGATCAAGCGAAAATGAAGCTGTTAAGAAAACCGAAACGACCGAACAACATTACATTTATCCAGCATTTTGTCGGCATATCGGACGAAAGATGGCGTAGATACTTATTCTTAGATTGAGGAGACAAATGGGGAAAAAGGTGATTTTGTCGGGGATGCAACCGACGGGTCAATTGCATTTGGGCAATTATGAAGGGGCGCTGAAAAATTGGGTCAGCCTTCAAAATGATTACGAAATGTATTGCTGTATAGTTGATTGGCACGCCTTGACTTCGGATTTTGAAGATATTGGCCGTATGAAAGAACGCATAATTCAGATGGCAATCGATTATCTTGCAGCAGGATTGGACCCGGAGAAGTCAGTAATCTTCGTGCAGTCGGAAGTTAAAGCGCATGCCGAACTGCATCTATTATTCTCAATGATAACACCTATTTCATGGTTGGAGAGGGTTCCCTCCTATAAAGATAAAGCGAAGGAATTGGGACTTGACAGTTACGGGTTTTTGGGTTATCCGTTGTTACAGGCGGCGGATATACTTGTTTACAAGGCTGATGCGGTTCCGGTTGGGCAGGATCAATTGCCGCATATCGAGCTGACCAGGGAGGTGGCGCGCAGATTTAACCACCTTTATGGTGAAGTATTCCCGGAACCTGAGGCGCTTTTGACGAAATTCCCCGCACTGCCGGGAACCGATGGACGTAAGATGAGCAAATCGTATGATAACGATATTCGTATCGCGGATTCGGAGGATGAGACAGCGGC
Organism: Candidatus Zixiibacteriota bacterium; assembly: GCA_014730175.1. Lineage (GTDB taxonomy): Bacteria > Zixibacteria > MSB-5A5 > UM-FILTER-46-8 > UM-FILTER-46-8 > WJIR01. The sequence continues at coordinate 3,152 of WJIR01000007.1, forward strand.
AAAAATAAAGAAGATGTTTACAGACCCTCAAAAACTCAGAAAAGGCGATCCCGGAAGGCCGGAGATATGCCCGGTTTATGGATTACATCAAATCTACACCGAGGGACATGAGGATATTTTGGAGCCATGTAGAACCGGCAAACTCGGATGCGTAGAAGATAAGAAAAGGTTGATTGAGAACCTGAATGAAACGCTGCGACCGATCCGGCAAAAACGCATAGAACTTGAAAAAGACCATGATTTTGTCATAGATGTATTAAAAGACGGCGCAAGCAGGGCGATACAGCGAACCACGCCGGTAATTGAGGAAGTGCGAAAGGCGATGAATCTTGCATGGTGAAATTTTAACTGCAATCGATAAAACATCATTGGAGCAAATAGATTTATTCGGTAATTACTCTATCAGGCTGGAATTCTTTCAGGGGCCTATGGACCTCCTGTTGTATGTGATAGAGAAAGATGAGCTGGATATATATAACATTCCGATAGCCCAGATAACCCGGCAATACCTTGAATACGTTGAACTTATGCGTATGCTGGATATCGATATCGCTGGTGAGTTCATGGTTATGGCGGCTCGGTTAATGCAGATCAAGGCGAAAATGCTCCTGCCAGCCTCGGAGACGGAGGAAGAAGAATTCGATCCGCGGGAAGGTTTGATTTTGGCGCTGGTTGAATACCGCCGCATTAAAAAGGCAGCGGAATTGATGGCTGATATGGAGTCATTGGCGAGGTTGAGGACTCCGCTGAGGGTGTATCACCAGGGCGCCGATGAATCCGAAAAAGTTGAGCTGGATGTGAATCTATTCGATTTATTGCGCGCCTTAAAAGAGGTGTATTCACGGGAGATATCGGAAGAAGCGGCGCATACTGTTGAGAGAACGCAGGTCTCGGTGGAGGAGCGGATGGAGTATTTGAAACAGGTAATCAGTCAGGAAGGTATCTGTTTTAAAGAGCTGTTTTACAATCAGGAATCCTGGCTGTTGGTGGTGGTCACATTTATTGCCCTTTTGGAATTAGCTCGTTTGAGAGTGCTGCGGATTACCCAGAACAGACTATTCGGTGAGATATGGATTTACAGAACTTAGCGACGGATACAATTCAATTAAGTAATATCGACAAGACCGTGGAGGCGTTGATAGCGGTTTCCGAGAAACCTGTCCCGGTAGATATCCTTGTGCAGGTAGTGAAAGACCTTAAATATGAAAATGAGAAGGTTACCAAAACCGGACTCGAAGCTGATCTCGAAAATATCGTTTTGAAGCTGAACACTGCTTATAAAAGAAGCGACAATTCCTTCCGAATAGAACGTGTTGCTGGCGGTTATCGACTGATGACACTCTCGGATTATGATCATCATATCAGGAAATACCTGCATCCGGTGCGCCAGCAGAGATTATCGAGAGCGGCGCTGGAAACATTGGCTGTTATAGCTTACCGTCAGCCGGTCCCCAGAACGGAGATCGAGCGATTGCGTGGTGTTTCGGCGGATGGAGTTGTCCGCACCTTGCTGGATCGGGGATTGGTTAAAATAAGCGGGCGCGCGGACAGCCCCGGAAGACCCCTATTATACTCCACAGATGAGAAGTTTCTGGAATATTTCGGTTTGAACGATTTATCCGAGCTACCTGACGAAAAGGAGATCGAATCTTTGCTCGGAGAATCCGAAGAAGCCTACAAGGCTAAATTAACAATAAAACGGGAGGGGGAATCCGGAGAGGAAGATTCGGAGAGTAACGAAGATTCCGCACCGAAAGCGAACTCGGCAATAGAGATTGAACCCGAAGAGAATGAAACCGAGCTGAATCGGATCGAAGAGGAAGCTTCGGAACCGAAACAGGATTAGCCGCAACATTACACGCATCCCACAGTAAAACAATATATGACGGAGATAATCAGGTTAAATTCATATATATCTAAATGCGGAATTTGCAGCCGAAGGCAGGCTGATGAGCTTATCGCACAGGGTAAGATAAAAATCAATGGCGAGCGTATTACCGTTCTCGGAACGAAAGTGGACCCTGGTAAAGATGAAGTTGAATTCGAGGGCAAATTAATCAAACCAATCCGGCAGTATCATTATTTCGCCTTAAATAAACCGGTCGGGGTGGTCACCACTCTAAAGGATCCTCAAAAACGGAAAACGATCAGTCATTATATAGCCCGTACCGGAATGCGGCTCTTCCCGGTAGGAAGGCTGGATTACGATTCGGAGGGATTGCTACTTCTGACCAACGATGGTGAGTTGGCTCACAGATTACAGCATCCGCGCTATGAGATCGAAAAAGGATATGTAGTGGAAATACACAAACCGCTGGATCAGAACGCTCTTAACAGAATAAAGGAAGGCGTCACCCTGGATGATGGCTTCTTTATGCCGAAGTCCATTAACACTGTCAACAACAGAGGGAAATCAACCACAGTCCATATAGTAATTACCGAGGGAAGAAACCGAATAATACGGCGTTTATTTGATAGTCTCGGGTATAATGTAGTAACCCTCAAGAGGGTGTCGATCGATGTCGTAGAGCTGGGTGACTTGAAGGCGGGAAGCCTGAGAGAACTTAATTCCAGTGAGGTTAAAACCTTAAAAAAACGCGCCGGACTCAAATAAAACGCTTGCTTTTCGGGAATTATTAGTTATACTAAGTGGTTTAGATAGGAGGTGTAATAGCTAAATAGTTAATGATCATAGCTATAGATGGGCCTGCAGGTTCAGGCAAAAGTACAACCGCAAAAGCCATCGCCCATAAATTAGGTCTAAAATTTATAGATACGGGGGCAATGTATCGGGCGATTACACTCAAATTTATCCAAAGCGATGTCGATTTGAGCGATATCGATAAGTTGAAAAAAATACTCGGAGAAACTCGGATTGATTTTAAGGAGTCCGAGGATCAACTATCGGTATATATGGATGGAGTTGATGTAACGGAAAGCATTCGTTCCAAAGAGGTGACTGAATTAGTATCGCAGGTCTCAGTCATCCCTGAGGTGCGCAACGCTTTGGTGCCGGTGCAGAGGAAGCTTGCTGAAGGAGAAGATGTTGTCGCCGAAGGTAGAGATATCGGTACGGTAGTTTTTCCTGAAGCGGAATTGAAGATATTTATGGTTGCTTCGGAGACAGAGAGAGCGAAACGTCGGTTAAAGGAGATGCAAGAGAAAAGAATTAAAATTGATTATGAAGAAGTGCAGGAATCTATCAAGATGCGTGATACTATCGATTCCACGCGGGTTCATTCCCCGCTGACGAAAGCCCCGGACGCCGTGGAAGTGGATACGACCAATTTAACTTTCGAGGAACAAGTTAACCTGATTATCACTTTATACAAGAGCCGGGCAGCGGTGAATTTCAAAGGATGAACAAGTATCCTCTGCTATATTATTTGGGCAAGATGATATTACTCGCTTATGCGAAAATCGTAACAGGATTTAAGGTCAAAAACAAAGAGATGATACCGGATACCGGAAGTTTTATAATCGCCTCCAATCACATATCGTGGTTCGATCCCCCTTTGGTGGGGATCGGGATAAAGCGAGTATGCAACTTCATGGCAAAGCGCGAGCTTTTTAACAATAGATTTTTCGCAACAATTCTGCGAAATGTTAAGGCAATTCCGGTTAACCGAGCGGGATTTGACAGAACGTCAATCAAGAATGCTCTGGAAGCGTTGAAAAGAGGAGAAGGATTGGTCATGTTTCCGGAAGGAACGCGATCAAAGGATGGAGAGATAGGTAAAATGCGATTGGGAGTGGGTTTACTGGCAGTTAAGTCTAACGCTACGGTAATACCGGCTTATATTAAAAATTCTAAGAATTCAGTGAGAAACAGGTTGACTGGTAAGAAGGTTGTAGTTACCTTTGGCGAACCGATACCGATTGCTGGTTCCGGCGAATATCCAAACAGCAAAGAAGGTTATCAAAAAATCGCTGACGAAGTGGAAATCCGTATTAGAGATATGAAGCGAAACTTAAACTGAGACATAGAACATGCAAAATAAAGCTAAGCTTTTCTCAAATAAATACGAAATAACAAACAACGGTTGAAATACTTAGGAGGATCTAATTAATGGCACAAAAGCGTAAATCTGCGGCTAAGAAGAAAGCCGCACCAAAATCTAAGAAAGGAGGTGGTGTTAAGACTACGAAGAAAAGCACGAAATCTACAATGGTCGAAGAAGATGAAGATGAAGAAGAGATAAAAGAGAAGAAAACAACACGAAAAAAAGCTCCAAGAGTAAGAAGGAAAGTAGATGAGGAGCCCTCTACCGATTTGTCGCTGCAGGATATCGAGGAGGAAGAATACTCCAATGAAGAATTCCAGCGGATGCTTGATGAGTACGAAGCCACCATCAAGAATATCAAAGAAGGCGAGATAGTTAATGGTAAAATTCTCGGCAAGACACGTGACGGAGTAATTATCGATGTTGGCTTCAAATCCGAGGGGATTGTTCCGCTGGAAGAATTTCCACCTGATTTTGATATAGAAGTCGGTAAGGAGATAGAAGTTTATCTGGATGCTATCGAAGATCAGGACGGGCAGTTGGTGCTTTCCAAACTTAAAGCCGACTTTATGCGAGTTTGGGATCGTATCAAAGAAGCCAATGAGAGAAACGAGCTGGTCAAAGGCAGGTTAATGCGGCGTATAAAAGGCGGCATTGTTGTCGATTTATTCGGAGTTGATGCTTTCTTACCCGGTTCCCAAATAGCTCTGCGACAGGTGCCGGATTTCGACGAATTAATAGGCACCGAGATGGATTTCCGCATTATTAAATTGAATAAAACTCGTCGCAATATTGTGGTCTCCAGACGAGTTGTATTGGAAGAAGAGCGCGAAGAATTGCGCAGCAAGATCATATCGGAAATCGAGACAGGTCAGGTCAGAGAAGGCGTGGTAAAGAATATAACCGATTTCGGAGTATTCATCGATCTTGGCGGCGTAGACGGATTGCTGCATATTACCGATATGTCCTGGGGACGAGTTAACCATCCATCAGAAATGGTGTCTCTGGGAGACACGATAGATGTTAAAATCCTCGATTTCGACAAAGATACCAACCGGATATCGCTGGGGCTGAAACAACTTACTCCCTATCCATGGGAGAAAATCGAAGAGAAATATCCTATCGGAGCCACTGCGGTGGGTAAAGTCGTATCATTAACCGATTATGGCGCATTCGTTGAGCTGGAAAAAGGAGTCGAGGGACTGATTCATATCTCCGAGATGTCCTGGACACAACATATTAAACATCCATCCAAACTTCTGAATGTGGGGGATGAGATAGAAGCCGCGGTTTTGTCAGTGGACAAGGAGAACGAAAAGATTTCATTGGGTCTCAAACAACTGAATACCGATCCATGGGAAACTCTCGAGGATAGATATCCTCCGGGAACCAGGGTAACCGGCAAGGTTCGAAATCTGACCACATTCGGAGCTTTTGTTGAGATCGAGGAAGGAATAGACGGTCTGGTTCATATATCGGATATGTCCTGGACCAAGCGGATTCAGCATCCTTCCGAGATAATGAAAAAGGGTGATACGATTGATGTGGTTGTACTCAGTATCGATAAGGAAAACCGCCGAGTATCTCTGGGACGCAAGCAGTTGGAGGGCGATCCGTGGCCTGCGCTGGCAGTCAAGTATGCACCCGGAGTGGAGACGACCGCAACGATTTCCCGTCTTCTTGACAGGGGCGTAATTGCGGAGTTGGAAGACGAAGTCGAGGGATTCATTCCGATGAATCAACTGGCGAAGCCGGATTTGAGCAAACCTTCGGATGCGTTCTCGGTGGGTGATGTGATCCCGGTTAAGGTGATCGAATTCGAACAGCATAATCGTAAAATCGTTCTCTCGGTCAGCGCTTACTATAAAAACAAGGAAGAGCAGGAAATGCAGGATTATCTTGCAGCTCATCCGACCAAGACGACCAAAATGGGCGAGGTTGTTGAAGAAAAACCAAAGATAGAAGCCGAGGAGCCTGCCGAAGAAGCGGAGTCGAAACCGGACACTGAGGAAAGCAGCGAAGAGACTGAACCTAAAGGCGACGCCGAAGCGTCATCTGATTCCGAAACGGATTCATCCGAAAGCGAAGAGTCCCGGGAATCGGACAATGAGGATAATTCGGATTCTTCGGAGGAAGAATCTCAGGACGAAGACACCGAAATTAAGGAACCGAGTTCCACCAAGTCCGACAGGAATTAATCATTCCGCCATTGAGCCGCTGATAGCCGAGTAGAAACAAAGCTCAAGCGAGTTAGAATAGGGACAGCCATCACACGGCTGTCCTTGTTTTTTAACCTGGATTATTCATAAACTTCAACCCTGACCTACGATCTGGAGCGCTTACCTGCAGCCTATAATCAATCTGTTATCTTGAATTTAAAAAGCGGAGGTTGTCGGTCAACAATTCCCACATCGATTTTTCGGTGTTTGCCCGGATTGAAATATAACATCCATCGCAATCGGATTTATTAGCGAATTTTTCCTTCAGTTCTTTTAAACTGTCATATCGTTCATCGAAAAACATAGCGCATGGAGTCAATCGTCCATCGGGATTTACAATAAGGAATTTATCGCCTGTCCTGCAATTCGGCATACGGTTTCCATTTTCAAAGAATTTAACAAACCGCCGCAAGACCCTTTCGGATGTCATCACCGAATTTCTGAGTCCATTACCGGAGTGATATATCTCATCGATAATCGAATTCAATTTCGACGTATCTTCCGGATGTTGGAGATTGAACTGATAATCATTGGTGCGCAAATCGGTATATGCGGAAAAATTGAGCTTCGCGCCCCACCCGGAAACCTTTCCGATGATATCTTTGATATAAGGATAGTTGGCGCGAGTAATACAGCAATTAACAACTACATCATCATTACCAAGAGCAAGGATCTCGGGAATAAGCTTATTGAGCCTTGCAAACAGTCCCGGTATCTGCCGAAAATCATCATGACGCTCATCCGGGAAATCAAGCGAAATCGAGAATTGGTACATACCGGCATCCTTTAATTCACGGTATTTCTCCATATTCAGCAGCGCCGCATTGGTAACCAGAATTAGCGCGGGAGGTTTATTTGGTGTATGCAGCGCTCTTACGATATCGGGAAGGTCTTTGCGTAACAGCGGTTCCCCGCCGGCGATTTGAACAAGGGTAGGATTTAACTCATCGCACATTCTTTTGTATTCTTCCGCACCGACCATCACTTCATCGACATGCCCCCCTTTATCGCAATGCCGGCAGTTTGCCACACAACTATGGGTAACCTCTAACGCTATACATAAAGGCTTATGTGCCATCAAGCTTTTCAGCGATCTGCCGGCGATTCTAATCGCCAACGGTATCGATATATTTCCCTGTATTTTTTTCAACAGCTAACTCTTTATTTTTATTAGTGAATAGAGAGACGATTGCCTTGTTCAGAAGTTCGTAAATTTTCTTAAAGTACACCATCAGTATCATCGCTACAAATGTCCCGATTATGATCCAGTCCGGTATCCGGAAAGTATAACCTGCGAGTCCCAATATATAATATCTTGGAAAGCGCCCTATGGAGATAGCTATCAGATATCTTGCAAAAGAATATTTCGACGCATATACCATTAATTTAAAAGGGTAGAAAGGTATCGGCGAGAAACTGGCTACGACAAGCGACAAAAACGGGGATTTATAAAACCACTTGTGGGCGGCTTTATACACTTGATGAGATTTATATTTTCTCGAATATGACAGATTAAGAATCGGTGTAAAAAATTGATAATCTATTATGGCAGCTACTATGGTTCCCAGAGATGCCGCTGTTGCCAGATGCCAAAGATTTATGGTTTTGCCGAACTTTACCAATACAGGTTCGTGTGGAAAAAGAGCTACGGCGCAATTAGATGGAATGGAGTAAAAGAAGATTGTAAGGAGAGGATTAAAAGCGTCATCAGCTGTCATCATATATACGCCTATTGCTCCCAATACAATCATAGCAGCCCCGAATGTGATAGTCGCGGGGGTTATCTTATCATAATTCCAGTCTTTACAAGTTTCCACCGAGTTTAAATAAGGTTTAAGCGGTTAAAAGTCAAGGCTTTCGAAAAATAATATGATTACAAGATTCTTCAACAATAAAGTATGTTGCGTTGTAGATGGGTGAGGGCGGTGGGGCGGGACAATGCAAATATCATATTGGTTCCTGAATTAGTTTCCGATAAGTATCACCGGCCGGGATATATCTATAATTCGACCCACGAATTAAAATGATTTAACGGGCGGCATGTTTGGTCCAGCCAAGGGTGGGAATAAGCATGCTGATGGATACAAGAGATGCTTATCTCTCCGCCTGCGGCTACGACCTAAGCATGCCACCATCGTGGAAAAACTAAACACACCCTGTCTTGGTCCCGCGTACCGTGGGACGGAGCCACCCCTCCGCAGACAAGAATAACCAAAGGCTTATAAGTGTCCGAACTCGAGGCTGTCGACAAAAAAAGGAAAAGCATGGGTGGATTTTCGATGCCCCATGCTGATTTCATCGAGGATGGGATCATATTTGAACCTTTCAATACATTGGTTTTGTCGGTAGTCTGTGTCGATACCATAGAGGTTTTGGCCCACGGTGCCATTAACAAAATCCGGAATCTAACTCTGGTTTCAATTTGAATAGAACTCCGCTGTTAGGAACAATATGTATATATTAAAGTTGATTAAATTGAACACTTTTTTCTACTCTTAAACCCTCATAATATAAGGAGTTATTATGGATTTAGAATGTAAAGCGGTAAGAACAGATTTGCTTAGCGGGAGGGTAGTTCTCGCTGCTACGTTACTCCTCGCGGCAATAATCGCTTTCTTTCCAACCAACGGCACTACCTTCGCGCAGAGCTTAACATCCATCAGAGTTGCCTCCGGGCTTTCCGCGCCCGAATTGGTGACATCTCCCTCCAATGATCTTGACCGGGCTTTTATTGTTGAACAAACCGGCGCCATACGAATTCTACAGGATGGACAACTTCTTCCTACGCCATTTTTAGACATCGATTCACTTGTTTCGTATGGCGGGGAACGGGGACTACTGGGATTGACATTTCACCCCGATTATGACCAAAACAAATACTTCTATGTAAACTACACCGATGTTGATGGTAACACTGTCATTGCTCGTTTCGAGGCTTCGAATGATCCCAACGTTGCGGACCCCGACAGCCGAGCGAATATATTCACCATCGATCAACCGTATTCCAATCACAATGCCGGCATGCTCGCATTCGGGCCCAATGACGGATATCTCTATTTCGGGCTTGGCGATGGCGGAAGCGCCGGTGATCCCGGAAACAGAGCGCAGGATGACAGTGTGTTGCTTGGCAAAATGATCAGGATCGATGTCGATTCCGATTTTCCCTATGCCATACCCGATGACAATCCATTCGTAGGACCCGGTCCTCCGCTGGATGAGATCTGGGCAAAAGGACTTCGTAATCCCTGGCGCTTTTCATTCGACCGCGCTAACGGGGATATGTATATAGCGGATGTCGGTCAAAATTTATGGGAAGAGGTGGACTATCAACCCGGAGACAGCCCCGGCGGCGAAAATTATGGCTGGCGTCTAATGGAGGGTAGTCATTGTTACAATCCTCCGGAGGATTGCGATCCGGGCGGCTTAACTTACCCGATACACGAATACAGTCATGGCGGTAGTCCTTACCGTTGTTCCATTACCGGCGGCTATGTGTATCGTGGTGACGCTATGCCGAGTTTACAGGGAACCTATTTCTTCGCTGATTATTGCAGCGGTCAGATATGGTCATTCCGATACGATGGTAACAATGTTAATGATTTTCAGGAGAGAACTTCCGAGCTCGAACCTCAGGGTAATTATGATATAGCAGATATATCCTCGTTTGGCGAAGATGGAGCAGGAGATATTTATATTACGGACCTGGATGACGGGGAGGTTTTTAAAATCGTTCCCACCATTTCCATAGATATGGTCCCCAATAATCCGCCTATCGAAATACCGGCAGGCGGCTCGTTCACATATACCGGTTCACTTACCAATAACACCGATCAATCTATCATGACCGATGTTTGGCTGATGCTGGATGTTCCGGGATATGGCATTTATGGACCTTTAAGACGATTCAACGGCATTTCGCTCAATCCCAACCAAAACATCAGCCAGGGAGGTTTCGTGCAAAACGTTCCTAATTATGCACCTTCGGGTACTTATACCTATACGTCGCTGTGCGGAACATTTGATACGGATACCGTTAGCGCAGCATCATTTGAATTTACTGTGACTGCGGCGAGGCAGGGTCAAGCGGATTCGTGGGATGTAACCGATTGGTTTTCCGATAGACAAACGGATGAGAAATTAAATCTGGATATATCAGGAAGCTACCCGAACCCTTTTAACGCCCAAAATCAGATTTCTTACACCGTCCCGGCATCCGGTCATGTAAATCTGGAGATATATAATCTTGTAGGGCAAAAGGTCGCAACGTTAATAGATGGAAATCAGGAAGCCGGCTATCATACTATAAACTGGGATGCTTCCGGATATGCCAGTGGGGTATATTTCTACAGATTGTCCGCCGATGAGGAGATTGTTACCAGGAGAATTACACTGGTAAAGTAGCATAACAAAATCGTATAGCCTGTAAAAAACGGATCGGTGATTCCCGATCCGTTTCTCATTAAAACCTTCAGATTGTTTTTCGAGGCGAACCAAACAGTTGCTTAAATTATCATTTTTCCATGCCAACATTCGGATGCATTAAAAGTTACGGTCCGCCGATTGCTCCGGAAGCATTATCGTAGAACGTGTTGTTATTTTGAAGAAGAGTTGAATCCGGTGTTTCCCCTTCCAGATAGATGCCGTAAGAACTGCTGTATCCAATCGAATCACCGAAAATAGTCGGCGAAGCATCACTTATGTGAATGATTCCATAGTATGTGGCTCCACCATATTCGAGATTGCAATTTTTTATGACACAGCTATCATCCAATGAATTGTTATAGAAATATATACAATTCCAGTCACCTGGCGAAGGTGTAATTTCAGCGCTCGTAAATGTTATCCGGTCGCCTGTCCCATCAGCAATCATTCCCCCCGCGTCTTCCGCACCTACAAAGAATGCCCCATTAATCCCCATTTTGAAATTGGCGCCTGATTCGATAATCAGAACTCCTTTAGCATCGTATTCTCCGCAATATATCGGTTCCGATATATAGTAAGGAACGATGTGTTTATGCCAGGTAACAGTTCCCGTTACGATTCCTCCGCTCACCTGAATACCGTGTTGGGCGTTACCGGTAAAAGTATTCGATGTGTCAACAAACGGAATACTCTCAGCCTGTACGTTAAGGGGGTAATCGTTGCAGGTTGTTATAATATTATTTGTAAACTGATTTCCGACGGCGCCCGATCTGATAGTACGAAATCCGTTGGTCAGGCTCTCCCTTATCACGCTGTTGGTCATATTTACGGTGGCGCTGTCGGTGACATATACGGTAGCAAAACTGCCTCCGCCATATTCCAGAGAGCAGTAATTAAAACTGCCGACTCCGTTTCCTCCCTTGAACTCGATATAACCCCATGAACCCGGAGCCGGATTCGTATCGGCGGATGTAAATAAAACCGGCGAGTTCGAAGTACCGGAGACTATTAATGCCGCGTTTTGAACATCTATGAAAGCGCCATGGGTAAACCGTATCCTGCATCCCTGCCCGACCGTAACAGTTGCGCCGTTGGAAATGTTAAGATAGGATGGTATAAAATGGGGATTGCCTGATGCTGACCATGTCTCATCTACGTCGATCGTACCTTCGTGCACCGTGCCGGTCGGAGCTTCTCCCATATACACCGAAATCTCATCACTTCCCGCTTGATTTTGAGTATCAGTTGCCCTCACCTCTATCTCATGTTCGGATTCGGGAGCTTCGTTAGACGCGTCCCATTGAAAATAAAACGTATCGGCATTATAACTTGAGTGAGTTCCAGACACTGCCCCATCGATATAAAGAGCCGTGCTCGTTATTCCCAGATTATCAACAATCGTCGCTGATATGGTAATCACACCTATCGGAATCTCACCCGCCATGGGATCGATTATACAAACATCCGGACCATAATCAACAGTGCCCGGATCGCACCAGCTTGATATCAATAGTACCGCTACTATTACAAAGGTCAGTGTTTTAAAAACCTTTTGCATTTCGGACCTCCCACCAATACGGGGTTTTTTAAAAAATACACAAATCTTACGGTTTAAATATAGTTATTTTTTGGATTTTGGCAAGGCTAAATTTAACCCATATATAACTGCTTGTGATGTTTGAAATTATGAGAGATTGATAATACCATGAAGTATGCCGGAAGAACATATATCGGCAGCAAGCTACCGACCTACCGCGTACGGACACCCTCACCCTCGTCAGGGAGAGGGAATCAGATATGCTGGCAGGTGGGGCACTCGTCGGCGCATTTGATCGGAAGCAGTGGGCTGAAAATTTACCACCGACATTTTACTTCTCCGCTGCGTGCATGATGTGCTGATATTTACGGTAGTTATTTTTTTCCAACAGTCGCCAAAACGTAACTATCATAAGGGAAATATTTAACCGCAGCGGCCTGCACTTCCTGCGTTGTTACAGCACGCAATTTTTCTATGTAGCTATCCCAGTATTGAAATCCTACACCAAGATACTCATGTAACGCCATATAATATGCCTGGTTGATTCGAGCCAGGTTGCGGGAGAGCATGCTTCCCCACAGGCTGTTGGTGGTGTTGGTTCTTTCCTGCTCGGTGATACCATCGGACTGGAGTTTCCTTATCTCATTTCTTATTCCGCTGAAAGCCTGGTTGAAATTACGATATCCGGTTCCCATGCTGGCAACGAATACGCCCAGCTCGGGATAAAGCGATATACCCGAACCGACCGAATATGCCAGCCCCTGTTCTTCGCGAAGTTTCAGTTTTAATCTGGTCGAAAGCGCGGAAGTAGCGATCTTGAGCGCCGGATAAGAAGGATTGTCCATTCCCGGGACTATATTACCATAGTAGATATATACCTGGTCTTTGTCCATATATTTGTGAGTTCTGGCACGGTCGCTAATAGGTTCCACATATTGAGGCGCAGGATAATCATAGCCGACATTTGTTAATCCGCCCAACTCCGTCTCAATCATCTGAATACAAATCTCCGGGGGGATATTGGTCGCGACCGCCATGATAATATTCTCCGGAGAATAAAGTATAGCATGATGTGTAACTAAATCGGACTGAGTAATGGAGCTGATAGTCCTCATATTTCCCATGACATCTTTGGAATACGGGCTTTCGGGAAATAGCTCTTTGCGGAACAAGCTTGCGGCGTTTTTGTAGGTCGATCCCATGTTCATTCCCAGCACACCTTGAATTTCCCCTCGGACTTCTTCGATTCTATCCTCGGGAAAGGTGGGATATCCCACAATCTGCGCCAGCAGTCCCAGAGCCGGTTCGGCGAACTCATCGATGGTTTCCAATTTGACGAATGCGAATGCCTGTGAGGTGTAGCGATCATCGTAGGGGATGTAGGGATTATCATGGAGCGTGAGCTGCACCCCGTTATAGTCCAGCGCCCTCGAAAGTTCCTCGGCATCATAATCCTTCGTTCCCTTTAGCATCATACGGTTCACGAACTCGGAGATACCTGTTTTTCCCTCGGGCTCCAGCGCCGAACGTCCTTTGGCGAGGATATTAACGGCGAACACTTTGCTGTCGGGATTACTTTTGATGAGAACTGTTAATCGGTTATCAAGAACCTCTTTAAAATAAATTGTCCTGCTTAAAACCGGATCGGCACCGTAGAAGACAATCGTAACTGCAATAATAAAAACTATAAAGTAAGCTAACTTTTTCACTTTCCAAACCTCCGTTACACTTCAGGAACGACTGCGGTCGCCACATACTCAATATCAGCAAAATACTTTTTAGCGGCAGACTGAATATCATCCGATTCCACTTTGTCAAGGTTTTCTATATATCCTTTGGCGAAATCGTATCCCCCAACCGCCAGGTAAGGAGCTTTGAAGAAACTCCAATAATGCAAACGTTCCTCAAGCAGGTATTCATCAACCTTCGTTTTAACCATAAACCGCTCGAGTTCGTCACGCGGAACCGGTGTTGTTGTTAGATCACCGAGAACCTGATTGGTGAGTTGCACTATCTCCTCGATATTATCCGGGTTATCGGTCATCACGGAGACCACCATATTGGTCATTTCCTTTTTCGTATCCAGGTACACGTTCATCGATTGAATCAATGGATTCTCCCCGGTTAATACCTTTCTCAATGGCGATGTTTCATCAGCTCCCAGATATTTCGTTAACATCTCGAATGCATAAAAATCCTCATCGGTATAATGAGGCGCCGGATAAGTGATGTTCAGATGGCAGAGTTCGGTATCGGTTTGACGGTAGTGGATAGAGTCCGAAGCGGGAAAGGTGTAATTGATATCCAATTCTTTTCCGGTTCCGCCTCGAGGTTTATCACCGAAATACTTTTCGTAGAGAGCCAGCATCGAATCCGGATTAAAATCCCCGATAGCGATAGCCAGCATATTTTCGGGAGTATATTGCGATTTGTAGTAGTTCATTACAGCTTCGCGGGAAACCTCGGCAATACTCCGGGGGCTGCCCAAAACCGTGCGAGCGTATGGTGTACCAGCGTAAACGATACTGTCGTTGAACGACTCAACTCGATGGTTGATATTATCGTTATCTTTGCGGATCTCTTCGGTAACCACTTTTTGCTCTTTCTCGTACTCATCTTCGGGAAACACCGATCCAAAAAGCTGATCTTGCTGGACATCAAGACCAAAGTCGATAAATTCGGTCGGCATCAAAACCAGATAGAAAGTGGCATCTTTGCGGGTGAAGGCGTTTATATAACCTCCGTGGTTCTTGATTCCCTCGTTTATATCCTCCCTGGTTTTGGTCTCGGTACCATCGAAATTAAGGTGTTCGAGGAAATGGGTGAAACCATTGGTGGAATCAGCCTCGAACTTGCTGCCGGCATTGACCATGACGATCGACGTAATCATCGGGGAAGCATGATTTTCCTTCATGACAATCCTAAAGCCATTGGAAAGCGTATGCTCGATCGCACCATCACCAGCCTGCTTCTCACCACAGCTTCCGATCAATACCGAGATTAGGATAAAAACGACTAAAGACGAAAAGATAGAATTTTTCATATCGATAATGCTTTGCTCCTTTCTTATGTCAGAAAATATTATAAACTCCACAATAGCCGCTATGTTCGCTGAATAACATCAATTTTTATCATTTATATGTCAAGGGTTTATTTTTGTTGACAAAGACCGAAATAAAATTATATTGAGCGTTTAATTATTTTTTCGATTCGAAGATGTATAAGAATTAAGGAGTTAAATTTAATGAGTAAATCGCAAGGTTGGAAGATCGGATTAATCCTCGCGCTTTTTATAATTGCGGTGTATTATATATATCCCTCCATTGTTTATCATACGATGAGTTACGAAGAAAAAATGGCGATGCAGGAGGATGATCCTGTCGGTTATGCCAAACTTCAGAATGGAGCCCTGAAATTGGGATTGGATTTACAGGGCGGGATGCATATGGTTTTGGAGGTTGATAAATCTCAACTAACCAGCGAAGAAGCAAAGGATGCTTCCGAGAGGGTTTTGCAGATCGTACGCAATCGTATAGATCAGTGGGGCGTTTCCGAACCTCAGATTTACCCTCAGGGTGACGATAGGGTGGTGGTTGAACTGCCCGGTTTACGAGAAACAGAGCGCGCTAAGGAACTTATCGGTAGGACCGCTATTCTGGAGTTCAAACTTGTCGAAGATCCTCAAACCACGGATGCGGCGCTAAATGCCATAGATTCGGTGCTTTCCGAAAGATTGAAGGCTGAGGATGCGAAGCCGGAAGAGGCAATCGAAGAAATCCTTCCGGATACAGCCGAATCCGAACTACCGGACGCCGCCGACCTTTTCGCGGAATCCGAAGAAGGGGAGGAACTTCAGGATATCGATCTCGATGATTACTATGTAGAACGTCCCTTTACCTCACTAATGGATATTGAGGGAGGGAGCATCCTGGTGCCGGACGATGAGTATCCGCTGGTCAATAAGTACCTCAATGATCCTGCGGTTCAGGAGGTAATTCCGGAAGAGATGGAGTTTACCTGGTCAACTCGAACCTTTACCAAGGGGAGCATGGAATATCACGAGCTGTATGCTTTAAAAGGTAGAGTGGAGATGTCAGGTAAATATCTAACCGACGCGCGTCCGAACTGGGATCAGTTTCGGAAACCGGTGGTCAATTTCACTCTGACTAAAGATGGTGGAAGGATATTCGCCGGCGTCACCGGCGCTAATATCGGCAAACGTTTGGCAATAACGCTCGACGGTAGAGTCGAGTCCGCTCCCGAAATCAGGGCAAAGA
>WJIR01000116.1 GCA_014730175.1 Candidatus Zixiibacteriota bacterium
CCGTGTCAATCAGCAGTCCGTTTTTATCCGCTTGCAGACGATAGCCCAAGAACCACAAAAGGACTTTGAACTGCGCTGTGGAACGATGGCGCAGAGCCTTGTAAGTTACCTTCAGGTTAACGCCGTAGTCAGGCACGGTGACAGTATGCTTCTGTTCATTGACCACGACTTCAGGGATATCGGCGCCGTCACCGATAGGTCGAAGCGACCATCGGGTATCCCCGGTTGAAGTCTCGATGAAAAACGGAGTATAACGGTTTGAATTGATCATGGTTGAAGAAGCAACCAGCTTCTGCAGATCCGGGTGAAGCGACATACCTTTGCGGATCTCGCGCAAGATAAACTCAGGCATCAGATGAGGCGTGCTTCTGTAGAACATCTCGACGGTAGCCGCGCCGTTGCCGTTGATTTTTATACCGGCTGCCGCAAGCTGCCTTTCGAAGGCATCCAGTTGCGCGCCGGGAGGGGAAGGATCATACTCCGATGTTTCCAGCAGTTCGGAAAGGGTTAGCCCCTTCTCCTGCGCTTCCAGATAAGTATCCCGCGTAACATTGATATGCTTGGCGCGGTTTAAGTCGATCGATCCCGAAGATAAGCCCTGCTTGTGGTTTTGCTCCTCCAGAATCAGACGACCATAGGTTTCGGAAAATTTATTAAGTTCCATATAATCTCCTTGTATAAGATTGTTTGCAATTAGGAATGGCTGAGATCAATCAGCTTGTCGTTTACTTGGGTACTTTTTGGTGCAGCAGATGCCCACGCCAGAGACGGGAACGTCCGCTGTATGCCAATACGCTCCGATGCCCGATGGAATCGGGGGATGGCACGAAGGCTCCCTCACTCGTATTCGCCTGCGGCTAATTTACCCTCACCCGTCCCGCGAAGCGCGGGACACCCTCTCCCATTGAATGGGAGAGGGAAATAAGGATTGACTCCCTCACCCGATCCGACTTCGCCGGAACACCCTCTCCCTTGTCAGGGAGAGGGTGATTTATGTCGGCGACAACCTGCCGACCTATCCTCGGAATCCTTGCCCGAGGGCAAACCTCCGAGCTATGCGTATTACGTTACGGGTCATCCGAAGACGAATTACGGGTCTTTAGACCGGCGTAAGGTTTGTTATCAATTAAGCAGTATGGTTGCGGTTGAAGTGCCGGAAACGGATACAACTGTGCCGCGCGCCACGGTGCCGCCGGCGGGATCGTATCCGGTTAGCGCCGGAGCCTGTTTGATAGAACCGGCGCCATCGACTACTATTCTGTCGCCGAGGGTGGGATAAGTTTCCACGATCGGAAGCGTCATCACACCGGTGATCTGCACCACCGCCTTGCGTTGTCCGTCATTGGCATCATAGGGAGAGAATCCCATCAGCCGCCCAAGCAATAAATCGCCATCACTGCCTAATCCGCATTCATAGTTATCAGTTAAAGTGACAGCTTTTCCGATATCGTCATCGGTAAGTTGATCTACTCCGGCATCCTGATAGATATCCAAAGTTGCGTATACTGCGCCGATGGCGTCAAGGTTTTGGTTTCTTACTGTCATAGATATTCCTTTTCATTTTATGATTCATTTGAATGAATTGTTACTTATGCGTGTAAGATGAGGATACTAACACTTGAATTCCGAGAAATCACGTTGTGCGCTGAGGGGAGTCTCAGGCGAAGATATCCTCTCCGTGTTGAACACTCGATTGAATTCCCTATCCACCCTATCTCTACAGAGCAGAAGCTTTTCCGGATCCAATCCGGCATGCTGAACACTTTCCGATATCTCTTTGAGAAAGCCGGTTTCCTCGGTTAGGATCTCGGTCGCTTTCGCGCGCGCAATTATGTTATTCTGCAGTTCATGGTATAAATGAACGCCCAGGTTTACCCATAATGACAGCCGGTCTGACTCATCCCGAAGTTCCTGTAATGATTCTTTGCAGGTATCGAGATCGAGGACGTCATTATTCGAAGGAGATAGTTGTGATTCGAGTTTGTCGAGTGTTTCAATTAATGGCTTGATTTCTGCATTCATTATTACTCCTTTTCTATAAAGTGAAAAAGTATGTTCCTGTTTACGGTACGATTGATTGCATCGTGGATGGAAGCATTGTCGGGTTTCTCCATTCGGCTGTCGCCGGATTCCGGAACCCGACCTACCGCGCTGCCGGCGCCGCAGACGCCCCCTCACCCGTCCCGCGCTTCGCGGGACACCCTCTCCCGCGGAACGGGAGAGGGAAGGGAGAAATAGTTTTTAGTAGGGTGGGTCAATGCAATGACCAATGCTGTAGAGATGTTCGTTGCTGGTTGTCATCATCGCCGGCGAGATATCCACAATTCGACCCACCGATTCGATTTATTCTTAAATGGTGGGTCAAATAGATTATACTTCGGGAGATTACATCTGCCTAAAGTGTGTGATTGGTTACTACTTTTTTTATGACAATGGCGACCCACCCTACCGCGCCTTTTCTGTCGGGTACGGCGACCCGACAGCACTTGATAATGAGAATAACCGAAGGGCAAGCCCTCGGCTACAGATTTAGCAGAAAGCGGTCAGGTGAGGGCACCTGACCCCACTTGATAATGATAATAACCGAAGGGCGAGGCTTCGGCTACGTAGTATGGTGTCGGGTTTCACCATTCGGCTGCCTCCGAATTCCGGAACCCGACCTATCTTCATACCGATATCTATCCGCCGGGCAGGGAATCAGTAGTTTGCGATTGCAGCAAATTCTCCAGTTTGAATTCGATTTTGAAAAGGCGGTATTGGATATCTTCTTTGAAGTCAAAGAAATCTTCGCGCGAAATGAAGTTGCGATCGGTGGCGTTCTCCACCGATGTAATGCGCCGTTCCAATTCATGATACTGTTTAGCATCAACTTTTCCTGATAGTGATAACTGCAAAGAGGACACGGTGGAATAATAAACCGCAAGCGCTGCCGCTACCGAAAGAATAATGGTTATAAGGTTTTTGGTGACAAAAGTCCTAAAAGAGTTTCCATTATCTAAAATCCCGTTTACTTTCATCCTATACCTCGCGCCTGATTATAAGTTGATATTTCCCTTCCCGCTTAATCCTCGAAAAGCGATACATACCGCGCAAAGGCGAGTCTTCGACAAAGAGCATATTGGGGATGCCATCGGTAATATCAACATACGAAGAGCAATGGACGGTGCAGAACATCTTGCGGTTCTCCGAATCATGTTTTTCAAAAACCTGGCAATGATAATCGCGCTCCAGTTCCGGTTTGCCGACATCGCCGGTGTTGATGCATATATCGAAAGCGCCGTATCTCGAATCAGCGATCAGATGAATGCCATGGTATCGATTATTATCGGAAAGACCGGTTATCCGGGTACCGAAATTCGCGCCCCTGTACACCAGCGATATTTCAACCACATTATTTACTCCCCGATAGTAGTAAAACGGATCCGAGCTGTCACCATTTGCGCCTGTCATAGGATTATGCGGGCAGCCTCTGATATCATTGCCGCATCTTGAACATTCCGGAGTGGTGTATGAAAAGCAGAGCGAACACTCCTTGTAAATACCGGAGTCGATATTCAACCGCAAAGTTTCCGCGCCTTCGGTATCCTTCGTCCAGTAGATAAATGCGCGAACCCATTCGGCGCCGTCCCCATCGGTGACTAAATCGGAATGAAAGCAGCGGGCGATCGGCAGTTTATCCCTTCGATGCCCCACCATAACCGGCGAGTTGGGAAGAAGCTCAACCAATTTGCGCAATTCATTGCCGGGGAATCGTCCACGATATGCATTTACCCGGTCGGAGACAAGGTATAGGATGCGGAAATAGGCGTTCTCCTCGGATAACTTTTTCCGCTGGTTGGATGCAATGATTGGCTTTATCTATGATTTCGGAATTGATTTTCGTTTGCATAGAGCTAAGGCGCAATTCCGTGTTTAAGACTGTATTCAGTAACTCCATTTTCCTCCTTATATCGTTATTGGAATTCCTATTCATGCATAAGATTGCAGATAGGGCTGCCAGCTAAAGTATTTTGTTATTCACGCAGCCTTCTATCCGTTTGTATATAAAGTAGTTACAAGATTTTTAAAGAAAATCGCCGTATGGAATAGCGGTTGCGCTTAAACTTAGGGAGATTTGGAGACACTCCCTCCTGCGCCAACAGCCGCTGCCTTGTTTCCCCCCGAGGCGGCGGCTTCTTTTTTTGAGTAAAGCGGGATCAGGCGTCCTCAGCCGGCGCATGCCCTTGGAAAGGGGATGTTCTCGAAACCATCCAGCAATAATCCGGTTAGAATCTCCGGTTTTCCACTCATGGCGGTCAGCCGTTTTTTGAATTGACATGTTAAAATGACTTAATATATTGCTTCGTAGTTAGAATTAAGATCGTTATCCCATTTTAGATCGGTAAAACAACCGGAGGATATCTCGAATGAAAATTAA
>WJIR01000117.1 GCA_014730175.1 Candidatus Zixiibacteriota bacterium
AGATGTAGGTCGGGTTCCGAACGAACATAGTGAGTGAGAAACCCGACGATTCATTAATCTTATAGTCCTACAGGTGTCGGGTTTCTCCGCTTCGCTCCAGCCTGCCCCGATTTATCGGGGGAACCCGACCTACTGGTCTGCCGATTCTCGAACTTTTTAGCCAGTTGTGGTGCAGCGACCTGACGCCACTCTTGAATGCGGTGGACTGACGCCACAGCATTAATGTCAAAACCATAAAAGTTTTGACTTACCCCTTCAGATAATACGCTTCCATTTATACCCGACTTGTCGTCGCATTCTCTCTGGTTAGCTCTAAAAACAGATTTTCCAGATTTCCCCCCGTTTCGGCCGCGGTGTTTCTCAATTCGTCTTGCGATGCCACGGTTATCAACCGTCCATGATTGATTATCCCGATTCTCCGGCAAATTTCTTCAGCAAGCGGAAGGGTATGAGTCGATATAAATACCGTACTTCCTTTCCGTGCGAATTCCATGAACAGATCCTTGACCACCCTGGCGCTGGAGGGATCAAGCCCCACCATCGGTTCATCTATTACCAGCAATTCAGGATTGTGCATAAAAGCTGAAGTGAGTACGATTTTCTGCCGCATACCATGAGAATATTCTCCGGTTTTATAATCGAGATAACTTTTCATGTTGAAATCGATTGCGTATTTATCGATTGCCTTTCCAATATCGTTGGATTTCATACCGAAAATCTCACCGACGAATTTAAGATACTCTCTTCCGGTCAGCTTTTCGTAAACATAAGGGCTATCCGGTACATACCCGATATGACGTCTGGCTTTAATCGCATCCTGCTGCATATTGTAACCCGCAATTTCCACAGAGCCGGATGTCGGTTGCAGCATCCCCATAATCAATTTTATAGTAGTGGTTTTACCGGCGCCGTTTGGGCCCAAAAAGCCGAATAATTCGCCTTTTGGAATAGTCATGCTGAGGTCATTGACCGCTGCTTTATTACCGAATTTCTTTGTCAGATTCGTAAGTTGTATCATATCTATCTGTGTTCCAATACCTTAACTTTTAATTTACCTACCACATTAACCAGCTCCGCCTGCTTTTCTATCGAACCTTCTAAGAGCTGAATATGAGTAGCATCTGCGGTGTGCTGGTCAAATGTCGGATCGAGATGATGCCAGTATCCCAGATAAACGGCAGGCCAGGCGTGGTAGAAAAACATTCCATCCTTGTGGACAATTCCAATGATTGTCTTACAAGGGATTCCCGCGGCTCTCGCTAAAGCGACATACAGGACAGTATGTTCGTTGCAATCACCGCGTTTTACTCGCAACACTTCCAACGCCGATGGCACCGACACCGATATATCTTTCTCAATGTTATCGTGCACCCAATCGGAGATAGCGTAAGCTCTATCTATCCGGCCAGTTATATCCTTCGTGATAGATTCCGACAGTTCTATGATCATGGAATCATCGCTTTGGATGAACTCCGATGAATTAAGGAATTCATCCGGATTGCCAATCTCAACTGTCTTGGGGACATTCCGATCGATTTCTACAATCACCGGTTCCCTCCTCACAAGCCTTTGGGTACAGCCATCATCAAGGATATATGCGGAAACATTTATATCTTGAAGCTCGGCTTTGAGATATGTGGTATTCCTGTCCTTTTTAATATTGACACTCGATGATACCGATAGCTTTTTAAGGAAATCCTCGCCTTCCGCATATACCGATTTCAACGCCAGCGCCTTGTCCCTGTCTTCCTTAATTAACATCATACCGCCGGGCTGTTCATCTCTTAATACTTCACCATCGGAATTTACGGTCATGGTGGTTTTGATGCCGTTCATGTCAACTTCGATGGCGTAGGCGGTATCTCCATCCGAGATATTCGCTTGCCCCACATCGACTTTCAACTCGGAAATGTTCAAAGAAAGGGGATCGAAAACCGCTAAAGTAAAAGTCCCCTCTTTGAAACCGGCGGATTTCACCACTCTCGGCGCCTGCCCCTGAAAATAGATTTTCTCATCAAGCGGTATAGTCTTGGAATTATGCTTTCCACCGGTGATATAATCCAACTGTAATATATTATCATCCACCAATCCATGAATCGTGATTTCGTAATCGCCGGAGGTCATTCCGGCTGAGAAACTCTTGATTGCGAGCGCGCTATCCAACAACGCGAAATTATCGGCTTCAACTTCCCGCACCGCTCCCCCTAAAGGCAGCCTCATTTTCAGATATTCTTTGTAGAGGATACCCTTATTGCTATTCTGATAAGACTGGTAGCTGTAGCCGATTTTATCGCCCTTGAGATATACTCCAGCCCAGTATTGAGCATCGACAGTTTCCGGAGTTTCGCCGAATACCTCCTCAACCTTCAATCTCCCCTGAATTTGGTCACTCTGCCCGGCAAGGAGATAAATCGAGAAAAACCATAATAATGGTATTGATAGATTTAAAGCGTAAATTAAGATGCGTTTCATATCTTCGATTTATATATATTGTAAATCCGTTATAGATTTTATCGGCAGAAATGGCGCCGAATCAAAGACTGCCCCCTGTAAAGTAATCCGAAATTACCTTACCGGCACGGTCTATATCTTCATCATCGACATCAAGGTGACAGACGGCGCGAAGTAGGGTGCCTCCCATGGAAACGATAAGCACGCCTTCGGCTGCCAGTTCATCTTCGATAACCTGCGGATCGATACCGGTATTCTTTACATCGAATATGACGATATTGGTTTGAACCGAATCGAGATCGATATCTATTTTCGGGATTTCCGCGATGGTTTCAGCCAGTTTCTCTGCACGGTGATGATCTTCGATGAGGCGATTTAAATTATGTTCCAATGCGTATATCCCTGCCGCTGCCAGAATTCCTACTTGCCGCATACCACCACCGAACGCCTTGCGGAATCTGCGCGCCTGATTAATGGTGTCTATATCCCCGGCTAATACCGAACCTACCGGCGCGCCGAGTCCTTTGGACAGGCATACCGATACCAGATCGAACTGAGCGGCGTAATCGGGGAGCGGGATACCAGTGGCGGCGGATGCATTCCACAGACGAGCGCCATCAAGATAAGTGTGTATATTCCGTCGCAAGCATAGTTCACGGATACGGACAATTTCATCGAAAGGGAAGATGGTGCCGCCGGCTTTATTGTGAGTGTTTTCCAGGCAAACCAGTTTTGTTGGCGGTTGATGCTCATCATCAGGGCGTATCGCTTCTTCGATCTGTTCCCTGGTGATAACGCCATGCGTTCCGGCGATAGTGTTTAGCTGAATTCCGGACATCGCAGATGCCGATCCGCATTCGTAGCGAAAAATGTGGGCGTTCTTTTCTATGACCGCTTCATCACCTGCCGATGTCAAACAGCGAAGCCCCACCTGGTTGGACATGGTGCCGGATGGGAAGTAAAGTGATGCACTTTTGCCCAGCAGTTCTGCGGTCATCTCCTGCAGTTTTACCACAGTTGGATCGTCGCCGAAAACGTCATCGCCTACTTCGGCTTGGAAGATCGCCTTTCGCATGCCTTCAGACGGATGTGTGATTGTATCGGAACGTAAATCAATTATCTTCATGCTGATTCCTTGTAGGTTTTCGATGTTCAAGATATCGGATGATGGGTAATTAAAGGGATATTGTGGGTAAAATCAACCGAAGAATTGCAATAATCGGGATTGATGTAGCCCCTTAGCCTGTGTTATTACATTTCATAATCGGAAGCGAGTAAGTCTATTGGCTATAGTGCAATGGTTCTACCCCCAATACGAAAAGGCTGCCTTGAGTAGGCAGCCTTTTCTGTCTGGCGGAAAGTGATTAGTTTAGGAGTTATAGTGTGCGTGGAGGTAAGTAACCTATCCCGATCTTTTCCTGCCATGTTCTATTTATGTATAAACTACATCTTGGTTCCCGCGGGTTCCTCGATGCTTGAGAATTTTTCTCTTTCCTCAGCGACCATTTTTTTCAGCTTTTCGCTGTATTCGGCTTTATTAGCCTTAAACTCGTCTTCGCAGCCGTTGCAGCACCAATAGTAATTCTCTCCATCGAGTGTGCTTTTCACACTGCTTTCGTTAACCTGGAAGCATTTGCCGCTGATGGGGCATACTGCGTAATGATTGCCGTCTTCGTCAGCGGCATACACATTGACAAATCCGTTTGAGACCGCCTTGGCTGATGTCAGCTTGGTGGCTTTCATCGATGGGCAGCAGGAAGAACCGGCTTTCTTCGCGCCGGCATCGCATGTTCCCGGTTTGCTTCCGATTGTGCAGGTATTCGCCTTGTTGCCCTTGGCATCGGCGAATTCCGCCTTGGCTTCGTCTGTTGATTGGGTTAATTTGCTGCTGGAGCAAGCCTTGCTTTTGCTTCCGCAAGAACCGCCTGCAAATGTCAATCCAACGGTGAAATAGGTTCCGAGCGCTAATGCAAGTACTAACGCTAATGCAATTAAGCCTGATCTTCTCATTTTAACAAATCTCCTCATTTCCAAGTTTAAATCTTGACCATTGTTGTCATGTATGTTGTTTAACACGCACGAAAGAGTAAATTGTTCCCGATTTAACTTCAGAAAATTGAGATTTCTGAGAAAAATTTGGGTTTTTTTGCCCTTCTAATTCAATGTATATTAAAGGCTTGAGAATACGATGGATTGATGTTTTCTTTGTATTGACTGTGCTGCATTGAGTTATGGGGGGTAAACTCGGGCAGCCGCAAGGGCTGCCCCTGCGATACTGTTATTTTATCAATGCCATACGGCGTGTTTCGGTATAATCTCCTGTGATAAGTTTATAGAAATATATCCCGGATGTACACTCGGATGCGTTCCAATTCACCGAATGCTCTCCGGAATCCTGCTTCTTGTTTACAAGTGTCGCCACTTCCTGACCCAATAAATTATAAACCTTCAATTCGACCTTTGCGGATTTATCGAGGGAGTATTGTATGTTAGTCGAGGCATTGAAGGGATTGGGATAGTTCTGAACCAGCTCGAATTGCAATGGCGCACTTGTATTATCGTCAACGGATGTCGGTGCGTAGGGATTG
>WJIR01000118.1 GCA_014730175.1 Candidatus Zixiibacteriota bacterium
CCTTAGTCCCTTTCATCTGGCTCATCCCCCGCTCAGATTTTACCTGGATATTATATATAGAGTCAGCATATACCGGCATTGTCTGGACCGGATTCAATCTAGCAGCTTTTAACATACCTATTGCCAGTAGCCCCAGAAATTGCAGAACCGTTTATCTCTCCGTTTTTGCGGTGGTTACCGGATTCG
This sequence comes from Candidatus Zixiibacteriota bacterium, assembly GCA_014730175.1. GTDB lineage: Bacteria > Zixibacteria > MSB-5A5 > UM-FILTER-46-8 > UM-FILTER-46-8 > WJIR01. The sequence goes on from WJIR01000118.1 coordinate 187, forward strand.
CATTTTTCGTTGCCTCCATGCTCGGCGGACTTATCGCTGAGAGCTTCAGCGATTACCACCTTGATTGCGGCGGCGCGACATTTGTAAATTATCATCTCCTGTTCGTAATTTCCGGATTTCTCAGATTGATGGCTACTTTTCTTTTCCTGACATTCCATGAACCGCGTGAAACTCGCATCCCGATAATGGTTCACTTTATGGGTTACTCAATTCTAAAACGAATTACCGTGGGCCGTCAGTTCTTACCGTGGGCACATAGAATGAAAATCCAAGGCAGAAGCTGAGGCGTGCTGGAACAAAATCACGGGTTAATTGTAGGGTAGATAAATCATAAGCTAAATCCTGGAATCAGTATGGATGGTATTTACGAGTATATTTTGGATGACCTGAACTTATCAGGCAAATTAATTCTCGATGCCGCGGTGGGAGCCGCAGGCGCTACTTATCATTGGGCGAAAAAAATCTCCCAGCAGGGAGGAAATTCCAAAATAATCGCTGTCGACAATGATTTTTCCGGCGGATGGAAAGAGAAGATAAAAAAGCGTCTTGGGGAATATAGTGCTTTCGTTGAATTGAAAGAAGCTGATATATTTGATCTTAGTTTTTTAGAGGATGAATCTATCGATATTATCAACTGTGATGATACCATCGTATTCCTTAATCCGGTTCCGTTGAAATTGATAACCGCTTTCAAGGGATTTTCCCGAGTATTAAAAGAGAACGGATTGCTGATAATCACCTCCGAATTACCGGTCAGTCTTGAGGATGACAAAGAAAACGAAGGTCAGTGGAGAAGATGGCAATTAGCCAAAGCAGTTTACGATTTAAAGGGCGATACCTGGTCGGTTGAACCACGCCCGGAGGAAGTGAAGTCCTCGCTTGAATTACTGGGCTTTGATATCTACGACGAGAAAGTATTCCCCGCGAGAAAGATAGATGATTATCAGACCACATTGGAAGAGTGGAGAGGCGTAATGTTAAGAGATATCGAAGGTTTGGATTGGATTAATCTCAAACCCGCACTGGCAGAGGAAATAGATTCTGTTTGTCGCAAGATCAACAATAATGGATTTATGATATGCCCTCCCACTTACGTTCTCAAATGTACAAAGGGTGTCGAAAGGACTTAAAATATCTACATCAAAATTTAATGCCCGCTGGACTAAAACTCTTGCGGACATATTCCAAATTGCCTATAATGGCGCTTCGGCCGAGAGGTCGTTAGAAGATGGTAGATTAATATTAAACGAATAGGAGGAATAATTATGAAAGTTAAGGTCGACCGAGAACTCTGCAGCGGGGATGCCATCTGTTCCGAACTTTGTCCGGAAGTATTCGAGATGGACGATGAAAACATCGCCATAGTAATAGTTGACGAAGTACCCGAAGATGCTGAAGAAGCTTGCCGGGAGGCGGTGGAAAGCTGTCCCGAAAGCTGCATAGAGATAACCGAAGAATAGAATACCCTAAAACGGTACAAAAGGAGCGCAGATCGATTTTGCGCTCCTTTTTTTATGAAGTAAATGGGCTGGAGCGACTTCAAAGTGAACCATAATTACCGATAAACTCAATATCTGCTAATCCAATGACATTCCCGTCGGTGCAGTAGTTTCTTAAGCGAAGGGATTTGCAGCCGATTATGATATTGAGGGTAAAATGACTACTGATACTGTAAGCAAAGTAAATATCCGGAAGGGGGTACTGGTTGTCGATTCGATAGCCGGACCGCTCGTTGCGCTTTCGGGAGAATTAACCAAACTGAACTGCCAGGTATTCACCTCATTTTCATATTCGGAGGCATTAAAGGAAATAACCGAATCCCAGCCTAAGGTTATACTGGTTAACATTACCGGCGATACTAAGCAAGCCTTCGAATTCCTTCGGGATCTACAGGGGATAAACTCGAATATACCGGTTGTGGTTACATCAGAGCAGACGTCCGCAGAAAGCGCTATACAGGTGATGAAATTCGGCGCTTACGAATATCTGCCGCTTGATGGAAACCATGATAAAATTATCGGTATAGTAAACAACATTGTCAATAAGAGCGATTATACTAAAGCGCTCGGTCCTGTACACTTTCGGGAGAGGAAGCCGGATACTCAAACCGCGCTAATCGGCAATTCCCCTGAAATGGTGGAGATCGCAAAATTAATCGGTCAGGTAGCCAGCAGCGACGCTTCGGTATTAATCATGGGTGAATCAGGTACCGGGAAAGAGCTTGTCGCCAAATTAATCTATGAAAACAGCGATCGCAGCGATAAACCCTTCCTCTCCGTAAATAGCGCCGCAATCCCCGATACACTTCTGGAATCCGAACTTTTCGGACACGAAAAGGGCGCATTTACCGGGGCATTTTCCAAAAAACTCGGTAAATTCGAGCTATGTAACGGCGGTACTATTTTTCTGGATGAGATAGCTGATATGTCCCTATCAACACAGAGCAAAATTCTGAGGGTATTGCAGCAACAGGAATTCGAGAGGCTGGGCGGGACTCAAAACATCAAAGTTGATGTTAGAGTTATTACCGCTACCAACAAAAGCCTGGTTCGGGCAATAAAGGAAAACAAATTCCGCGTTGATTTATTCTACAGATTGAAAGTCGTCTCAATCTACATCCCCCCTCTCAGGGACCGGAAAAACGACATTCCTCTTTTAATTGACCATTTTCTGGAATATTACTGCAGGGAATGCAGCCGGAGTATAGAGGGCGTTAATCCCGATGCTGTAAAGCAGTTGATGCAATACCCCTGGCCCGGAAATGTAAGGGAATTGGAAAACAATATCCATACAGCGGTTGTGATGTGTAAAGAACATATCTTACAGCCTGAGCATTTCCCGATCTTATCCGAAAAAAGGGAGTCGGTGAAGATCGATCCCGGCGAGTTGGAAGAAGATTACACCAAAATGTTTGACGAAGTTATCAGACCGACATTCGACAAAATCGCGGTAGTATCCGAAGGTAATGTTTATGAACACATTATGTCCGCAGTAGAAAAGGCTCTCTATTCGGAAGCGCTTAGGTACTGCGGGTCCAATCAGGTGAAAGCATCGAATCTGCTGGGCGTCTCTCGAAATACGCTGAGAGACAGAGTGAAAAAATTCGGATTGTATTGAATCCGACATACGGATATTATATAGAAGGCTTGCAGTACTGTAATCCCAATGTAGTTCGTATTAATACAACCTCACATAGTTTTCGATGCTATTTTCAATCCAATTAAACGTACCCGCCGTTCGGAGGGGGGCGGCGGTACCAAACCGGTTCCCGTAAAACGGAACCGGTTTGTTGTTTATAGATCCCCATCTTTAACCGGCTGATGTGCCGTCCCTCGATCTCATCGGGATTACCGGACATTCTTGTCCCTCCTGCTAAATCCGTAGCCGAAGGCTTGTCCTTCGGGGATCATCGTGCCTGCTGTCGGATCGCCGCACCCGCCAGCGAAGGGTGGCATGCTTAGGTCGCAGCCGAAGGCGAAGAGATAAGCATGTTTGGATCCCAATAGATCCCCTGACCCCTTCTCCCACTGAATGGGAGAAGGGGAACTTTCGAATGGCCATCGGTGCAGATGGTGGGTGCTGTCGGGTGCCCTCACCCGACAGAAAAAGCGCGGTAGGGTAGGTCGCCATTGTCATAAAAAAAGTAGTAATCAATCACACGCTTTAAGCGGAATTAACCTCCGAAATATAGTCCATTTGACCCACCATTTCAGAATAAATCGAAGAGGTGGGTCGAATTGTGGACATCTCGCCGGCAAGGATGACAACCTTCCATGAACGCCTCTACAGCTTATGTCATTGCATTGACCCACCCTACGAAAATCTATTTCTCCCTTTCCCTCTCCCTGACGAGGGAGAGGGTGGATTTGCCCCGACTTGTCGGGGCGAAGACGGGTGAGGGAGTCAGAACAGTAGGTCGGGTTCCGGAATTCGGCGATAGCCGAATGGAGAAACCCGACTTTATTCAAAGTGCGGTCAGGTGCCCTCACCTGACCGCTTTCAGCGAAAACCTGTAGCCGAAGGCTTGTCCTTCGGGGATCATCGTGCCTGCTGTCGGATCGACGCACCCGCCAGCGAAGGGTGGCATGCTTAGGTCGC
>WJIR01000119.1 GCA_014730175.1 Candidatus Zixiibacteriota bacterium
GTGTTGAGATCGGCGAAGATGCAAAATTCTTAAATTCTCTACCCTTTGAGATAATCTATCATAACCTTCTGATTGACCAAGGGGAAGATAAAACTGAGATCAAGTTCAGAAGACATGCTGAGGTAATTGTACCGAATAGCTGTAATCTCGATGCTTTAAAATGGATAGTTTGCAGGTCGGAAGCTGAATTGGAGACGCTTATAAATCTTCTTGGGGAAAAGACAAAAAGGTTCAAGGTAGTACAAGACAGAAGGCTATTCGAATGCAAGTGGACGTACATAACTAGAGTTGATTTATCCAATAGCCGAATCAAGATATATCTCAATACTGATACCAGAACACCCGGTCCGTTTGATTTGACTATCGAAGTTTGGAGTTTGATAGCTCAGGGCTCGGAAACAAAACGCATTTCGGATTTTCATACAACACGCAGTCCAATAGTGCTAAATTTCCGAAAATCCCAAAACGCCTATGGGATTAGAGTTGAATTGGATGACCACCTCGCATTCCAAGGCCAATATCGAGAGCAAGTGTAACCTCCATAACTAAAACATGCAACTTTCCTTTTAGGATCCTTTTCCCTGCTTGACTTTCCTTCCGCTTGAATGGTATATTCTCAGCTTATAACTACGTTGCAGGAGATAATATGGAAGAACAATCGGAAATTATACAAAGTCGTTATAATAAATTAGAGCAGATTCGGGAGATGGGGATTAACCCGTTTCCGTATAGATTCGAACGTACCCATCTCTCCAGCCAAATAATAGATTCGTGGGAGAAGGCGGAGGATTCCGGTGATACGGAATCGGTCGGCGCTAAGAAGGTGGCGGTTGCTGGTAGATTGATGACTGTTCGGGGACATGGAAAATCAACCTTTGCCCACATACTCGACGGGGCGGGACAGATTCAAGTATATGTGCGTTTCGATGTTGTTGGTGAAGAGCAATACGAGTTTTTCAAAAAACTAATCGATATGGGCGATTTCATCGGTGTTGAAGGCACCGTCTTTAGAACCCGCATGGGGGAGATAACCATAAAAGCTGAGAGAGTTACCTTACTTTCGAAATCGCTATTCCCCCTTCCCGAAAAATGGCACGGTTTAGTGGATAAAGAAGCTCGTTATCGCCAGCGTTACCTGGATTTGATTAGCAATCCTGAAGTGAAAGAGGTTTTTATTAAAAGAACTTCGATGTACAAGGCAATCCGGGAGTTTTTGGATAGGGAGGGATGTATTGAGGTGGAAACACCCATACTGCAAACAATTTATGGCGGCGCCTTCGCCAAGCCGTTCAGAACGCACCACAATGCTCTGGATATGGATATGTATCTAAGGATTGCGGATGAGCTTTATCTAAAACGCTTGATTATAGGTGGAATAGAGCGAGTTTATGAATTTGGTAAGGATTTTCGCAACGAGGGGATCGACCGTTCGCACAATCCGGAATTTACCATGGGCGAACTCTATTGCGCTTATTGGGACTATAATGATATGATGGTCTGTTTTGAGCGGATGATGGAATTTGTGACTAAAAGGGTCTGCGGTTCCACGGAAATCATTTACAGGGAAAACAATATTTCGATAAAAGCTCCGTTCAAGCGTATAAGTATGTTGGATTCGATAAAGGAGACAACCGGAGTCGATCTTGAAGGAACCGATTATCAACAGGCAAAAGATGCAGCGAATACGCTTGGGGTGGAGGTAAAGAATAAATTGAACTGGGGACAGGTGGTGGAAGAGATATTCGGTGAGAAAGTGCAGCCGGACTTGATTCAACCAACGTTTATTACTGATTTCCCCGCTGATATCTCCCCATTGGCGAAACCACATCGAGATAAAGAAGGTTTCTCGGAGCGGTTTGAGGTTTATATCGGCGGTGAGGAGATGGGCAACGCCTTTTCCGAGCTGAATGACCCTCGAATACAGCGGCAGAAATTCGAGGAGCTGCAAAGTCTCCGGCAGAAGGGCGATGAGGAAGCTCCGCCGCTGGATGAGGATTTCCTTCGCGCGATGGAGTATGGTATGCCGCCGACTGCCGGTTTGGGATTCGGTCTGGACAGGATGGCGATGCTTTTGACGGACTCACATTCAATCCGGGACGTGATATTTTTCCCGTTTATGCGGCCATTGACTGACACCGAATAAGATTTTAATCCGGTCACCGCTTCATCGTCGATGAAGCGTCCTCTCTCATTAGGGGTAGGGAACGGTGCCGATGAATTTAACTCCTGTTAACGGAATCAACTGAGATATAGCATGCAATACGAACTATTTATAGCTTCCCGTTATATGCGTTCGCGGGAGAAAAGCCGATTTATCTCGATTGTGACATTTATTTCTATTGGCGGTATATCAGTTGGGGTCGCCGCTTTGATTATTGTGCTGTCTGTGATGAACGGATTTGAATCGGATATAAGAAAAAAGATAGTCGGTACCACTTCACACATCACGGTATCATCGTTTGACCGGCAGGGATTACATCCAGATGATTCGCTGTATGATAAAATACTCGGTGTGAAAGGTGTTGTCGCCGCTTCGCCTGTAGTCCAGGGAAAAATCGCTATCTCCTCACCATACGGTTCCGACGGGGTCGTGGTGCGGGGAGTTGATCCGGTCAAGAATAAAGTTGTATCCGATATACATGAGAATATGATCGTCGGTTCGTTCGAATTCGGGGATCGGGAGAAACCGGGGATAGTACTCGGCGTGAGTCTGGCGGATAACCTCAATGTAAATGTGGGGGACAGAGTGACAGTTTTCTCCTTGAATGAAGCGGATTTCGATCCACTGACCAGCAGACCTGTTGCTAATCATTACTATGTCGAAGGATTGTTTGAGACCGGTATGTATGAATATGATGGATCACTTGTTTACATGTCGCTTGAAGAAGCTCAGTGGCTGTTTGGAATGGGGGAGCAAGTCAGTTTCATAGATGTCAAGACGCAAAACATTTACGAGGCTGCATCGATTGCCAAGAAGATAGATAATGAGCTCGGCTATCTTTACTTCGCATCCGATTGGAGTAGAACGCACAAAAACCTGTTCTCCTGGATGACATTGGAAAAATGGGCGATGTTCTTAGCGCTTTCCCTGATAATCGCGGTTGCCGGTTTCAATATCATATCCAATTTGATAATGATAGTTTTGGAGAAAAAGAAGGATATAGGAATATTGCGGGCATTGGGGGCACAAAGGACCGCAATACGTAAGATATTTATCATCAAAGGATTGATGGTGGGGATAATAGGCTTATTGAGTGGGAGTATTCTCGGCTTGTTCCTTTGCTTTCTTCAAAACGAATATTCAATAATATCGTTGCCGGCGGAAATCTATTTTATCAATAAGCTTCCGGTCAAAATCGATCCTTTAGACTTGATAGGTATTGTAGGGATAACATTGATAATAACCTATATAGCATCTTTATATCCCGCTAACCGCGCGGCATCATTGGCTCCCGCCGAAGTAATCCGATACGAATAGGTGTTAGCCCGGATAATTCATAAAAATCAGCAAACTTTCCGCTGCCGATTACGAAATTTATGAATAGTCCGGGTTAGACTTTTAGAAAACAGATTATGAATTGACAACATGCACCATGAATGCTATCAATAGATATAAGTGTAAGAAAATAAGGTTAAAATTTTAAGACAAATGAAGAATCCCTTGCTTTCTGCCGAAAAAGTAACAAAGAACTATCAAAGCGGAAATACGATTTTGGAAGTCCTCAAAGGAGTTGACCTCAGTTTAAACGAAGGCGAGATTGCGGTTTTACTGGGAGCTTCGGGAAGCGGGAAAAGCACTTTATTGAATATTCTTGCGGGAATAGATAAGCCTGACTCCGGAAAAGTTTATTTGAATAATGATGAATTGACATCATTTATGGATAATCGACTGACCAAAAAGCGGAACCGGGAATTAGGTTTCGTATTTCAGTTTCACCATCTATTGAAAGACTTCACAGTATTGGAAAACGTGATGCTGCCGGGACTGATTGCCGGAACGGATATAAAAAAGGTTCGTATAAAAGCGATGGAGCTATTAGAAGAGTTAGGTTTGCCGGACAGAGCGAGTCATAAACCCGGGGAAATATCCGGGGGTGAAGCACAAAGGGTGGCGGTTGCTCGCGCCTTAATAAATAATCCGCGGATTGTTTTCGCCGACGAACCCACCGGCAATTTGGACAGAGCCAACGGCGAAGTGCTTTTAAATTTGCTTATGCAACTCAATCAGCGCTATAGACTCACTTTTTTAATAGCCACACATAATGAGGAACTTCTGGAACAATCAAGGCAGTTGTTATTAAAGGATGGTATAATTCACGAGAACTGACCTTTTTAAGAAGGATGTGATATAATGCTTTGTCAAGATTGCAATAAAAATGAAGCCACCAGGCATTTTACTCAAATTGTAAACAATGAGTCAGTGGAATTACATCTATGTAAGAGTTGTGCGGAGAAGCGAGGATTTCATAATCCGTTTAAGATACCCTTTCCCTTAGCTGAGTTTCTTACGGGGATGATTAAGGAGAAAGGGGGACATACCGACAAAGCCCTTGAATCACTTAAATGCCCCAATTGTGGATTGACATTTGCACAATTCTCGAAAATCGGTCGCCTGGGATGTGGTAGCTGCTATACGGCATTCCGCACTCAGATGAAGGATTTACTGAGAAAAATACACGGCTCTTACGAGCATCACGGGAAAACTCCCTCAACTACACTTAAGGACTTGAAACCGTTACGAGAGGAACGTAAACTGAGGGAGGAGCTGCGGCAGGCAATTGAAAAAGAGGATTTTGAGGCCGCAGCAAAAATACGCGATAAACTCAAGGAATTGCTGGAACCTGCCAATAGGTAGCTATCAGGAGGTATGAATGTTTGAAGATATGATAAATCGTTCAACTGTCTGGCTGAAGGGAAGCGGCGCGGAAGCTGAAATCGTGCTATCTTCAAGAGTACGATTAGCTCGTAATATTTCCGGCGTTAATTTTCCTCCCAACGCATCCGAAGAGGAATTGGAGCAAGTGCTGTCGACTGCCGTTGATCTTTTCAATGCCGAAAAGCCGAATCTTAGAGGTAAGGTTGTTTTCGTTAAGGATCTAAGCGATGTTGACCGCAGTTTTCTGGTGGAAAGACATCTGGTATCGCCGGAATTTATGCAGAACTTTCCGGGAAGAGGTTTGTATATAAATAAAAATGAAAATATCTGCGTAATGATAAACGAGGAAGACCATCTACGGATGCAGGCAATATCCTCCGGTTTAGCTATCGAGGATGCATTCGACGAAGCCAACAAGCTGGACGAACTGATTTCGGGGAAAATAGAGTTTGATTTCGATTCCGATTTCGGCTATCTGACATCATGTCCCACCAACGTGGGAACAGGTTTGCGTGCTTCGGTGTTAATACATCTCCCGGGATTGGTCCTTACCCGGGATATTGACAATGTTATATCAAAAATAACCAAGCTTGGTTTGGCGGTCAGGGGATTCTATGGAGAGGGAACCGATATATCGGGAAATCTATTCCAGATATCCAATCAAACCACGCTGGGTAGAAGTGAAGAAGATATTGTGGAAAGCCTGCAGCAGGTTACCGATCAGTTAATCGAATACGAAAACGGAGCTCGCGACCGGCTTTATCACGATGCCAGGGATCAGTTGGAAGATAAGATATGGCGAGCTTATGGTGTGCTGCTGCATGCAAGGGTATTGGAAAGCGATGAAGTTATGAATTTACTTTCCGCAGTCAGGCTCGGTTGTGGAATGGGAATAATCAAGGATGTGTCCTTAACGACAATAAATGAGCTGCTTCTACTCTCGCAACCAGCTCATCTGCAGAAATTTTTAAATAAAGAAATGAGTGCCGAGGATCGTGACATATCCAGAGCGGATCTGGTGCGTGATAAGTTGTCCAAGGCTGCGAAATAGTGTGAGAAATAGTAAAGGAGTTGATAGATAATGAATGAAATGTTCACAGAACGAGCCCGAAAAGCAATCGAGTACGCTCGGGACGAAGCGGCGCGACTGAAGCATGATTATATAGGTACCGAGCATCTTCTCCTCGGCTTAATAAAGTTGGGAGACGGTAGAGCGGTTGAGATGTTATCTAATGTTGGAATCGAGCTTTCGGAGCTGAAGCAATCGATTGAGGAATTCGTTCAGCCATCGGGCGGAACGATGACCCTCGGGCAGCTTCCGCTTACCGCTCGTGCCAAGAAAACCCTCGAGGTTTCCGGTAACGAAGCTCGAGCTTTGAAATCCAAGGATATCGATACCGAACATATCCTTCTTGCTTTATTGAAGGATGAAGAAGGCGTAGCTGCTCAGGTTCTGGCGATGTATGAACTCGATTATAAGGAAGCCTATGAGGAGCTTCGTAATATACAGTCCGGAAAACCATCATCATATACGCGCAAACGAAAGAAGTCCAAGACTCCGGCGCTGGATCATTTTGGGAGGGATTTAACTGAGCTGGCGAGACGCAGCAAGCTCGATCCTATCATCGGCAGGGATAACGAAATCGAACGCGTTACGCAGATCCTCTCCCGCCGCAAGAAAAATAATCCGGTGCTTATAGGAGAACCGGGCGTCGGTAAAACCGCAATCGCGGAGGGCTTAGCCCAGAGAATAGTGGCTAACAAGGTTCCTCAAACTCTGGAGAATAAAAGGCTTGTTACTCTCGATATGGCATCTCTGGTTGCCGGAACCAAATATCGCGGACAGTTCGAAGAGAGACTGAAAACGGTTATGAATGAGATAATGAACTCCAAGGATATTATCATATTCATCGACGAGCTGCATACGATAGTGGGAGCTGGCGGAGCCGAAGGTTCATTGGATGCATCCAATATATTCAAACCTGCTTTATCCCGCGGAGAGCTGCAGTGTATTGGCGCTACGACACTGAATGAGTATCGTAAATACATAGAGAAGGATGGCGCGCTGGAGCGGAGATTCCAAACGGTGACGGTTGATCCACCCACAAAGCAGGATACAATCGAAATCCTTAAGGGATTGCGAGAAAGATACGAAGAACACCATAAAGTTGAGATTACTGATGAGGCGATCGAAGCCGCGGTTAGCCTGTCTGATAGATATATCTCAGGCAAGTTCCAACCCGATAAAGCGATCGATGTGGTGGATGAAACCGGAAGCCATGCCCATCTAACGGTTTATACCAAACCGCGCAGTTTCACTGATTTGGAAGAGGTAATTACCAAAATCCAGCATGAGAAAGAGCAAGCGGTTAAGAATCAGGAGTTTGAAAAAGCGGCTCAGCTTAGAGATGAACTCAAGTTCAAGAAAGACGAACTGGAGAATCTGAAAAAGCAGTGGGAAGAGAACAAGAACAAGCAACGTGTGAAGCTCTCTTCTGAAGATATTGCCAAGGTTATCTCCAAAATCACCGGAATTCCGGTATTCAAGATGGAAGAAGCCGAATCCCAGAAACTGCTGAGAATGGAAGAAGAACTCGGTAAGGTCATTATCGGACAGAATGACGCTATACGCTCGATATCCAAAGCATTGCGTCGAGCCCGTGCGGGACTGAAGGATCCTCGCAGACCGATCGGTTCATTCATATTTCTTGGTCCGACCGGTGTCGGCAAGACGGAGTTAGCTAAGAAATTAGCCGGATTCCTCTTTGAGGACGAGGAATCATTGGTTCGCATCGACATGTCTGAATATATGGAGAAATTCTCAGTTTCCAGATTGCTGGGGGCTCCCCCCGGATATGTCGGGTATGAGGAAGGCGGACAGCTTACCGAGAAAGTCAGGCGCAAACCTTACTCGGTTGTTCTGCTCGATGAAATTGAGAAAGCGCACCCCGAGGTTTATAACATATTGCTGCAGTTATTCGATGATGGACAGCTTACCGACAGCTTCGGAAGGAAAGTCGATTTTCGCAATACTGCCATCATCATGACATCGAACATGGGAGCGCGTCAGATCAAGGCACAGAAATCAATGGGATTCCAGAAGAGCGATGAAGCTTCTTCATACGAGCAGATGAAAGTCACTATCAATGACGAGCTTAAGAAAACATTTAATCCGGAGCTTCTTAACAGAATCGACGAAACCATAATATTCCGGCCTCTGAATAAAGAGGATGTTCTCAAAATCGTGGATGTTATGCTGCTTGATATTGACAAACGGTTGGCAGATAAAGGATATACTATCCGTTTGACCGAAGAAGGACGTTCATTCCTGGCTGATAAGGGATTCGATCCCGCTTACGGAGCGCGGCCTCTCAAACGGGCTCTCCAGAAATACCTGGAGGATCCGCTTTCCGAGGAAGTGCTCAAGGGAACCTTTGAGAAATCGAAGAATATCCTTATCGATAAGAAGGATGAAGAATCGCTTAAATTCGAAGTCGATGTCGAACAGGAGAATGCTGTCACTTAGCCCGGATAATTCATAAAAAACATTAATTCGCAGCCGAAGGCTTGTCCTTCGGTAGTTCTGGTGAATTATAATATTTACAGACTGTAATTGAAGATTCCAAAGAAATACCGGAAGCGCAAGGCTTCCGCTACCGGTGACTAAATTTATGAATAATACAGGTTAGCAGGCAGGATAATCCATGCATTGGAACTTTGAAAGCCGTCAGGCCACCGAGCCTGATGGCTTTCTTTTATGCAGCAGAGATATCTAAATAATAATTTACTCCCGCGTCAGCATCCCTTGTTCTAATACAGAATTTCAATACCAATTAGCTCATTCGCTGTTCAGAAACCATTCCGGAGCCTTCTCTCGCACCGTCTCGGCTATTATTCTATCTTCCACATCCAGAGCGCCTCTTTCAATAAGGGCATCTAATGCTCTATGCAGCAAAACCATCTTATCCCTTACAGGGATCAGAGCGGGATAGTATTCATTATTATAAAATATTCTGAAACGCTTACGCATCGTATCGGTTGAAAGCATCTTATCTATCTTCTTTTCTATATCCTTCTCATCCAGTCCTCTCAATTCCTCCTTAGGGGAAATCATTAGGTTGATACTTTCATCGATCCCGTTCAAACACTTAAACTTCATTTCCCAGTGCTGTATCACGCCGAGTGAATTAATGGTCATCACGTTCACGGTTACCAGATCCTTATCCCGATCCGCAGTCGCCCCCTTCATCGGCGGATAAAAGAAGTTATCGGATATAGCACCGAAAGCGCTTATTCCACCTGCAAAAGGATCCTCGAAAATATCCTTCACCGTGAAATACGGCTTTTGCTCAAACCGTGCATCCTGGATGGACATATATTCATCTTCGGTGTAATGAAACCTTTCCCTCCATACTTCCTCAGGGGAGAGGTCCTTTCTGGTAAGCGTGGTCTGGCTGGCTAACATACCTACCGCCTGACCGTTTCTCCAGATCAAAGGTAGCGCGCCCACCGCCCATTCCGCAGAACCACCGATCTCGCCGACCATGGAATAGAGAGGTTTGCCGTCGGGAAAAACGATATCTACTTCACCCATTACAAAGCAGGGGAAAAGATCTCCATCCTTGTCAAATGGAGTGCAGATTCCCGCACTGTTGAGTTCGTCCATTGCTACATTATGCCTTGATCTATCTAAGAAGTAGGCGGTTAGTTCTTTTATGTTCGATAAATTATAGGAGTCGGAGATTATCTCCGCCGCATCCAACAGACTTGCTTCCCTGGGATTGAACTCCTTAAAATACTCACCGCTCATCCAGCGCTGGACATAGATATCAGGCAAATGCCGCTTAACGCCCGACTCGGTCAGGAACAAAGCGGTGAAAGAAGAATGGTCGCCTTTGATTGACTTACCGGTTCCGTCGATTACGTCGTTTCCCATTGACATCATGGTAACGCTGGGATCGAGAGATATGCCGTATTCAGCTCGGTGTTCATCCTTACCAAACAGCGCTCCGACCGCAATAGTGGGATTTCCCCCAGCTTCTTTGCCGGGTTTAACGCGAACGCCCTCGGTTATGGTGGAAGCGATTACCACTTCCTCCCCGGGACGCATCATTTCGGTTGTGGTTTGCAAAACTTCCGCCATCATCTGGGCTGCAGTGCGGTCATTGGCTCGCTTCAGCTTGTTTGTGACCTTCTTAGTCTGCTCTTCTTTAGGTATCTTCTTCAGGCTGCCAAATCCATGCAGACCGACCGCAAGTGCGGATAATGCCGCCGCCAGGATAGCCGATTCGCGAATCTGCCGATTGCGAAAAGCACCCAAATTCGAGCGATTATTGATCCTGTCATCCAGTGTTGTTACATTCCAATCCTGTAGCCGGATTTTATAGTTGTCTAAAACCGTACGATGCCGGTGGTTAAATTCAGTGATTTCATTCGCACCCATCGGCTCCGGTTCTTTGTCCCCCCGATATTCTAAGCGTTTGTCCGCAATATTAAACCTAAGATCACTATTCATCCTTCTATCCCTCTATATGTGGTTAGCTTTTTCTCCCGCCATTCCCGCAATGGGTTTCGGGTTAAGGCTTGTAAATCTCAAGCGCCTTTAATATATACGAAAAAATATCATAATGGCAAGTGAATTCCTATGATACTTCCGATATGATGAAAACCTCGAATGATTCCTAAAGATTGTTAATCCATAGCTGAGGATTTACGCACCTGTGGCATGCTTAGTCCGTAGACAAATGCGACAAACTTTAATAGCTTCCATAAGTCGTTGGTCAGGTTCCGGTATTCGGCGACAGCCGAATGGAGAAACCCGACAATGAGTCTGGAGGGTCATGCTCCGTCGTGAACAGGGGACGCGATAAAGCGCGTTTCTCCGAGCGAGTAAGCCCGTGCTTGCTGCCGATATTTGTCCCCTTCGTTCAGGTGACAACGATTGTATGTATTTGAGGATTACACTTGACTGTTTAAGGATTATAAAATATTTTTAAGGTAGATTACATATTCTATTAAGCCCCTACTTTCTATCGCAAAACAGGAGATCTTTATGGACGTATTAATCAAAAACGGTACAATAGCCACCGCTGAAGGCAGTTACAAAGCGGATCTGGCTATCGAGAAAGACAAGATTGCGGCTATTTCTCGCAATATCGAGGGGGAACACGGTAAGGTAATCGATGCCTCCGGGAAACTGGTGATGCCGGGAGCGATCGACGTTCACGTACATCTACAACTACCGTTCTGCGGAACGGTATCCGCCGATGATTTCGAAAACGGCACCAAGGCGGCGGCGTGCGGCGGAGTAACTTCTGTTATCGATTTTGCCATTCAGAAAAAAGGGGAAACATTAATCGATGCTGTCGATGCCCGTAAGGCTGAAGCCGACGAAAAGGTCTGCGTTGATTATGCGCTTCATGCGGTCCCTACCGATTGGGGAGTAAACACGGCCGCGGAAATGGAAAAGCTGGCATCCGATGGTATTACTTCTTTTAAGATGTTCATGATTTACGCTAAGGAAGGTATGATCTCCGACGATGACGCCCTTTTCTCGGCATTGGAAACAGTCTCCAGATTCGGCGGGGTGGTAGGTGTTCATGCCGAATCTGTCAGGGTTTTGGATTTGCTTATCGAACGCTATCACAACGAAGAAGATATGAAAAAGTATGGGGCATTCTGTCATGTTCTCAGCCGTCCCAATTTTACCGAGTACGAGGCAATTTCCCGAGCGGTTACCTGGGCGGAGGCGACCGGAGGAAAACTGTATATTGTACACATGTCCACCGGCGAGGGCGCGGAAATAGTATCGAAGGCTCACGAGCGGGGTGTTAAGGTGTTCGCTGAGACCTGTCCTCAATATCTGCTTCTGGATGATTCGGTATTTCGCAAGAAGGATGGTCATCTTTACGCCACTTGTCCTCAGATAAAATCCAAAAAAGATGCTGACCGATTATGGGAAGGATTAGCAACTGGAGATGTTTCCACCATCGCCACTGATACTTGCACATTCAATACCGAACAAAAAGCTATGTGGAAAGGTGATTTTACAAAAATACCGTTCGGACTCCCTGGCGTTGAGACTCTGTTGCCTCTCGCTTATTCCTATGGTGTGGTAAATAATAGGCTCTCATTGCAGAAATTAGTCCAAACTGTCTCCACCAATCCCGCTAAAATCATGGGAATGTATCCTGAGAAAGGTTCCCTTGCGGTAGGTAGCGACGCTGATATCGTAATCTTCGATCCGGATAGGCAAATAAAACTTTCACACAAAGACCTGCAAACCAACTGCGATTGGTCGCCATTCGAAGGATATGAACTTAACGGATATCCCGATGTAACGATCTGCCGAGGTAAAGTAGTCGCCGAAAGGGGTAAATTTACCGGAGAAACCGGTTTCGGTAAATTCATAAAGAGGCGGCCCGGTTACGATGAATTGTAATTTGCCGACCATTCTTTTAAGGCGATGACGAAAAATCCACCCGGACGCGGGCTTAGAGAAAAGCATGTTTTTTGTCGTAGCCGAAGGCTTGCCCGCCCGGGCGCGAATGTCTACCTAATTCAATTGTGGCGTCGGGTGCCCTCACCCGACAAAAAGGCGTCAGGTGCGGCGACCTGACGCCACATTGGTTGTGCTGTCGGGTCACCGTGAAACCGTCTCAAAACCTCAAAAAGAATACTTCGTCGTCATGCTCCTCGCAATAACAGTATTAGAAGTCTTTGATAGACCGAGGCTTGTTGAGGGCGCGGCAATCTCTTTTTCCTGTGCAACGCCTTAAATCAGGGTTTTGAGACAGGTTCGCCCCCACCCGACAGAAAAGGCGTCAGGTGCGGCGACCTGACGCCACATTGGTTGTGCTGTCGGGTCACCGTGAAACCGTCTCAAAACCTCA
>WJIR01000120.1 GCA_014730175.1 Candidatus Zixiibacteriota bacterium
CCTCATGATAATTGGTGGTGGCCGGCACCGAAGCTACGTATTCATAAGCGGTATCGCCAACCGCTTTTCGATAGATCATATACGAGCTCGCATCGGAAGTCCATCCCCAGCGAACAGTCATCTTGACGCCGTCAAAAAAGCAGGACTCGATATCAGGCTGTTCCGGCGGTAAGCTGGAAGTATCAAACCAAAACTGCTCTTCATTTCCCGATTCGTGGTTACCATGAACTGCGAGGACCTGGTAGTAATAGCTGTATCCGTAAACAAAATCGGTATCCAAATATATGGTGGAGTCCGCTGAAACCGAGTCATAATCATACCAGGTCATACCATTGGTGGAACGTTTTATCAAAAACTGCTCCTCTCCGGTGGAGTTGTCATCCCAGGTAACGGCGATTTCGGAGCTGGAATACCAGAAAACGTTCAGGTTACTGGGGGGCATGAGGAAATCCACATTGGTTGAAATAGTAACCTCGTTGGAGTATCCCGAGTACATAGTTCCGTTAGTTGCCAGGATACGATAATAATACTCCCTGCCGAACAGGAACGTACTGTCGATACAGATGGTGCTGTCTGTGGGCACCCGGCTCAATTCGTTCCAGACGCCGTACATGTCTTCTTTGCGTTCAATTACGAATTCCGTCTCATTATGTGAATTATCGGTCCAGGAGATAGCAATTTCCACATCCGAATACCAGTAGGCGTTTGCATCGGTTGGGCTATCGATGGAACCGGATACGGTGGAGACGTAGGCTTCCGATGAATAATCAGAATATTCTCCATCCCTTTCGGCGCGGATTCTGTAATAGTAACCGCTTTCCAGATTAAAGTTACTATCGTAGAAAATAGCTTCATCCGCTCCTACGCTCCCGTATGATTCCTCCCATGTTCCCATCTCTTCCTTACGATCTATAACGAAACCGGTCTCATCGTAAGAATTGTCCATCCAGGTAACAGCGATTGAGTCGTCAGAATGCCAGTAAGCATAGGGATCCGAGGGAGGTTCGATAGCTATAGAGGAAGTTGAAAAATAGATTTCTTCGGAATGACCGGAATAACCTCCGGGATTTGCGGCATATACCCTGTAATAGTACTCCGAATCAAGATTGAAGTTGTAATCATGATATTCGATATTCTCCGAGCCGACGCTGTCGATGACATACCAGTCGTTGCCGACTTCCTGCCTTTCGATTATGTAATGTTCCTCATTATATGCGTTATCCATCCAGGTCAACAGGATATGATTGTCATACCATTCTGCATATAGATTGGAAGGCGCATAAGGGACTGTATGAACAAACGAAACATTCACTTCGGTGGTCTCATTGGGTCTCACGGTGATGTTATTCTCCTGATACCAATAATATTCATTATTTGAACCATCCATCGCAGAGAGGAATATCGAGTAGTTATCTCCCGCCGGGATTCCGTCCACCGCACCGCCATTGGTTGAGGCATCGAAACTGTGAGTGGTAGAACCATAGTGGGGAGCATCAATGGTGACATCGATCATCTCCACCTCCGGAGGCGCTTCGTTCGGTTTTCGCAATGGTTCTTGGGAATCAGGATTGGTGTTTTCCGAAGGTCCTTTCGGCATATCAGGCCATTCAGCTTGTATTGCTATTCCACCTTCCGGATTAGAGTGCAGAACATCCTTTTTGCTGCACGAGATGAAAAAGACAGAAGTTAAAAGCAAAATGCTCATCATCGTCAAAAGTAATCTATGCTTTACCTTATCCATAGCTATCACCACCGTATTTTAGTTTATTTCCAACGAATATCAATCGAACCATGTCCATCGGAGCCGCCGCCGGATTCATCGGCGGGGCTGCTGCCCATTGCAGCGGCGACACCGCCTCCGGCGCCGGCGAGAATAATGCCCCAGAACCACCATTTCCCGAAGATACTTCCGCCGCCTTCGGAAGCAGCCATATCCATTCCGGCATTCAACTCTCCGGTTTGAGCTGATTCATCGGTCTTCTTCCGAACTATCGAGTCTTCGCCGAGATCCAACTCAGCATATTCCACTTCCAATCCCGCCATATCCTTGGCGGCATAACCCAGCAGAGGGCTCAGGATTTCATCGATAGTGCATTTGGGGCAGTCTTTGGTTACGGTACGCTCGATTCTACCGGAGCCGATATCGATCATCCGCAGTGTAATTGTCCAGGTATTCCCAACTTTACCGACAGAACCACCAATGATTTTTTCCACGGGCAATAACTTACCTATTTCCAACAGGCAAGAGGCTTGGTCGCAAGCTCCCGAAAGCTGGAAACCTTGTTCGGTCAGGATATCATCCATCGCCTGGCGCTCCAGCATATCGAACTTTTGAGTTTTCCAGACTTCCGCACGCAGGCGATTCGATAAAACTATCCCTTCCTGTTCGGAGATACCGCTTGCATCCATATCGGCCACAGCTACCGCGGGTTTATATTCTTCCTCATTCTGGGCAAAGCCCGCTCTAAACGGGATGAATAACTGCATCCACAAAAATAGCATAATCACAAATGGCGAGATTCTTTTATATTTCATATCCGATGCCCCTCTTAAGATGTGGTCAAAGAACATTATTCCTGAAATATCTATCGGAATCCAGCGGAGTGAGTTAAGCTTGGATAAAGATAAAAATGAGGATAAACTGGGGATAGGCGGTAATTATCAAGCCTTGAAAACCGGTATTGTTTTCAAATAAAACGCCGAGAATTATGGCGCCCCGCAGAATCGAACTGCGGACACACGGATTTTCAGTCCGTTGCTCTACCAACTGAGCTAGGGCGCCGAAATCTAAATATACCGTTTATGAAGGATTTAATCGTCGAACAATCAATTGTCATCAATTGCTCCAAACAGCGTAGACAGTTTAGTTAGGATATCGGTATATGTCAAGATAAATTTTAGGCGCAGCGTAATCCGTGATCTTACAAGGCTTTCGCCCGCTATCTGAAGTAATTTTCGTATTATTTCAACCATGATTCGTTGACATTCATTCATTAATCATTATATTTAGTTAAATCTTTTCTACAGATAAACCACCTTACAAGTGAAAGGAACCTATATGAATTGTAGGAGTAATTCTTCTATCGTTAAATGGGGGCAGATAGCTGTAGCAGTATCCATTCTGCTATTGATTTCGGCAGGTTTGCTAAGTGCCATGGAAATGCATCACAGGGTGCGGATTGAAGTACCGGGTGAGATCGCCATACGCGACCTCATGCTTCTGGGATTTGACCGCAGCGGTATGGATTACGTTCCGGAGGAGGAATATGTGATAATGCCGTTGAGCGACAGCGAAATTCAGTTGCTGGAGAAGGAAGGATTCTCGTATGCAATAATAATCCCGAATCTTGAGGATTTCTATGCCAGCCGAAGTGTCGGTTTGGATATGGGGGGATTTATGACCTATGGCGAAGCCGTAGATTTCATGAATCAAATGGTGAACGACTACCCGTCAATTGCCAAAATTGAAAATATCGGAGCCGGTCATAATGGCAATATTATCTGGGCAATGAAAATCTCCGACAATGTGAATGTTGAGGAGAACGAACCGGAAGTGCTTTACACCGGATTGACGCATGCCCGTGAACCGATAGGGATGGAAATCTGTCTGGATTTTGCCAACTGGCTGCTTTCCAACTATGGGAGCAATCCGACCGCTACCAACCTTGTGGATAACCGCCAGGTCTGGTTTATGCCGATAGTGAATCCGGACGGTTACGAGTACAATCGTCAAACAAATCCCAACGGCGGCGGTATGTGGCGTAAAAATCGCAGGAATAACGGCGGAAGTTACGGTGTGGACAATAACCGTAATTACACTTTCCAATGGGGATATGACGATTATGGTTCCTCGCCGTATCCGAGCAGCGAGACGTATAGAGGTCCCTCAGCCGGCTCGGAACCGGAGAACCAGGCGGTAATGCAGTTATGCGAAGACCATGAATTCGTGTTAGCGCTCCATTATCATAGCTATGGAGAATACTTCTTATATCCTTATGGATACAATAATGCCGATACTCCGGATCATGAGACATTCGTTGCTATCGCCGATTCGGCAACATCATTCAACGGATATGCGGCAGGAAAAGCGGGCGATTTGCTTTATCCCGTCAACGGTGATGCTGTCGATTATTCCTATGGCGAACAAACCACCAAAAATAAAATCTTCGGATTCACTCCGGAAGTTGGTGATGGCTGGGATGGTTTCTGGCCTGATCCTTACCGGATACCGGAACTGATCGAGTTAAACCATCCTGTCAATATCTATATTGCCGAATTAGCCGGCGATATTCTGAGCTTTAATTTCCCGAATGGGTTCCCGGAATATGTCAATCCCAACGGCGGCACAGCAGTCAGGGTGGAAGTATCGGAAGCCGCTCAGCCCGGAACCGGCGTACTGCATTATGATTACGGAACCGGCTACCAGCAGGTCGATATGGTAGAGATCGAGCCTAATGTGTATGATGCGGTATTCCCGGCAATTCCATGCGGCAACACCGTCAATTATTATTTCACCGTGGTAGATCAGGATGGCGACACCAGGTATAATCCTGTCAATGCGCCTAACGAAACCTATTCTACCGTAAGCGCTTTCGGCTTCATCACCGTTTTCGAAGACAACTTTGAAAACAATCTCGGCTGGACTGTCGAAAATAACTGCGCAGATGGTCAATGGGATCGCGGCATTCCGGTTGGCGGGGGTGACAGAGGAGATCCTCCCACCGATTATGATGGTTCCGGTAAGTGCTATCTCACTGACAACGTTGACGATAACTCCGACGTGGATGACGGCTATACGTGGCTTATATCGCCCACCCTGGATTTAATCGATTATGAGGATGCCATAGTATACTATGCGCTCTGGTATACCAATAATTACGGTGCGGATCCAAACAATGACTTATTCAAAGTACATGTCTCCAATAATAACGGCGGAAGCTGGATTCATGCCCAGACTTTCGGACCGGTAACATCCAGCGGCTGGAATGAACATTCGCTGATAGTCAGCGAACATGTAACGCCCACCAGCCAGGTGAAGATTCGTTTCGAAGCATCCGATCTGAATTCCGGTTCGGTAGTGGAAGCCGGAATAGACGCATTTAAAGTGGTTGTGGCAGATTGCGGAGGCCAGCCGGATATAGCAATCGATATGATACCGGATGATCCTCCGATCATAGTCCCGCCCGGAGGTTCGTTTACCTATACCGGTGTACTGAGTAATAACCTCAATCAACAGACTTCGACCGATGTGTGGGTGATGTTGAATGTTCCCGGATACGGCACCTACGGACCAGTGCAGCAGATTAACAATGTTCCGCTGGGACCGAATCAGACGTTAAACTACCCCGGCGTTACTCAGCATATCCCCGGATTTGCGCCTATCGGTGATTATGATTACATAGCTTATTGCGGTGACTATCCGAGTGATATAGTGGATCAAGCATCATTCCAATTCACTGTTAGCGGAGCCAGAATTGGCGATAACAGCGAATGGACATTATCGGGATGGAACCAGGATAGCGGAGAGTTGCCGACATCAACGGTTCTGATAGGAAATTACCCGAATCCGTTCAATGCATCAACAAGCATCAACTATACTCTGAATAGCGATAGCGATGTAAGGCTTGAGGTTTACAACCTTGCGGGACAGAGAGTGGCGACCCTGGTTGACGAGTATCAGCATGTCGGATTCAAATCGATTCTCTGGGATGCGGAGAATTATTCATCCGGTATATATTTCTACAAGCTTTCGGTTGGCGACAAAGTGTTCACCAAACGAATGACACTGCTGAAATAGTCATCAGTAGTCAGCTTTTAGTCGTTAGACGAGTTACATTGCGGTCGGATGAGGGCATTCGACCGCATAAATATATGGCGTCAGGTCGTCTGACCTGACGTCATATCTGTCAGGGGGATGAAATCCATGATCTGCCCATAAGATAATCCCCGAAGGGCAAGCCTTCGGCTACGTAGTATGGTGTAGGCACCCGACAGCACAACCAATGTGGCGTCAGGTCGCCGCACCTGACGCCTTTTCTGTCGGGTACGGCGACCCGACAGCACGCACCAACACACCGCGATTTCATCCGCAATATGCGGGATGAAATTGACTCTCTGCCGACATATCCGTTCCCTCACCCGTCCCGCGCTTCGCGGGACACCCTCGCCCTCGTCAGGGAGAGGGAAATAACGATTGATACAAAACATGCTTATTTCTTCGCCTTCGGCTTCGAGCTAAGCATGCTACTCTTGTGGAAACGGAAACACACCCCGTCTTCGCCCCGCGTTCCGCGAGGCGAATAAATGTCCGCAGTAAGCTGACGACCTACCCATGGAACTGATGTCGAGTGGATAAATCCCCTGATCTACCGATATGATAATCCCCGGAGGGCAAGCCTTCGGCTACGTAGTATGGGTGTCGGGTTTCTTCATTCGGCTGTCGCCGAATTCCGGAACCCGACCTACCGCGCTGTCGCCGAATTCTGAACCCGACCTACGATGTATTGTCACGACGGAGCGTGAGCGTCCATTTACAGGTTTGGCGGTTACCCCCGATAGTTAATTAAATGAGCCATTATTTAGTCGTAAACCTCCATGCAAAAAGCGGGTCGACCTTAAAAGGTGACCCGCTTAATATTTACCATACGAAATTTCGATACGCGATTCGTCAGACTTTATTAACCAGTTCTATATCAAAGACCAGGGTTTTTCCGGCGAGCGGATGGTTTGCATCTATGGTCACGTTCTCTTCGTCGAAATCGGTTACGGTGACATTAATCACGCCGCCGTCGGCTCTTTTCATTTGAAGTTGCTGACCAACCGATGGTGTGATTGACTCCGGCAAGTTCGATCTGTCAAAGGTTTTGACCAAATCATCACGACGTTCGCCATAAGCCTCGTCCGGCTTAAGTGTGACGGTCTTAGTATCTTCCTCTTCCATACCTACCACTGCTTGTTCAAAACCGGGTATAATCCTGCCCTGGCCTATCGTGAAACGAAGTGGTTGATCTTTGGGAGAGGAATCAAATACCGTACCATCTTCAAGTTTTCCTACGTAATGCACCTCAACGGTGTCTC
This sequence comes from Candidatus Zixiibacteriota bacterium, assembly GCA_014730175.1. Classification (GTDB taxonomy): domain Bacteria; phylum Zixibacteria; class MSB-5A5; order UM-FILTER-46-8; family UM-FILTER-46-8; genus WJIR01. The sequence goes on from WJIR01000120.1 coordinate 7,078, forward strand.
CAGTTTTTACTTCACTCATTTGAAATATCCTTTCGTTTATGATTATCGGATTTCACGACATTTTAGGCAAAAAACTGAGAAATACCGTGATTACCTCAAAACAAAAGGAAACGATAAAATCATTTCCTTTAAGTCAGCCCTATCGTTGAGTTGAAATTAAGTCTTCAGCTTACCAGCGTCTTCCGCCTCCTCGGCGACCGCCTCCTCTGTTATCTCTTTTCGGTCTGGCTTCATTGACCTTCAATGTGTTTCCATCTAACTGGGTACCATTCAAGCTTGAGATAGCAGACTGGGCTTCTTCCAGAACCGGCATTTCAATAAATCCAAATCCTCGCGATTCTCCAGAGTATCTGTCTTTGATAATATTCAACGATGCAATCTCTCCGTGAGTTTCAAAAATTTTACGAAGACTTTCTTCAGTGGTATTGGGTGCTAAATTCCCAACATAGATATTCATTAGATTCTCCAAAATAAAATGTCCAACGCCGGAAGCTTCTCAAGCTAAATATATAACAATGCGAATCAAGCGGCGCCATTGCCTTAATTCCCCGGATTAAACTATTAAGAAGGAACGGATTTAAAATGCAAACCTCTGAACGAGTTAATCTAGGAAACCAAATATTATTATAAGATAAAATCTCCGTGGTCGAAATGTCAAGGATTTTTTAAACATATTTATACATATTCTATTATCGACTTCTTCCATTGATTGTTTAAAGTTAAATCGTTCAGTTGGAGTACTGCATTATCAGGCACTTTTACGAGCTATGGCTAACTGATTATAATAATACGTCTTATCAATAGCAGAGGACGAAAGATCAAGCAATATTTTCTACGGAACTTATAAGTGTAAAGGACGAGTTTCAAAGTTGTTCTTGACCCGGATAAATCACAGGATCATTAGTACGCAGCCGGGGGTTTGCGTCCGAGAATATAAACCTCAGGAAAACTACACGAATCGCAAGTACTGATCCCGGTTAACTGCAGGGGAACTCAATATTTCATCAACAATACTGAATCCAATAATGAGCCAAGCCTATTTATGAGCAATAATAACTATGGAATATTAAATAATTATTTATAATTATGGCTGTTCGTGTATTTGCTAAGGTGATTGTGTACCGATTCTTAATATATCGTTAACAACCCTTATTTACTGAGTTAAATAGCGTTTATTTAATAAATGAATTTAAATATTATAAAAATAACGCGACAAAGTTATTGTATTACTATATATTTTACATTATATAGGTAGGCGTTATACGCTTGTACAATTAATAGATGATTCTACTATCTTCACAGATCAGTATTTTGAATATTTATTAGAACATGGATATACTCAGGGTAATTAGAGATTGCCGAAGTTACCGAATGGAAATTGATTGAATTGATTGGTTATGATTCTTTCATAACGCCGATATGGCTTCGATAACAAGGACACACGAGCGTTATATCGGCATTGATGATTCAACAATATTGACTTTCCGAGGTTTCCGGGAAGAAAGGAGGTGTGCAGATCGTAGAGATTGCATAATTTCTGTAAGTGTAGATGTAATTTTCACAATTCTTAATTTCGGAGGCGACTAAAGAAGTCTCACCGTATCATTTATTTGATATTACTCAGCGTGATTTTATTATCATCCTTTGCATTTGCCGAAGACGCTGACGCGATCCGGCGCCGCAAAATCAAAATAACACGATTCTGGCGCTGGGCGACAAACTTTGGGGACCGATTGATATCCAAACTCAAGCAGACGATAACCAGTTGCTGGGTTGCGAGTGGGATGGAGAGCATTATTGGGTAACCGGCGGTAATACGGGTCAACAGCCCAATAAGCTCTATAAATATGATGCTGACTTCAACCTGGTTCAGACAACAGATCAGCCAACTAACTCCTCGTGGGGCTGGCGCGATCTTGCCTGGGACGGGGAATTTTTATAAGCCGGAGACGACGGCACAGTAGTTCATCAGATAAGTATTGCCGATGGACTGCCAACTGGAGTGACAATTCCCAAACCAGCGGGTATAACTGTTACTCGCGCTCTGGCATACGATCCGGAAACCAATCATTTCTGGACAGCTAATTTTTCGTCAAATATCGTTGAATTCGATCGGAGCGGAACGGTCATCAATAGCTTAACCAACACTAAATCAGCTTACGGTATGACATGGGACAACGTATCTGCCGATGGTCCATGGCTTTGGGTGCATTCGCAGAATGGAACGCCTAATAACGGAATGCAGGTATCCCAATTCAATCCGGTAACCGGCGTTTATACCGGTGTAGAATTCCAGGCTGAGGAAGTAAACGGACCTTCTCCCAACGGTGATATTGCCGGAGGCGCAGCTTTCTTCGTGGATGACTTCACTGCGCCGTTAGGAGCCATCTTATTGCTGGGACAGGGCGGAGGAATAGGCTATGATTATCTTTCCTGCTTCGAGATTACCGAGGCTGGCGGCGAACCTCCGTGCTGCGATGTAGACATGACCCCTGACGATGATCCTGTGATCGTGGAGCCGGGCGGTCGTTTCGGCTTAACCGGATACATCGGCAACCCTACACCCGATCCTATCACAACCGACGTATGGGGCGGCGTGATCTATTCGGGTAATTTCTTCCAGCAGTTCGCATTCAACAACATTCCGCTGAATCCCGGGCAGTTCTTAACCGCCCATACCTGGCAGAATGTACCTGGATTCGCTCCGCAGGGTACTTATACCTACAGAGCCTATTGCGGTGACCGTCCCAGCGTGAAATGCGACTCCGCCGAATTTCCGTTCACGGTCGTTGCCGGACGCGATGGTAATGCCACCGAGTGGTCTATCGAAGGCGAATTCTTCGGCAACTATGTACCGACTGAATACACCTTGGTAGGCGCTTATCCTAACCCATTCAACGTCACCACCACCATTACTTTTGAGATACCGGTGGCTGGAGTCGTAAACCTCGAAGTTTACAACCTGATGGGTCAGAAAGTAGCCACTCTGTATTCCGGACATGCTGACGCGGGACGTCACAGCGTAATATGGAATGCTGCTGACCAGGCTTCCGGCGTATACTTCTACAAACTCTCCGCTGGTGAAAAAGTATTCACGCAGCGTGTGACATTGTTGAAGTAATAGCAAGTCCCTCTTTTATTTAGGAAGGCTGCCCTTATTCGGGCAGCCTTTCATTTTTTTAGTCTGATGATTATTACTTAATTTCTCCCCGCAAAAATTATGGAAATATTCATATCGAGTTAAGTGTTTCTTAAGATGTGATTAGAGGCGATTTTTGCCTTGACTTGAGTTTCTCTAATGATAAATTTTCATAGTAAGGAGTTTAACGTAGTTCTTTATTTTATTCCACTTCCTTACTAAGGAGCCATCGTTATTTTTTCGGTTCGAGTATCTTTTTCACTAATAATAATAGCGGGAATCGCGTTTTTCCTTATTTCTCCTGCTGCCAATGCCCTCGACGACGAAACCAAGAATACAAACGTAGGGAATATCTCGTTACATATCACCAATTATGGTATCTTCGGGGACGGCTTTAATCTGCGTGATTTGCCAAGTTGTGAATATCCTATCGATAGCGGTATTGAGCATTTATTCGATGGAGGGCTCTGGGTAGGCGCTAAAAAGGGTGGTCAAATTTACGTCACCACCGGAGCGGTTGATGTTCCTTCTCTGGAAGCTTCCAACGATGGGGGATTCGAATTCACAACTTATGACGAGGATGTTAATTCCAATGGCATCCTCGATCCCGGCGAGGATTTCAACGGCAACAATATCTTAGATATTTACCGAATTATCGAGCGCTCATCGCTGCCGACATCGCAGTACTACGATCCCGATGCGATAAGCCACCAGGATTTCGTATGTGATTTCACCGATA